>CALKWU010000019.1 GCA_938004015.1 uncultured Oceanobacillus sp.
TACATTCAAATGAAGCGGATTTCGAAAAACGTCACTTTCAAAGCCGATACGAAATATGGTAAACTCGATATCACCATCAATTTATCCAAACCCGAAAAAGATCCAGAGCAAATCAAACGGGAAAAGGAATTGAAAAAAACAGTCGATTATCCAAAATGCGTCCTATGCCCGGAGAATGAAGGATACGTCGGACGTACAGGATACCCTGCGAGAGCAAATCATCGAGTCATCAAAGTACCTTTGCTTGATGAAAATTGGTATTTACAATATTCACCTTATCTCTACTATAATGAACACAGCATTTTGCTTTCAGAAGAACATCGAGATATGAAAATTGATCGAAAAGCTTTTGAACGGTTGCTCACATTTACTGAAAAGTTTCCACATTATTTTATCGGTTCCAACGCCGATCTGCCAATTGTGGGAGGTTCTATTCTAAGCCATGATCATTATCAAGCCGGTCGTTATGAATTTCCTATGACGAAAGCTGAAGACGCTTTTCAATTTGAGTTGAAAGGATTTACGGAAATCACTGCCTCTATATTGAATTGGCCGATGTCCGTCATTCGCCTGCGTGGGAAGAACAAACAAAATTTGGTGGAAGCTTCGGATCATATCTTCCAAACATGGAAAGATTACGATGATGAAGAAGCGGATATTCGGGCGTATACCGGGGCAACCCCGCACAATACGGTGACACCGATCGCACGAATTCGTGACGAGATATTTGAGCTGGATATCGTACTTAGAAACAATCGCACCACGGAACAATATCCGTTGGGGATTTTCCATCCGCATGAAGACGTCCACCATATTAAGAAAGAAAACATTGGTCTGATTGAAGTGATGGGACTTGCCGTTTTACCCCCACGTTTAAAAAATGAATTAGAGGATATACAAAAATTTCTGCTCGGGCGTTCTGAACATGTTGAAACCTATCACCAAGAGTGGGCAGAAGAAATCAGAAAGAAATACGGTTCCTTTCAACGGCCTGAAGATGCCGATGCGATTTTGCAAAAAGAACTAGGTGCAAAATTTGTAAGAATTCTTGAAGATGCCGGGGTCTTTAAACAGACAAATGCTGGGAAAACTGCGTTCAAACGCTTCATTGATACATTAAATCATTGATAGGAAGGATGCCTAATGCAACTTACAACCAGAAAGACAGTCAACCAATGGACAGAATACACATTGACGAATGATCATGACATGAGCGTAAGTTTTCTCGATTTCGGTGGCATCATCACAAAAATGATGGTGCCGAATCGAGAGGGAAAACTGGAAAATATCGTTCTAAGTTATGAAGACTATAAACAGTATGAAGATAATCCCAACTATTTCGGAGCCCTCATCGGTAGAGTTGCCGGACGGATTGAAAAAGCGTCCTTTGAATTGGATGGAAAAGAGTATCTGCTAATACCAAATGAAGGAAAGCATCATCTCCACGGTGGGACAACCGGCTTCCATCAAGTCTTATGGGAGACAAAGCCGTTCCAAACAGAAAACGAAATTGGAATGAAACTTTTCCATTCCAGTCCAGATAACGATGGAGGCTACCCTGGCAACCTTGATGTCACTGTGAAGTACACCCTGACGAATGACAACGAATTCATTATCGATTACGAAGCCATTTCAGACCAAAAAACAATTATATCATTGACGAATCATACGTACTTCAATTTAAGCGGTAACTTGAAAGATACGGTAGAACAACATGTCGTCATGATGGATTGCGAAGGAGTATTGGAATTGGACCATGAACTGATTCCAACAGGGAAGCTGATGGAAGTGAAAGGGACACCTTTTGATTTCAGTCAAGGCAGGACGCTTGCGGAAGGAATCCAATCCGAACACCCACAAAATATTGTCGCCGGAAACGGTTATGACCATTATTTTCTTTTGAATGATGGAACAATCGTCGTCAAAGATGAATCAAGCGGCAGAGTCATGAAGGTGAAAACGAATCAACCTGGGGTAGTCATGTATACCTCAAACACATTGGAAGAAGGTTTGCAGCTGCAAGGAGGCATCTCAAAACAGTATTCAGGAGTATGTTTTGAAACGCAAGGCTCCCCTGCTTCCTTACACCACACGGTATTACCGGAAATCACATTGCAAGCAGGAGAAAAATATCAAAAACAAACGATATTTTCCTTCCAAAATGAATAGACCAATTGAAAAAGCTACTTTCTCTCTTTGAAAGAAAGTAGCTTTTTCGTTTATGCAGGATTGAATAATTCGACTAGAAATAGCGCAACGGCCCCAAGAGCTGTCGCATCATCACCCAATTTTGAAATTAGCACCTCTGTATCTTTTGCTCGAGGAGTCAAGCCTTTTTCTTCAATCGTCTTCTGGATCGCGGGAAGAATGAATTTTTCAGCATTTGATACCCCACCACCCAAAATAATCAATTCCGGATTGATGATATGGATTAAATTCGTTAAACCAATACCGAGAATTTTTCCGGTTTCCTCAAGAATCTCAATACAATCTTGATTGCCATTGACCGCTGACTGATAAATTTCTTCACTCGACATGATTTCTTTATTCGGCATCTTTCTGTTTGCTCGTTTAACAATCGATGGTGCAGAGGCATAAGCTTCCAAACACCCTCTATTTCCACATTCACAAACCTCTCCATTCATATCGATCGTCATATGGCCAACCTCACCAGCCAAATCCGTTGCACCATGATATAATTTACCATCGACTACAACTCCCGCTCCCACACCAGAGCCGATATTGACTGCCACCATACTGGAAATTTGTCCATGCTGACCGAACCACGATTCGCCAAGAGCCATCGCACGGGCATCGTTTTCCACTTTAACTTCAAAATTCAATGCCCGTTCAAGTTCCTCTTTAATCGGAATATTTTTGAGCTGTAAAATCGGGGCAACTAAAGAAGTGCCTGTTTCAAAATCTACAACTCCGTGCATTGCGACACCGATACCAAGGACTTTCTCAGGATTCCTCACTTTCTGAAGTATCTTTTTGACACTATCTTTAAGTAAAGTTAGAAAGGTCTCATTCGTCAGTGGAGGGTCGATGGAAACGACTGCTCGGTCCTTTAGTTGTCCCGATAGATTGCTCAGGACACATTTAATTGTTCTTGGTCCAGCATCCACTCCAATGACATAATAGCCATTTTTATTGATCAATAACATGGTCGGTTTTCGTCCACCTTGGGATTTTCCAAGTTCACTTTCCACCACCAACTCCTGTTCAATCAATTCACGGACAATACTGCTGACAGTCGGGGGAGTCAGTTTTGTCTCCTTCGCTATTTGAGCTCGTGAAATCGGTTCACTCGTCCGAATCTTGTTTAATACAATTGATTTATTGACTGACTTCATTAATTGAAAAGTACCACGCTTCATTACTGATCCTCCAATAAAGAGTAAGTTACGATATCATTATATCATATTAATTAAATTAATTAATATGATATATCATTTACTATATAATGTCATGGTATCATAATAAGAAAAAAATCGTCCTGTCTATAACTTTACATTTATAAAGGACGATTTCAAATTGATTAGTTATGGATCTTTACTTATAAATCATCTTCTTTTACTTAAAACATCAAATGCCACAGCAAGCAATAATACAAGGCCTTTGATAGCTTGTTGCCAGTCGATGCCTATCCCCATGAGAGACATTCCATTATTCAATAATCCCATTACTAATGCACCGATCACGGCACCAAACACTCTTCCTACACCACCTGAAAATGAGGCGCCTCCTATCACAGCGGCCGCAATTGCATCCAACTCAAATAAAGTACCGGCTTGAGGAGTAGCGGCATTCAGGCGTCCGGCAAAAACGAGTCCGGCAAATGCAGCTAAAACACCCATGTTTACGAAAGCTAGAAATTTGATTTTTTTCGTTTTTACTCCTGACAATCGGGCTGCATTTTCATTTCCACCAACAGAATAAACATGGCGACCAATAACAGTCCTGTTCATGACAAATGTATAACCAATAATCAATAAAATCAAAATGAGAAGTATATAAGGAGTGCCCGCATATCTAGCTAATGAATAAGTGAAAAAATTGATAGCAAATGTAAAAATGATGAGTTTCGTCACAAATGATGGAAATGAAGAAACATGCAAGTTATATTTACGATTTGTGCGACGAAAATTCAATTCATACAATATAAAAAGCACAGAAAAAATGATGCCGAGTACTATGGTGAGAATATGAAAATCTTGTCCACCGAACCAATCCGGTAAAAAGGCAGAACTTAGACTACGGAATCCATCGGGGAATGGTGCGATCGTTTCTCCTTGCAACGTGACCAATGTCAATCCACGAAAAATCAACATTCCCGCCAAAGTGACAATGAATGCGGGGATGTTTACATATGCCACCCAAAATCCTTGCCAAGCACCAATCATTGCACCAATCAGCAAACAAAGGATTATAGCGAGCCAGATAGGAAAATCATGGGTTACAAGCAACATCCCAGCTACAGCACCGACAAATGCGGCAACCGAACCTACAGACAAATCTATTTCTCCAGTAATGATGACAATGAGCATACCGATTGCCAATATGATGATATAGCTGTTTTGCATAATTAAGTTGGTGATATTGAGCGGAGTCAACAAAATCCCATTTGTAAGTATTTGGAACAATACGGCAATGCCGACTAAAGCGATCACCATTCCATACGTTTGAATGTTATTGCTAATTAGAGTTTTTATTTTATCCAATATTATGACCTCCAACTTTGCGTCATATATGTCATCAAGGATTCTTGTGACGCCTCATCAATACTGATGTTTCCGGTTATCCGACCTTCACTCAATGTATAAATTCGATCACAAATGCCAAGCAACTCCGGTAATTCAGATGAAATGAATATCACGCTTTTACCTTGATCAGCAAGTTCATTAATGATCGTATAAACTTCATATTTTGCTCCTACATCAATTCCACGGGTCGGCTCATCCAAAATCAGAATTTCAGGTTCAGTGAAAATCCATTTGCCTAATACGACTTTCTGCTGATTTCCCCCACTCAAATTAATCGTTTTTTGTTCAATTGTCGGGGCTTTGATGTTGAGCCTTGCTTTCAAAGATTCTGCTTCTACGACTTCCTTTCTCGTGTCAAGGATGTTGTTATTCGCAACCTTTTTCAAGTTGGCTAATGTCAAATTGTTCTTTACACTGTCGTTTAGAATCAAACCAAAGTCTTTACGGTCTTCCGACACATAACATAGGCCATGTTTAATCGCTTGATCTACAGAATTTATTTCAACCTCTTGACCATCTATTAAGATTTGTCCAGATATTTTTTTGCCATAAGATTTGCCGAAAACACTCATTGCCAATTCTGTACGTCCAGCACCCATTAAACCGGCAATGCCTACAACTTCACCTTTTCTGACTTCTAAATTGACAGAATCAATAATTTTCCTTTCTGTATCCATCGGATGGTACACGGTCCAATTCTTGATTTCAAAAACCACTTCATCTTCAATATTATGTTGACGTTCCGGAAATAGATTGGTCAAATCCCGACCTACCATATCTTTAATAATCTTATTTTCACTTATTTCATCTTGTTTGAACGAATATGAACTGACTGTTTGCCCATCACGTAAAACCGTAATGCTGTCTGACACTTTAAACAATTCTTTTAGTTTATGAGAAATAAGGATTGACGTCATTCCTTGCTTTTTGAACTCTAAAAGTAGATTCAAAAAATTTTCGGTATCTTCTTCATTTAACGCCGCTGTAGGTTCGTCCAAAATCAAAAGTTTCACTTTTTTTGATAGTGCTTTGGCAATCTCGACAAGTTGTCGTTGACCTACACCTAAGTTTTTTATTTGTACTTCTGGATCAATATTTAATCCGACTTTGTCTAATAACGATTTCGTCTCTTGAATCGTTTCGTACCAATTGATAATGCCGGATTTGCTTCTTTCATTCCCAAGGAAAATATTCTCAGCGATAGACAACTCTGGGATCAACGCTAATTCTTGGTGGACAATCACAATCCCTTTAGCTTCACTATCGTTCACATCATTGAATTCGCATACTTCGCCTTGAAAAACAATGTCCCCTTCATAAGTCCCATATGGATGAACGCCACTTAATACTTTCATTAACGTCGACTTCCCTGCACCATTTTCTCCGATTAGTGCATGGATTTCCCCTTCTGTAACCTTAAAATTAACATTATCAAGCGCCTTTACTCCCGGAAACGTTTTAACTATATTTTTCATTTCCAAGATGGTTGAAGACATGTTCATCACACCTCTAATATGAAATGGATCGAGGCCGCCACTTTTTGATTCATAAAGCAGTAGCAAGCCTCGAAACGCCTTACTGCAATTCTTCTTCGGAATAATAACCTGAATCAACCAATACCTCTTTATAGTTGTCAATATCTACTGAAACTGGTTCTAATAGATTAGAAGGAACAACGATGACACCATTGTCATAGGTTTCTGTGTCATTTATCTCTGGCTCTTCACCTTTTAATATTGCTTCCACCATATTTACAGCACTTGCAGCAAGAGCTCTTGTGTCTTTAAAAATAGTCTGCGTTTGTTCACCGGCAATAATTGATTTGATGGAAGACAGCTCTGCATCCTGTCCGGTTACAATCGGCATTGGATTATCTTCCGTGCCATATCCGACCGCCTTCAATGAAGAGATCACGCCACGGCTGATACCGTCGAATGGGGAATATACAACATCCAGCCTCGTATCGGAATAATGGGCACTTAACAAGTTATCCATTCTTTGCTGTGCTAGTGAGCCATCCCAGCGCAAGGTTGCTCCTTGTTCAAATTGCGTCTGACCGCTTCTGACTTCTAACTTCCCTTCATCAATATACGGTTGTAAGATTGACATTGCTCCATCCCAGAAAAAGTAGGCGTTATTATCGTCAGGAGACCCTGCAAACAATTCAATGGTGAACGGCCCTTCTTCACCTTGATCCAATCCTAACTTCTCCTCAATGTATCTGCCTTGCAATTCACCAACTTTAAAGTTGTCGAAGGTAGCATAGTAACTTACATGATCACTGTTCATAATTAATCGGTCATATGCGATTACCGGAATATCTTGGTTTTTCGCCATTTCCAATACATCCGTAAGCGCTTCACCGTCAATTGAAGCAATAACTAGAATATCAACACCTTTTGTAATCATGTTCTCAATCTGTGATACTTGGTTTTCAACAACATCCTCGGCATATTGCAAATCGGTGTTATATCCCAACTCTTCAAGCAATTCAACCATATTCTCCCCATCGTCCACCCATCTTTGCGAAGACTTTGTAGGCATAGCAATACCCACGGTTTTTTTCTCTTCATCATCCCCATTAGAAGAACTGCTTCCATCAGCGTCATCTCCACAACCAACTAATAGAATCGCCAGCATAAAAATAGACAGGAACCAAAACACTCTCTTCATGAAATGTACCTCCTTCATTGAAATGCCTTATATAGAGTTAAAATAGATAACGCTTACATTTGAATGCAAAAAATTCACTCCATATGATCGGCTTAACTTATTCGTACAAGATGTGGCAAATATACCCATCTTGTACGTACATACATTATATTCTATTCTTTCATACAATTCAATAAGTAAATGAAAGAAAATAAAACTTTTTTTAAAAACCACCCAGTACAATTGGGTAGTTTTTACTAAGTCACTTATTCTTGACCTTTAACTTGCCGACTTTTTTAGTAGATTCGCGGATTGTAAGCTCTGGTGTGAACACAACTGACTTGACCTTATAATCAGTAATACTTCTTTCCTTAATGAGCTCCATAATTATGTCAGCCGCTGTTTCCCCCATTTTACTTTTGGGATGGACAACTGAAGTCAATTTCACTTCGGTCAGATCCGCAAATAATGAATCATCGTAACCAACAATCGATAAATCATCAGGTATCTGCGTTCCAGTCTCTCGTACAACTTCCAAAAGACTCATTGCCAGTTCATCATTGTAACAAACAACCGCTGTAAAAGACTGATCCTGTTTTTCTAATAATGATTTAAATTTCTCCACAGGTTCAGTTCTTTTATTTTCTGTTTCATACGTGATGATATTGTTAGGATTAATTGGAATCTGATGTTCCCGATGAGCTTTCAAGTAGCCTTTCATACGCTTCGTTCCTTGTGCGTCATCTGCCTTAAAAAAACCAAGAATATTTTCATGTCCAAGTTTGATCAAGTGTTCTGTTTGCATATAGCCGCCTTGCTCATCGTCCATAATAATTCTTACCGGCTCTAATTCGTCATAATAGGCATGAATCATGAGATAAGGAATACCAAGCCGTTCCATTTCCAAATAAAAATTAATGTTTGGATTAGAATAAGCACTTTTCGTCGGCTCGACAATGACACCATCAAAATTTTGTGACAGTATTTTCATTAGTATATCCTTTTCGTTTTCATGGTCATTATTTGTACTGAAAAGACTTACTTGATAACCGTTTTCACTCAACCTGGCCTCAGCACCCCGAATAATCGAAGGGAAAATATAATCCGAAATATACGTAGTCACAATGGCAATATTTTTGTTATTAGTGTTTGCATTCTTGTTCTCTTCAGCACTGCGATCCGCACAAAACGTTCCTGAACCTTGTTGGCGATACAGCCAACCTTCTGTAACCAAGTCACCTATCGCCAAGCGCACGGTATGTCGACTGACTCCAAATTGTTTCATCAGTTCACTTTCAGATTTTATTTTTTGATGCGGTTGATAAGTGCCATCCAAGATTTTTGATTTGATAAAATCCTTCACAATACTATATTTTGTTTTCATCACGACACCTCAGTTAAGTTAGTTGAACGTACAAGTCCCTCCTTTTATCATACCAAAATGTTTAATAAAAATACTATTAAAGTGGATCCGACTTTTCGTAATATGCTTTGTAAGCTTGGGATTTTCTAAACTTCAAATCAATTTTCCTCACCTTATCAGTTCTCTGCTATCCCTGTTTCAACACCTCAATTGCTGTACGTTCAATGGCTAATATAGAGTGGTATCGTTCCATATAAGCAGTAAAACTTTCTACCCCTGTATCGGAAGGTTCGACTGTGTGGATCTGTTCATCAACAAACACCTTTTGATACAAAAATTTTTCCAAGGATAAACCATCATTATTTCGGGCATAGGCTGCCAACAAAGCCATGCCCCAAGGGCCCCCCTCACCCGCTGTACTCATGACAGAAACTGGGACTTGAAGCGCATCAGCCACTAACTGCTGACCTACTTTTTCAGTTTTAAAGAACCCCCCATGTCCTAACATATAGTCAATTTGCACATTCTCTTTATCAATCAACAAATCCATTCCAATTTTCAAGGTAGCTAGAGCAGAGTATATATGAGTCCTCATGAAATTAGGTAATGTCAGCTTACTATCAGGCATTCGAACAAATAGCGGACGACCTTCATCAAATTTTGTAATGGGCTCTCCTGAATAATAATTGCAACTAATTAATTTTCCTGCATCATGATCTGCTTCCATTGCTTTTTGGAAAAGTAGAGTAAACAACTCACCTTCATCTACTTCATGGCCAAAAGCTTCTAAGACTTCTGCAAAAAGGCTGGCCCAAGCATTAATATCCGAAGTGAAATTGTTGCAATGAACCATTGCCACTGGTTTTCCGGTAGGTGTCGCAACGACATCGATTTCCATATAATAATTTTCAAGCGGTTTTTCCAGTACAACCATGGAAAAAACGGAAGTGCCAGCTGAAATATTCCCTGTGGATTCCTCTATGCTGTTTGTAGCCACCATCCCCGTACCCGCATCACCTTCTGGCGGACAAAACGGGATTCCTGCCTGTAGATTTCCTTGAGGATCCAACAAGTTGGCTCCTTCCTTTGTTAATCGTCCCGCTTGAACACCTGCTGGCTGAACTTTTGGGAATATGTCTTCTAAAGTCCACGGATAGTCATATTTTTCTATAAGATCATTGAATTGTTTCATCATTCGACTATCAAAGTCCATCGTTTCACTATCTACTGGAAACATTCCGGCCGCTTCGCCTATTCCGACGACTTTCTCACCCGTTAATTTCCAATGGACATATCCTGCTAAGGTAGTCAAGTAGTTAATATCAGCGATATGTTCCTCACCATTTAAAATCGCTTGGTAAAGATGGGCAATGCTCCATCTTTGTGGAATATTAAACTGAAAAAGCGAAGTCAATTCTTCGGCAGCCTGTTCCGTTGTAGTATTTCTCCAAGTTCGAAAAGCTGCCAGTTGTTCACCTTTGACATCAAACGGCAAATAACCGTGCATCATAGCAGATATCCCAATTGAACCAACCTTAGTTAGTAGTACACCATATTTTTCTTCAACCTCATTCGATAATTTTTGAAATGCAGCTTGCAAACCGCTCCATACGTCTTCCATCCGATATGTCCAAATGCCATTCTCAAAGCGGTTCTCCCAACTAAATTCCCCACTTGCAATGGGAAGAAAATCGGGGCCAATCAACATTGCTTTTATACGAGTCGATCCGAGTTCTATCCCGAGGGCAGTTTCATCAAGATTTAATGATCTATTCCCCATCGATTTCACTCCTTCATCCGATAGATATTAGTATCGGTACAGAAATCTTTTACTCTATTAAACATATAGGTGTTCATTAGCATTATTTTATGACGACAAACTCCAAGTCCATCATTTTGGCCCAATCTATCATCTGCTGAACGGATAAGGACAACGAAACTACCGTATGATGCCCTCCACCAGCTTCAATCCACTTAGTGACTCCTTCTTTAAAGTTAGGATATGGCTTCCAAATGACACGAGCAACCGGAAGATTCGGTGCTTCATCCTTTGGCACCTCTGTTTCAACTTCATTTATCATGAGGCGATAGTGTGTTCCTAAGTCAAGCATCGACGCAACGACACCTTTTCCAGCTTTCCCATCAAAAACTAGACGTGCCGGATCTTCTTTACCACCGATACTCAACGGTTGGACAACGACTTGCGGTTTCGTTTCCGCCAATGTAGGATCGACCTCCAACATATGGGACTGTAAAATGTATTCATTTCCTTCCGTTAAGTTGTACGTATAATCTTCCATGAAGCCTGTCGCTTTATTTTGTGACATTATTTTCATGAGTCGACTTAAAGCGGCGGTTTTCCAATCGCCTTCACCGGCAAATCCATACCCTTGCATATTTAATCTTTGAACAGCCATCCCTGGTAGTTGTTTCATTCCATGGAGATCTTCAAAGTTTGTTGTAAATGCTGTGTAGCCACCTTTTTGTAAAAAGTTTTTCAATCCAATTTCAATTTTTATTTGTTCTTTCACTTGATTCGTAAAATACTCGGGATCATTTTCACCATAATCAAAGTGATATAAAGACTTACACTCTTCATAAACAGCTTGTATCTCATCTTCGGTTACTTTTTGCATTTCTTCCACTAAATCACCGATACCGTAATAATCGACGGTCCAGCCGAATTGAATGGCAGCTTCCACCTTGTCCCCTTCTGTCACAGCGACATTCCTCATATTGTCACCAAACCGAGCCACTTTAATATGATGACTTTCAATAAATCCAACCGCGGAAACCATCCACTCCGATATTTCACGTTGAATCGATTCATCTTTCCAATGGCCGACAACAATCTTATTATTTTTTCTTAATCGAGCATTGATGAAGCCATACTCCCTATCGCCATGCGCACTTTGATTCAAATTCATAAAATCCATATCAATCGTTTGCCATGGTATTTCAATATTGAACTGTGTTGCAAAATGCAATAAAGGTTTTTGTAAGATTTTAGTTCCTTGAATCCACATTTTCGCAGGTGAGAAAGTATGCATCCAAGTAATCACACCAGCTACTTTATCTTGATAATTGACTTCCTTCATTACCGCAGTAATTTCTTCTGAAGTTGTAACCACTTGTTTAAAAATAAGAGGATAAGGGAGTTTTCCGTATTTATTTAACCCTTCGACAATTTTGCTAGCATGTTCGCGCACTTGTCTTAACGTTTCTTCCCCGTACAAGTGTTGGCTTCCAACAATAAACCAAAATTCTTTTTCACCGATTTTCAACATTTCCAAACACACTTCCTTTGCATTAATTGTTATCTTGTCCGTAGTATGCAGTTTCTCCGTGTTTTCTGAGATAATGTTTATCTAACAATTCACCCTTCATTTCAACGTTATTCGGATTCAATTGAATGGTATGATAGGCCATTTCTGCAATTTTCTCCAAAACGACGGCATGGTAGACAGCATTTGCCGGAGATTCTCCCCATGTAAACGGCCCATGATCATTTACAAGAACTCCAGGCATTTGATTCGGATCGATTTGCCGTTCTCGGAACGTTTCGAGAATCACCGAACCGGTCTGTTTTTCGTAATCAATTTTGATTTCATCTGATTTCATTTGCCGAGTGACTGGAATGGAACCATAAAAGTAATCCCCATGTGTCGTTCCTGCTGCAGGGATATCCATTCCTGCTTGTGCAAACGAAACCGCCCACGGTGAATGGGTGTGCACAATTCCTTTTATATCGGGAAATCCTTTATACAATTCGAGATGTGTCGCCGTATCACTTGATGGTTTTAATTCCCCTTCAACGGCATTTCCATCTAAATCCACAACGACCATATCATCCGGCGACAAGTCTTCATACTCGACTCCACTTGGTTTAATGACTACATAGCCGTTTTTTCTGTCTATCCCGCTCACATTTCCCCATGTAAAAGTAACCAAATTGTACTTAGGAAGTAGCATGTTAGCTTCATAAACTTCCTTTTTCAATTCTTTCAGCACCTCATCTCACTCCTTTGCACTTGTACGTACTTTTGAATTAATGATTTAATGCTGGATAGTTATAATGAATTCAGAGTTCAATTGAAACGCTTTCAATAACATCTTATCTTAGTTATACGTACATGTCAATTATGTTTTTGCTTGAATGTACGAACAATTTATTGTGATTTAGAGGCAGTAATTGTACTTTATAGAAGAATGAGGTTTAAGCTATAGGCTATATGTTGTTAATCATGATGTTTCATCAAAAAATCCTAAAAAAACACCGGACGTACGGTTCTCGTCGACAACGGTTCAACCTTTTGAG
>CALKWU010000020.1 GCA_938004015.1 uncultured Oceanobacillus sp.
ACAGGTGCAGCTCAAGGCATGGGGGAAACCCACGCACGCCGTTTCATCGAAGAAGGTGCAAAAGTCGTGTTGACCGATTTGAATGAAGAAAAAGGAAAGGCATTGGCGGAGGAACTTGGTGAACATGCACTTTTCGTCAAACAAGATGTGGTGAATGCCGACGACTGGAAGACAGTTGTCGAAAAGGCCGAGGAAACATTTGGCCCGGTCAATGTACTGGTGAACAATGCAGGCATCACCATGGCAAAGTCGATTTTGGAAACGACTGAAGATGAATACCGGAAAATTGTCGATATCAACCAAGTATCCGTTTTCCTCGGGATGAAAACCGTGATCCCGTCTATGCAGAAAGCCGGCGGTGGATCCATCGTCAATATTTCGTCCATCAATGGAATTGTCGGCGGAGCGATCGGTTATACGGATACGAAATTTGCGGTACGAGGCATTACAAAAGCGGCTGCGGTGGAATGTGCCCACTATGGTATCCGTGTCAACTCGGTGCATCCGGGAGTCATTTTGACACCGATGATCGACCAGAAAGATACGAGGGAGGCCGTAGAGGAATTTGCAAAACAAATTCCGATTCAGCGGGTTGCCCAGCCGGAAGAAGTGAGCAATTTAGTCCTTTATCTCGCTTCCGACGAATCCAGTTACTCAACGGGAGCTGAATTTATCGTCGATGGTGGAATCACCGCGATCTAAACGGAAAACGGCAGGGGAAATCGGACAAGTTCCCTGCCGTATTTCTTTTTACCGACATTTTCACATTTCAATAAAAGAATGCTGCATATATGTTGAGTTCGTGCAACCGTTTTTCTTCAATTATCCGAGGAAATCTTCCGGAACCGCATTATCTTTCACATCATCCGGAATTTCAATCGGTTCGACTTCATTGATGTTGGAAATGTCCATTTCCACTTGAATTTGAACAGGCTCCTCATCGATTTCCAAATCCGCTTCGAGAACTTGTGATTGGACGACCATCGTCTCTTTGTCGACTTGAATTCTCATATCCACGTTATTCACGGAAAAGGAGATATCCTCGTCAAAATCCGGATGGTTGGCTCCAGTTTCGGCCAAGGACGCTTCCAGAAACGGTCGGATATATTCTTCAAATTCGTCACCACTGTCATTTAGCGTCAACACATATACATCATCTTCGACCGTCATTTCAAATTGTTCGACAAATTCATCCAATCCGTCCAATTGTTCATCGACATTGAAACTATCAGAGTCAAATTCATCTTCATCCATGACGATCCATTGATCGAATATACTCATATACACTTCTTCATTGGCCATATATACGTCTACATCCATCGTGATGCCGGCCGCTCCGATGGACATCTCCATATACATCGTATCCGGATCTAATGTGACATCACCAATAGCATTGACACTTACATCCAAACCCATGAACTCTGTGGAAATGTTCATATCTGCAGTGTAGCTGTCCAATTCTTCACTTGCTGCGGTAGCCCGTTCCAACACTTCTTCCACTGACAGTTCAGAACCGCAGGCTGTTAAAACGATCAATAAACAACCAATAAAAATTGCGTATAAAACTTTTCTCATTATGAATTTCTCCCCATTTTTATGTTTTTTCTTATGATCAATCCCCTTTAGCTACGACTTCCAGCACTTTCTCGCTCCTAACCATCAAACACGTCCCTTCCTTTCAGTCCACCATCAAAACAAAAGCCTGTGGACTTTCAAGAAATCTAGGAATATTATACATGAATGTGAACAATTTTGGAACATCGACTTAAGTCTTGCATCTATATGGCCGATATATTTTAATCGATGTTGCTTCCTAGGGATGAGCGTGACCCTGTCTTTCCCAAATGGGACGAACAGGGTCAGTCCCTGTTTGTCCCATCCGCTCGTGCCTCGGCTGAAAAAAGATGATACATGAATTTTTTTGAAAAACGTATGTTAATAGAAGGATTATTTATCTGCAATGTAGAAGAATTAATCATCGGGGTTTAAAGCAAGTGGATAGCAGTGAGAATCAATTGCGCTCGTCAACCGAATGGGGGATTTGTCGTGGAAATTTACACATTCCGTAAAGACACCGGCAAAAAAGTGACGCATGATGCTTCGGATTTTGTGTTAACCCGAATGATCCAAACGAAAACAGATGCGAACATCGGTTGCATGTACTTGGAGCGGGGTGGCATAGTCGGCTATCATCAAGCAAAAGTTCCGCAGCTCCTTCTGGTGATCCATGGGAGGGCTCTCGTGCGCACTGAGAAAACAATCGATGTAGAGGTGGAAGCAGGAGATGCGGTTTTTTGGAAAAAAGATGAATGGCATGAGTCCAAAACAGAAACAGGAATGACTGCGATTGTGTTAGAAAGTGAGACTTTGGATCCTTCTCCATATATGCCACTAGTAAGCCGATTTGACTGAAGTCTCTGTTCACATTTCTTCAAGTGCGATTATAACCCGAAATTCAGAGGTAAATGGATAGTATCGAGCATTTTTGACTTATCCAAATGAAAGGAGGGGCGAAGATGGCGAATTTCATCGATAAAGGCATTGTAAAAGGTGCAGGGTGGATGAAGATGGATAGCCGGATCAATTATTATAAAGTCGCACCTAAAGCAATGGAACATATTATAGCGCAGGAGAAATACACAAGGAAAACAAACATTGATCGGAAGTTGCGGGAACTGATCAAATTACGGGTTTCCCTCATCAATGGGTGTGAATTTTGCATCGATATGCATACAAAAGGAGCGAAAAAAGCGAAGGCAACCGACGAAGAGATCGAACAACTGACGTCCTGGAAGGATTCCACACTTTTCAGCCCCAAGGAAAAAGTCGCTTTTGAGCTGGCCGAACACGTGACATTGATTGCTGAAAAAGGTGTCGATGATGATCTTTATGAACGGGTCCGAGAACACTATGACGAACAAGAATACGTGGACTTAATCATCATCATCAATCAAATCAATACATGGAACCGATTGTCCATCTCGATGGGTCAGAAAGTGTAATTTCCTTCAAAGGTTGTCTGACATCATGCCGATGACAGACAACCTTCATGCCATAAACCTCAATCCAACAATGCATACAATGATCCCCACTATACAGACCATCCGCCAAAGGCTTTTCGGCTCGTTGAAAAATAGAATGCCGACAACGGTTGCGCCGACCGTGCCGATTCCAGTCCATACAGCATAAGCAACCGACAGCGAAATTTCTTCCATTGCCATTCTCAGAAGCGTCAAGCTGATGAGAAAACCGCCGATGACCAATACATACGAAAACCAAGCGCTTTTCTCCGCCACTTTTTTCAAACCGACCACACCGATGATTTCCGTCAATCCGGCAAATATCAAATAGACCCAGCTCATGCGCCCACATCACCTTTCGTATCCGACGTCCATTTCAAGCCGATGATGAAAATGACGAGCAACAATATGAAAAACACCTTGAGCATGCTAAGCGTTTCTCGGAAGAAAACGACATCGACGATTACAAGTCCCGCCGTGCCCATTCCGGTGAAAACGGCATATGCGGCACCTACTCCTATTCGTTTCACGGCCTTTATGAGCAAGTCAAAACTGATGATAAGCGTGATGATGAGCGGGCCGCCGAGCATATCCATTTTCAAAGCAGTTGCCCAGATGATTTCCAGCAAACCGGCGACGATCAAATACCCCCATGCACTGCCGGTGTTTTCTTTTTTTGTTTCTTGCACAGGCTGTTTGATGACAGCTTTTTCCTCTTGAACAAGAGCTGTCTGTTCCGCTTCCGGCTTTTTCTTGCTCGGGAAAAACGTTTCAATGAGTTCAACAATCAGATGGACAAAGAGCACCGTTTTCCATACACCGCTGGCGATGTTCACCCTGTGATCTGCGTAAATATTCACGCCGTGGTTCCAAAAGTTATCGAGGATATGGTCCACGTATGATTCACTTTCCAACTGGGAGAGCGGTTGGACGCCGATAATAATGGCAAACAAAAAATGGACTCCTATATATAATACGGCATGATAAAGAAATAAATCCCAACGCGCACGATTCGTTTTCATCGTTTCTTCGCCCCTTCACCAAATTCTTCATACCAGTCAAGGATGCCTTCGATATATTCCATCGTCCCACGATCCAAACCGAGCACTTTTTCCGAACCATCATCGTCCGGTCTGATCTTCTCCCAATACTTATCAATCAATGAATGATCGATCTGCAAGTCTTCTTCGATAAACTCCATGATTTCAACAGCAAGCTGTTGGGAAAGGACGGAATCAATCGGTTCGGATTTCGTTCGATGCACTTTTTTCAATAAGTTGATCCATTTCTTTGTTTTGGCATTGTCATTAAACAAATTGGGCATTTGCTTTAAAAGAGTCGATTGTTCGTCCTTCGTAAAGTTCCGGCTAAGAAAACTTTCGCCATAATCCATTTGCACCGACTGGATGATCGCCACAATGTAATCCGTCGTCACATCCCCGGTAAGTTCAAGGGAGTGGAGGACGGCGTGAAGACTTTGTTCCATTTGCTCCAGGCGACGTTTTTCTTTTGCGATTTTTTCGAGTTCCATTTCGAAAACTTGCTTCCACTTTTCCGCCTTTTTCGGTTTGCTCTTGGAATGACCCAACATCTCCTTAATTTGTGTCAACTTGAAACCTAATTGTTTCAAAACGATGATTTGTTGCAATTGAATTAAATCATCTTTCGTATAATAGCGATATCCTGCCTCCGATTTTGCGGACGGTTTCAAAAGACCGATTTCATCATAGTAATGAAGTGTCCTGACACTTACATCCATTAATTTGGCAAGCTGTCCGACAGTATACATCACCCGGCTCCTTTAGGTTGAGATTATTTATATCGTAAACCCTTACGTAAGCGTGAGGGTCAAGGCTTTTTTAAATATTTTTTCTCTGTTTGTAAGAAGGTGAAAAGAGAACGTCCGACCATTTGGCAGTTCGGTTGTTTTTAAACGCTGTAAGAAAAGAGCAGCTTCAATTGGAGTAAATGTCTCTATTCATTTTCCATCGGTGTCAGGATGATTTTTTCTTCTTTCAACTCAGGACCGTTTATCCCCTGCCATTGGACAATCAGACAGACTTGTTTAATATCACGCATGGTTCTACCGGTCGCCATAAATTTGTCATGTATATCGGCGATGACGAGCCGGCATTCATATCAGCCATATCCAATAATCTTCTTCCCACGCTCGTACCTTTCTACAATGTTCAACAAAAATACGACAGGAATCCAAAAAAGACTCCTGTCGTTCGTCTTTTTTCTATTCGACGCTTTCGGCAATTTTCAACAAAAATTCATCCGTCATCTCCGGTCCAAAACCGATCAATTCTAAAAATACGTCCTCAAATTCCCATAAAAGTAATATAAAATCGTCATCCACCCGTACAATTGTACCTTCCGTCCCGTCAACATCCACTGTCTCAGCGTCCATTGGAATCTCACCATAAGCGTCAATGGATGGATAGACACTGAGCATGAATTGGTTATCAAAATCTTTGATATACTCCAAGACGACGGCGTCATAGAATGGTTCATGGTAGTAGTCGATCATTTCGTAGTTTTCCGGAATATCGGTCACTTCAGGGATGACATATCCGACCGCTTCCTCCATTTCCTCCAACGTCATCCAGTCGTCTTCTTCATCCCAATCGAAGTCATCGTCCAAAAAACCACCGAACAAGTCATCCGTGAAAAGATCTTCGGATACCGCATTTTCCTTCACTTCTTCCGGTATTTCAATCGGGTCGATTTCATTCATATTGGAAAGCATAATCTCAACATGTGCGTCAAGCGTTTCTCCATCCTCGTCAAATTCCATATCGATCGTCTGGGATGTCAATAAAAACGTCTCTTTATCAAACTTCATTTCCATATCGATGCTGTTCACGGTAGAGGCGAAATCGTCGTCCAGCAAATCAGCATCCGCCCCCATTTCCAGCGTGGACAGATAGGATTCGAGGTAATCTATAAACTCTTCTCCGCTGGAAGTTAACGTAAGGACGTAGGCATCGTCTTCTTCTTTGAATTCAAACTCGTTGATGAACTCATCCAAACCGTCCAATTGATCGCTTACCATTTCATCGATGGCATCCAGCTCTACTTCATCTTCTTCAATACGAATCCATTCTCCGAACATTTGCATATACATGTCATCGTCGGTGATGTATGTTTCCACATCTAGAGTGATACCGATGAGCCCCATAGACATTTTCATATGCATGACATTGGGTTCATAGGTGACATCTCCTGTTGCTTCTATTTTCATCGTCGTGCCCATACTCTCGGCTTCCATCATCATTTCGAATGAATAACTGTCCAACTCTTCATTAGCCTCAATGGCTGAATCGAGCAATTCCTCCGCCGTCTGCGGTTTACTTCCACATGCCGCCAACACCATCAGTGATGCAAAAACAAATAAAAATAATAATCTTTTCATCTCTAATTTCTCCTTTTTAACGATTTGACTCTTATAACTCATTGATGCCGTAAAACTTTCGTAACATTGTACTTCCTCGGTCACTCTCATCCATTTCCTCTAAAAAGAACATTTCCCCCTCACCAATTTTTTTATGTTTGATTTCAGGTAAATGTTCTTTTGAAACTTACAACACATTATAACTGAGTTGTAACATTTTAGGAATAATTATTTAATATTTACCTGTAAAAAACATCTTATGCGCAGAAAAAAGTGGTTGTGATTTTCATATTTTTCAATTTTGCAGAGGAATCTCTGTCAGAAGCAGTCCTTGGAATAGCGGGGATTTTTCACAAGAAAAAAGCCAGGCGCTGATAATGGCCTAGCTTTTTTCGTGAAATTTCATATACATCGTTTTTACACGAAGTTTTGGCTGATCTGGTCGACAGCAATGATCGCATTGGCGACATCCACCGGCGTGATGTCCGGAGATAAGTTTTTCATCGTTTCGCCTTCTTGTGTCGCCGCTTCTCCGACTTTCACCAAATCTTCAAAAGAAGCTCCGTCCAAATGCATGTCTTTCAACGTCGTAGGCAAATCCAACTTACGGAAGAAATAAATATAGTCGAGCAATTCTTCTTCAGGGTGCAATTCCAACACTAATTGGACGAGGATGCCATAAGCGACTTTTTCACCGTGGGTGAGGTTATGGATGTCTCCATCTAAAACAGTGAAACCGTTGTGGATGGCATGGGCTGCAGCAAGTCCACCTGTTTCGAACCCTAAACCGGATAGTAGCGTATTCGCCTCGACGACAGCTTCCACATGTTTCGTGACAACGCCTTTCTTCACGGCTTCATAAGCAGGAATTCCGTAGGAGAATAAGGTTTCTTCACAAGTTCTTGCAATGGATTCAGCCAAGATACTTGCTTTTCCTCCTGCCATGGTCGTTCCACCGCTTTTAATGGCGGCGCGGGCTTCCACCCAAGTCGCCATCGCATCGGCAATTCCGGATGCGAAAAAGCGGGGTGGCGCTTTGGCGACAACCGCCGTGTCGACGAGGACAAGATCCGGGTTTTTCTTGAAAAATTTGTAGGATTCGAACACCCCATCGTCACTGTAAATGACAGATAACGCACTCGTCGGGGCGTCTGTTGATGCAGTTGTAGGGACGATGACAACACCCACTTCGAGTCCATCGGCAATAGCTTTTGCACTATCAATCGCTTTACCCCCGCCGACCCCAATCACAAAATCGACGTTTGCTTCTTTCCCTTCATCAATCACCCGATTGATTTCATTGATGGACGCTTCCCCTTGGAAATTGACGAGATGGAATTCCAAATTCTCTTCTGCAAAACTTTTTTCAATTGATCCTCCGGTGATTCCCCAGACAACATCGTCCGACAAAATCAACGCTTTTTTGCCGAAGTTTTTCGTATATTCACCGATTTGATTTAATACATTAGCTCCTTGGATATACTTGCTTGGCGACTGAAAAACGATTGCCGACATTTGATCCACTCCTTCAAATTTGATGTGCAATATTATTATACCCAATAAACAGAACTAAATAAATGTGGAATTCCGAACTATTTGTGAAACATCTCACATTTGTTGACGTTTTAATTGGGTCAAAAAGGGACAGTCCCGTTTTGACCCATACTGGTTCACTTGCCGCTATTCTATTTAACTAGTAAAATGGGTGTGATTTTGAATTTTCATAGAATATAGGAGTGATGAAACAAAGTTGTTGGAAAACTTGCTTGATCGAAAACTTCAAGTGAAAACCGCCGGACTGAGGGAATGGCGGACACAGACAGGTGAGTATAACCGTTACGAGGCAACACCATACGCCGCATTGGAAAAGCTGTTCGAACATTATAAAATCAAGCCGGATCATCATGTCGTGGATTTCGGTTGCGGCAGAGGAAGGGTATCCTTTTACATACATTTCCATTACAATGTGCCAGTAACAGGTGTGGAAAATAATGATCTTACATTCGACGAGTCGCAAAAAAATTTGCTGCTGTATTCTCGGAAACATAAACATTTGACTGCACCAATCCGTTTTGAATTTGGTCTTGCCGAACATTACGAAATTCAACCGGAAGAAAACGTGTTTTATTTTTTCAATCCTTTTTCGGTGAATATATTTAAACAAGTTGTCCGGAATATTCTGCGTTCAGTCGAAGAACATGAGCGGAGTGTGGACATGATTCTCTATTATCCGCTTCCTGAGTTCAAAAAATTCCTTAAAAAAGAAACCCCTTTCAGACTCATCAACAAAATAAAAGCATACCCAAAACATGGAAAATACGGCAAATTTCTTATTTATCGGCTCGATTGACTGAAAAGCCTGGTACAAATTTGTGCCAGGCGTTTTTTACAACATGTTGCAGCTTGATTTTGCAATTCTTAACCATTTATAAAGTTTTCCGTCCGCATATGTCAGCCGTTTTATACTTTAGTCAAGGAGAGAGGGAACGATGGCAGAAGAGAACAGAATTTTAATCGTTGAAGATGATTATGAAATCGCCCGGATTATGAGGGATCACCTCGTCCGGGAAGGGTTCAGAGTGACATGGGCATCAACAGGCGTGGAAGGATGGGAAGAGTTCAAAGAAAACAAGTTTTCCCTCGTACTTGTCGACCTCATGATGCCGGAAATGGATGGATTTGAGCTGTGCGAACGGATCCGGCTGGAAAGCGATGTGCCGCTAGTCATCATCAGCGCAAAAAGCGAGGATGAAAGCAAAGTGCGCGGGCTCGGTCTTGGAGCGGATGATTACCTCACGAAACCATTCAGCTTGAAAGAATTGACTGCACGAGTCCACTCGCATCTGAGACGATATGACCGCTATATGAGAAAACACGAAAACGAAGAAATCATCCGTTACAAAGACGGTCTCGCTATCGACTTTTTGAATGATGCGGTTTTCCTTGACGATGAACTCGTTCCGTTGACGGCCAAAGAGCAAGATATCCTTTTTCTGCTCGCAAAAAATCCTTTCATCACATTTGAGAAGGAAAAAATTTATGAGCATGTGTGGCAAATGATGAACATTCATGGCAACAATACCGTGACGGTCCATATCAAAAGTTTGCGCACAAAACTGAACGATACCGGCCGACAAGCTAAATTCATTCAAACGGTTTGGGGAGCAGGCTACCGTTTCATCGGGGAGCAGCTTCTATGAAAATCAAATATTGGCTGATGCTCAGTTATCTTGTCGTTATGGTGTTGCCGATCGTTGCGATTTATTTGCTCTATGTGAGCTTGAGCAATTTTGATCAAGAACAAGATCTTAAAGAATACTTGCACTTTCAAAACATCGTCAATCGTCTGGAAAGCCCGCTGTCGGATCCGGCCTTATACCGCATCCAATCAGAAGAAAACTACGCCCATCTGCACGGATTTGCTGATGAAGATCTTAGAATCGATTTATACCGTCATGATGGTGTCGAATTGTTTTCAACGATGAACACACCGGGGGCGTCGTACATGTTTCCAGCAAACCGTGATGCGTTATACCGAAATTTGAATGAAATTGAGAAAAACCCCCGCACGTATACATTGAAACGGTTAGTGTTCGATGATCAGAGTGAGATTGTCGGTCTGTATGAGATCACGTTGAGCCGGAAAGCTTGGGTGGAAGAAGCCAACAAGCGGACCGTCATGATGTTTTTTCTGTTAGGTTCCTTCTTTCTCTTACTGTATCTGGTCATTCTTTATGCCATCAACCGGAAATTGAACCGGCCCTTGACGAAACTGCAGCAGCATATGGATGCATTTGCCGCCGGGCACGAACCAGCTGAGTCGCTAACCGAATCAAAAGATGAAATCGGCGTCCTTATCAAACATTTCAAACGGATGAAGATGCAAATTTCCGAAGCACGGGAGGCACTCGCCAAAGAACAGAAGGAAAAGGAGTATATGGTCGCTTCATTATCCCATGATTTGAAGACACCGTTGACGGTGATCCGCACGTACACAGAAGCGTTGGAAAACCCGCAATTATCAGTGGAAGAACGTGAAGAATACCAGAAGATCCTTTTTGAAAAACTGGATCATATGAAAGAAATGGTGGACGATTTGTCCGTCTTCACCGCCCTCCAATCAGCGGAAAATATGCTCCATAGGGTAAGTGTCGACGGAGAAGAGTTTTTCGATATGTTGTTTTCAGGCTATGACGAAGCTTGCACCAAAAAAGACATTGCGTTGACAATCGATATCGCCGTGAAAAATGCTTACAAAGTCGACCCGAAACAGATGACCCGGCTCGTCGATAATTTGATGGACAACAGTATCCGCCACACACCGGAACAAGGCCACATTTGGCTAGCAGGAATTTCAGCGAAAAAGAAGCTTCCGGACTGGGTGTTTCCTGAGTTCCGACTTGAAGTGGAGACGTGGCGGGAAGACGGTACGGTCATCCTCATCCAAAATGAAGGCAGAAGTTTGCCGCAGGAGCAAATTGATAAGGTGTTTCAACCGTTCTATCAACACGATGCGTCGCGGGGGAAAGGTTCGACTTCCGGCTTGGGGTTAAGCATAGCAAAAATGATCATTGAAAAACACGACGGGAAAATCAAGATGTGGTCAATGGAAAATCAAGGAACATTGATTGCCTGTTGGTTGAAAGAAAGGGGATCACTATGAAAAGCGGACGGATGACAACTTTTATTTTGTTGAGTATTTTCACTTTATTGATGGCGGGGTGTACAGAAAATATGAAAGTATCTGCGGAAGAAATCATGCACCAAGCGATTGAAGCGGAAAAAGATGTGACGGACCATATCGGCATCTCGGAAATGAAAATGTATACCGGCGAAGAGTTGGTTGATCATATGGTCATTGAAATGCATGTTTCCGACAATAAAAATAAAGTGTTCGTCACTGACAAAATACTTGGACATGAAGTGGAATCACTGAATGACGGCGACACCATCCTGATTTACGATAAAGGGAATCAAGAAGCTTATGAGTTAACGATGGATGAACTTGACAACTTTCCTAGTTTGAATCCGAAAGAACAATTCATCATAATGATGGATTCGATGAAAGAGACCCATACGTATGAATTGATTGGGGAAGAAGAAATTTTAGGTCGCAAAACGTACCATATCCAATTGAAACCGAATGAAGCCAACAGTTTAATGGGTGACACGGACATTTGGGTCGACAAGAAAACATGGTTCATCATGAAATACGTATCAGAAACCGGCGATATGCGCACGGAACTGACGTATACAGAGATCGATTTTTCACCGGAGATACCAGATGACACATTTACAATCGATATTCCCGACGATATTAAAATTTCTAATCTCAAGGAGATGGAGGAGGAATTTGGACCGGAAACTGTCACTTTGGAGGAATCAGCGGAAGCATTAGGACAACCGTTCCTCATTTTCTCGGAAGAAGATGCCGACTTGGTCGATATCCAAATGTATGATTTCACACAAGAATTTGATCGTTATGAATTCGAATTGACTTTCCATTCCAAAGATGGCGTGCCACTCGTCAATCTGTCGGTTTTCCCGACCCCTGATGATATGCCGATCTACGGACAAGATGAGACGATTCGCGGTAATCCGGCCGAGTATGAGGAAGTCATCAACGGATATCTTTGGGACGAGGACGGCATACGCTACTCATTGCTTCCTGCCCATCCGGATTTGACGAAGGAAGAAATCATCGAATTGACGGAAAACATGGTGCTCGTTCCAGAAAACTGATGTTGCCAATCAAAAGAGAGTCGGGGATGCGGCTCTCTTTTGATTTTTCCGGAAAAGTCTCTGTAAGGGGACGAAAAGGACAGTCTCGTTTGTTCCATTTTGTGGACGTGATCTTTTTCCCTTTCCCAATTGGGACAAAACGGGACAGACCCGTTTTGTCCCAATTTTCATGCTGCTTCTGTCCCGACACAAAAGGAAATCGACTATTACTGGCTACAGCTTTCGGCGGATTCTGATGCTGAACAATGTCGCTGGCAGAAAGATCGATTCGGCTTGTCATGGCAAATCGTCCTGCAAGAACAAATCGATATGATGAACAGTAATAGCATGCCTGAACAGATCGCTTGGATCATCCAAGCCGTTTTGAAAATGAAAAAAGTCGAGATCGGATCGTCGCAGAAAGCATATCATGATGGCAACGATGCATGATAACGGTTGACCTTTAGAGATACTTTGAGATTTGTAGTCTGAAAATTCCCTTGATTAGAAAAAGTACAGGTGCTATATTAAAGTAAAGCTAAATTACTTAAAGGGGTGGTGCAATGAAATTAATAGCTAAACTGCTCACCGGTATCGTAGTTGGTATAATCATTGGATTGCTCGTATCTGAGTTCGTCATCCGGGTCATTGTGACTTTTAAAGAATTGTTTGGGCAGTTCATCGGCTTTGCGGTTCCACTCATCATTATTTTTTACATTGTCAGTGGAATCGCAAGTTTTGGCGAACAATCAGGACGCATGCTTGGAATCACAGGAGGTCTGGCTTATTCTTCCACAATTTTGGCAGGTACGCTATCATTTATCGTTGCTCTTATTGTCATTCCTATGTTTGGTGCCAGAAGTGGAGATGGAGCAGAAGAAGCAAGCGGGTTTGAACCTTTCTTCGACTTGGCCATTCCGCCGGTTGTCGATGTCATGACCGCACTCGTCATTGCCTT
>CALKWU010000021.1 GCA_938004015.1 uncultured Oceanobacillus sp.
GTCGTGTTTTCCGTTTTGATGACTAAAAAATAATTGATGACAAAACAGAGGAAAACCGCATGGAAATTCAATACAATCAAGCCTATTAACGCCCCTTTGCTCCCCCAAGCATCCGCTTCCCCTGACACATTGAAATGGGTCGGTATCTCATCAGGCAATTTTCCATAATAAAAAACGACATAGATGATCATGAAAAACATAATGGCAAATGTGAGGATATCGATCAAAGGGGGGTAGTACTTCTGAATATTCTGCCACATATGACCAACCTTCCCTTTCAACACTACATTATGAAAATATCATAACAATCGTTTTATGCAAAGTGGGACATCGGGGACAGTCCCGTTTCGTCCCATTTGGGTCAAACAGGGACTGTCCCCGATGTCCCATTGTCAATAATTTGCCACATTTTCTGTTTTTCGTGTTTGAAGTCACAGCCTCGATGTGATTTACATCACACAGCCAGTGAAAACTTACAGGTACACTAGAGTTAGCTCAAGCATAAGGAGGTTACGCACGATGGAAACCACGGAAAAATTGATGATGGAAGAACAGGAAAAACGAATGGAGCAAGTATCTTTAAAGCATACATTAGTTTCTACCACTCTATTTGTCGGCGGTGTGATCGTCGCATTTATTTTATTGTTGATCATCGTGTACATGGTACGAGTATAAGGAGGGAATGGAAATGAAAATGCCGCGTCAAGAAGAGATATGGCTCATCATCAGTGTCGGAGTCCTCGTCCTATCGATGGTATTCACCGGCTATCAAACGTTTGCTTTAGGAATGGGACCACCGAGTAACAAGGAAACGCTCGACCCGCAAAAAGTCGACGAACATCCATTATTCAGTGAACCAGGGGTCTACGAAACTGGTGAAAATGAATATGAAATCGTGATGACATTGGAAGCGTTCAGCTTCAACCCCGGAGATATCGAAATACCGGCAGGAGCAGAAGTGACGTTCATCATGACTTCCAAAGATGTCGTCCACGGAATGCAGATTGCCGGAACAAATGTCAATGCCATGGTGTTGCCGGGTCATATCCAAACAATTACGGAAACATTCGACGAACCGGGTGAATATTTGATCCTTTGCAACGAATACTGCGGTGCAGGACATCAGTTGATGGCAACGACAATAACGGTCAAATAGATAGGAGGGGAAAAATTGGAAGCATTCAGCTTTGAAAATATAAAAGAAAAAACGAAAGAAAAACTTGGAGCAAATCCGAAAGATGCGAAACTTTCATTGACATATTTTTCGGTCTCATTCATCACACTATTCATCGGTGCGGTCCTCGGGTTGCTTCAAGGTTTGAACCGGGCCGGGTTATTGGAACTTCCAGCTGGGTTCGACTATTACCAAGTGTTGACGTCCCACGGGATTTTATTCGTCCTCGTATTTACGACGACATTCGTCATCGGATATTTCTATGCTGGGATTTCCCATATCCATGAAGGACTCTTACCGAAAGTACGGAAAATGGGTTGGATAGCCTTTGCCCTGTTGGTGATAGGTGTCGTATTGGTCTTCATCCCCGTCATTTCCGGTGATGCATCGGTCATGTACACTTTCTATCCACCAATGCAAGCACATCCTATGTTTTATATCGGCCTCGTCTTTCTCGTACTCGGTATTTGGACTGCAGCCATCGGTGTATGGACAAGTGCATTTGATTGGAAAAGAAAAAACAAAGGAAAACATCTTCCGCTTTTCACCTACTTCGCTGTCGGTGCGTTTCTCTTAACCTTCCTCGGAAGCCTCGGAGTCACTGCGGAAGTGCTGTATTTGATTCCTTGGTCATTAGGCTGGGTGGAAACCGTCAACGTTCTACTCTCCCGGACTTTATTCTGGGCATTCGGCCACACATTAGTCAACGTCTGGTACCTTGTTGCAGTATCAGCTTGGTACGTCGCCGTTCCGAAGATCATCGGCGGGAAATTGTTCAGTGACACACTCGCACGTGTCGTCGTCATTTTATCCGTCGTCTTGAACGTGCCAGGTGGATTCCACCATCAAATCATCGATCCTGGATTCTCACATGGTTTGAAATTCATGCACGTATTCATGAGTCTATCCATCGCTCTACCTTCTTTGATGACTGCTTTTGCGATGTTTGCGGTTTTTACCAAAACCGGAATCAAAAAAGGTGGGAAAGGATTGTTTGGTTGGGTGACTAAATTGCCTTGGGGTGACGTCCGTTTCTTGGCACCGATGATTGCAATGATCGCTTTCATCTTTGGTGGTGCCGGTGGAATCGCCCAGACTAACAACCAGTTGAACCAAGTCGTCCACAACTCTCTATGGGTTGTCGGCCACTTCCACTTGACAGTGGGAACGACCGTCGCCGTGACGTTCTTTGGAATTTCTTACTGGCTTATCCCATATTTATCCGGTCGGGTCATGACGAAAAAGCTGAACCGCCTCGGTTTGATCCAAACGATCACATGGGCGCTCGGTATGTTGCTTATGGCAGGTTCCATGCACTGGGTCGGTCTTCTCGGTTCACCACGGAGGACTTCCTATACAACATACGGTGATAATCTAACGGCGCTTGGATGGGATCCGTACCTTATTTTCTTAGCAGTCGGCGGAACCTTGCTCATGATCGGTGCCATTCTGATGTTGTATATCGTCATCCATCTCATGTTCTTTGCACCGAAAGGCAAGACGGAATTTCCGATTGCACAACCGGATTATTTTGCACCACCAACGCCAAAATGGACAGAACGTTGGGGACTATGGATTACAGTCGCCGTTGTGATCATTTCCATGGGATATCTCGTCCCATTGGTCGATATCATCATGAACGCACCACCCGGATCCCCAGGATTCAAAACATGGTAAATTGCGAAAAAGCACTTATAAATGCAATTTGATTTTTATGTAACTTCCGCTAGCAAGAGTTCAGCTATATAAATGTCGACCCTATTGAAATAGCAGTAAAAGATAAAGAGATATTCAATTGCTACGGAATATCTCTTTATCTTTATCAGTAAACCGAGGATGTGATGACCATGAACGATAAAAATTATTCAAGAATCGCTTCCATCACCATACTGGTTTTCGGATTTTTGTTATTATTCATTGCCACTGACGGCTTTCAAGCTTTCACCGTTGAACAAGCCCGGGTGAACGAATTGATAGAAGAACAACCGTTATTTCCGGAAGTGACTTTGGAAGACAGCAAAGGACGTACGTATCCTTTTTCCGAGTTCCAAGGAAAATACGTCATGCTCACCTTCATCTATACAGCCTGTACAGACGTTTGTCCGGAACTCGAAATGAATTTGGCGCAAGTGTATCAAGCGATTCCAAAACATTATATCGGTGAAGATATCGTATTCTTGAGCATCAGTTTCGACCCGGAACGGGATGATCCGGAAACATTGACGAAATATCAAGATTACTTTGCAAGTGATGGAGAGACATGGCGAATGGCGCGAATTACCGATGAAAACGAATTGAACCGACTTTTGGATGAATTCGGTGTCATCGTCATACCTGATGGTTACGGCAATTTCCAACATAATTCCGCTTTCTATCTTGTCGACCCGAATGGCGTTTTAATCGACGTAATGGATTATACGAAAATCGAAGAAGCCAGCCGAAAAGTGTTGAAAGTTTTGGAAGAGAGGGATTCCCAATGAGACAGCCCATTTATGGTTTTATATTGTTCATCTTTCTCATCTTGCCACCCGTTGTCACGTTAGCCGAGTCGATCATGGCTATCCACATGCATACCCAAATGCCGCTTTTCTTCATATCAGGCTTTCTCATGGCTCCTTTTTTCCAAAAAAAATTTCCCGGATTTTTCGATAAATGGAACGGTGATGGAATACCCGGCATTTTATTGTTCATGATCATCGTCATTTATTGGATGATTCCGCGGACGATGGACGAAGCCTTGACAATTCCGGCAGTGGAAATATTCAAGTTCATCAGCTTGCCATTTTTTGCAGGGTTGCCGTTACGCGATAGCTGGCCGAAAATCACCGAACGTGTGAAACATGCCGTCTATATTTCCCTGAGCATCATCTTTGCGTTTATGGCAGTACTTTATATTGCTGCACCTACACAACTATGTAACAATTACCTCTTATTCGAACAAAAAACAGTCGGTTGGGGGTTCGTCTTCTTTGCAGGCGCCATCTTCTTCTACTTTATCCAAACTTTATTCCATAAAGAAACTGAAGAATAGAACATAATGGGTCAAACAGGGACTGTCCCGATCGTCCCAAAGTGGGTCGAAAAGGGACAGTCCCTATTTGTCCCATTTTTTAAATGGTGACGATGATGGCTAACAAAAAGACGATCATGAGATAGTTGACGGAAAAGATGAAGTTCTGTTCGGCCCACTTGAAATCATCTTCACTGGAAAAACCACGGATAATCATGACGAGCCAAATGATGTTCAATACACTGATGACAACGACGTAGACAAGGCCAAGAGATGAAAGCAGAAAAGGTAAAGGCAACAGGCAAAGGACATAGATGAGCATCATCCGCTTCGTCACTTGCAATCCTTTGACGACAGGAAGCATCGTAACACCGGCCGCTTTGTACTCGTCAAATTTCCTGATGGCAATCACATACGTATGAGGCATCTGCCAAAAAAACAAAATCAACACAAGCGCGATCGGTACAAGATGCCAGACGGAAGCAAAGGCTGCCCAGCCGATCAACGGTGTCACTGCCCCGGAAACACTGCCGATAATCGTATTCCACGTGTACTTCCTTTTCGTCCACATCGTATATGGAAATACATAAGTGAACCAACCGATGAACGAATAGAAGACCACTTGCCAATTTGTGAAAAACAACAAAATGAATCCAATGATCGACGTCATCCAGCCAATCAAGAGGACGACGGATAGCGGGAATCTTCCGGTCACCGTTGGGCGTGATTTTGTCCGCTCCATAACGGTATCGATATCCGCATCATACCAATTATTGATGATCAACGCTCCGGCGATGACGAGAGTACTGCCGACAAGGGTAATCAGCACCATCCCCCAGTTTTCGTCCCAAGATATATTGTGAAATTGGACGACAAGCCACAGTCCGGCAATGACGGGCAACACATTGGCGATCAACACCCGGAATTTCACAAGGAGCTTAATATCAGTAAGGAGCGAACTTTTCCCACGTTCTGTTATGTTATTCTCTGTCATTTCGTTTTCTCCTCTGCGTTATTGTCCATCATGTTTCTCTTGCCACCAGTCGCATACAAGCCATTCCGCCAACTCTTGCAATGCATCCGGTGAAAAATGAGGTTTCCCACTTTCCAACGAAAGCGTCGTAACGACAGCGATGACATTGGAAAGCTTTTGTAATAAATCGGAATCCTTTTCATCCTTCAACAAAAGGATTTTTTCATAACCTGCTTCTTTAAATCCTTCGATGATCAAAACATCCACATTCCAAAACCGGTAAATTCCGATAAGCTCCTCCAGCTTCCACGGAGTCGGTTTCGATAATTGGAATAAGCCATCCCCTTCTACCCCGGCAACGATTGCACCGGCATCCCGATGGAGAGCACTATCTTTATCTTCTAATCCAAGGGGCACTCCGCCATGGCCATGATGCTTAAGGGTGGCGACTTCCATCCCCTGCCCGCGAAAATATGCCACCAGTTCCAGGACCGTTCTCGTTTTCCCGCTGTTTTTATATCCGACAACTTGAATGATTTTCATGCCGTCACTCACCCTTTTCCCGATAAAACTGACTGAAAGACATGCCATGTTGCCGTTCAAGCAACATGACCTCGACTTCCATGCCCGCTTGATATCCTTTCGTTCCAGCCGGGAAAACGATGAGTGCATCCGCTTCCGCAAGCGATGAGACGACACTCGATTTATCCAGTCCTAAAGGGGTGGCAACCAATCGGCCATTTTGAAAAGACAATTTTCCTCGAACAAAACGGTCGAAAGGATTCGCTTTCGGAAAGTCGGCTCCTAAACAGGCTGCCGTTTTTTCGAGCAGTGGATAGCGGGCGCCTGCCACAGTGCGGATGAATGGTCTCGCAAACAATTCAAAACCGACATAACAGGCGGAAGGATTGCCGGAAAGTGCGAAAATCATTTTCCCATCCTTCTCCGCGGCCGTCGTCACACTACCCGGACGCATACCGACTTTATTGAAAAGCACGTCGGCATCCATCTTTTTGAATATATCCGGCATAAAATCATAGTCACCGACGGAAACTCCACCGGTTGTGACTAAAACATCTACATCATGTAAGCCTGCTTCGATTCTCGTGAAATTTTCATCCAAGTCATCGGATAGTTTCCCTAAATATACCGGCTCTCCACCAGCCCGCAAAACTTGCGCATAAATCATATAGCCATTGCTGTTTCTTATTTTTCCCGGCTGCAACGGTTCCGCAACATCGAGGAGTTCACTTCCCGTAACGAAAATGCCGACTTTCGGTTTTTTCCTCACGGGGACTTTTTCGTACCCAAAGGTGGCAAGTAATGCAATGATGCCCGGATTGATGTAAGAGCCTGCTTCCACTAATACTTTCCCTTGTGGGATGTCTTCCCCGGTAAACGAGATATTTTTATTTTTTTGGATTGGTCGGCGGACGTGGATATGCGGTTTTCCTTCCAATGCGACTTCTTTCACCGCTTCCAACATGATGACAGCATCGGCCCCTTGTGGAATTTGTCCACCGGTCATGATTCGAACCGCTTCGCTTTCCTTTACCGTGCCGACAAAGACATCCCCCGCAGCCACTTCCCCAATGATCTGGAGGACGTTCGGGGAGTGGGTCGTCGCTCCGACTGTATCTTCTGAACGGACGGCAAATCCATCATAGGGTGAACGGTCAAATGGCGGCATGGGATGTGTCGCAATCAGATCTTCCCCGAGAAAATGACCGTTCGCTTCAAATAGAGAAAGGGGATGGATTTTGCCTTTTTCCGCTCTTTCCAAGACGAGTGAAACCGCTTCCTTAAATTGAATCGGTCTACGCTTCATCATCACCCACCTCCTGTTTTCTCAATTATACAAAAAAAGCACTCTCATTGCAGAATGGCATATTCCAGCGAGTGCTTTTACAGGGTTATTTTTTTCCGATGACGACTTTCCATATTTCCGGGCCTTCTTCCAAATACTTCCAGGTGAATTCCCCTTCCCGCTCGATCATGAATTGATAATACAATGGTTTGGGATCATGATCATTGGAAAGATGCATATATTCTCCTGGTTTGAGTTTATCGAATATGTTAAATATACGGATATGACGAATTCTTGGAGCAATATCGGGTGCATGCACTTTTACACGATAAATCACATCATTCATTTCACAAACCTCCATCTGGGTGTTTTACATTTCATGTAGTCTACTTATATGATAGGTCATCTTTTATTGTTAATCAGTGATCATACTCACTGATTACTGTGATTTTACTCACACCAAATTAGGGTATGATAGTATAACATAGATAGAAATGAAGGAGGGTATTCTATGCGGCGCAACTCCGTAAAAGATTTATTGCAACAGTTCCCTTTGTTCAAGCATTTGACCGATGAAGAAATGGAACCGGTGCTCGAAATCGCCCGTAACCGCGTGTATCGGAAAGGAACACATTTATTCATGCAGGGTGATCCATTGACGAATGTTTATTTCATTATGCACGGGAAAATCAAAATCTATCGGACGGATTTACAAGGAAAGGAACAAATCGTCAATGTCCTTGGAGAAAATGAAATGTTTCCCCATCAAGGATTTTTCCGCAATGACGATTATCCGGCCCATGCGGAAGTGTTGGATGAAGCGACATTGATCTACATTCCCATCCATCAGTTCGAACAATTCCTCATTTCCAATCCGGAAGTCAGCGTGAAAGTATTCCGGGTATTGGGGGATATCATTGTTGATTTACAAAACCGGTTGGAAGAACAAATTCTTTACAATACGTATGAGCAGATCATTTTATTGTTGCTCCGTCTGACGAAAAGCCACGGAAAAGAAATCGCGGACGGCAGTTTCCAAATAACAACGCCATTTACGAACCGGGATTTGGCCAATATGATCGGTTCAAGCCGGGAAACCGTGAGCAGAACTTTGACCCAACTGAAAAAGAACAATCTGATCGAAACAAAAAGCGGCAAGATCATCGTCGATCGAGCGAAACTGGAAGAAGAACTGTATTAAAAACTGGGACAATCAGGGGCTGTCCCCGTTCGTCCCAGTCAGCACTTTGAAATCTACTTCCGCTTCGATTTCGCGGTGCATCGTCCCATCATAAAAGGCGGTTGTCGCTTTCACCGTGTAATAACCGGGTGGAAACCCGTCACGTTCCAACAAATCCTCGATGAATGCTATATACTCCTCCGAGTGCAGTTCTTCCGAATAAAAAATTCCTTGTTTCATAAATTCTTGCCGAAACGGATCGTTTGGCATCAATGGACTATATATAGCGACTTCCCTTATAGCTGGTGCAAACTCATGACCCCTTATTTGCTCTTCTATCCGGAACATGACTGCAGGGGAACCATGAACAATTGTGATTTTCTCATCCCCCGTATGAATGATCTCACCATACAATTCCACCGGTTCTTCCGGCCGATACTCTTCTTTTTCACTCACTAGCCGAAAGACAAAATCGTCTTCAGATTGTTCATCAATCGTTTGTTTCACTTCAAATTCATCCAACTTTTCTTGAATTTCAACTAACTCCGCTTGAGAGATTCGATTCGGATCACCACCACATCCAGTAAGTAACAAAGCCAAAATGAACATGCTAATAAAAACCCTCAACCATCCCACCTCCTTGGATATCTTCACTAAGATAGTCGATGGGAAATGGAAAATGTTTCATCTTATCGTTCTATTCATATCGTTTAAGTAGAATCATATGTTTCTGAATCATATTTTATATTTATATTATTATTGTATTGA
>CALKWU010000022.1 GCA_938004015.1 uncultured Oceanobacillus sp.
TTATGAAACTACTATACTAGATTATCAGTCATTCTGCAAGTCATCTTGAATATCTTCCCTGGGAACCGCAATGGAAGGGCCGGAACCGCCATAGAAGTCGGGCACCTCTCCCATCAACGCTCCACCATCGATATAAATTTGTGCCGTCACCGTCGTCACTTCCGACGTGAACGGAATGATGACTTGGACATCCGCTTCCACATTCAAGTAAAAAGAGATCCACACTCCATTGATTCCAAATTCAGTCTGCTCACGGGTGATGTTCGTCCGGACCGTACCGATGACTTCCAGGTTGATCGGTATCCGCGGCCCGAGGTTTGCCAATACTGTGTTTCCCGTAACTTGACCTAGGGGAATTTCGACTAATGTCGGGTCTTCAAACAGTCGTTCCTCCACTCCATCCGTATATTCGAACATCTCATCTTCGTCATGGAAAATCGGTTCTCCCCGATTCAAACGATGAAAATAATCTTCAATCCGTTGTGTCGCATTCCGGGTGATTTCACTGATGGCTCCAGGGTCGACGGAATATGCAGCGACTTTCCCGTTATTATCGTAAACGATATTCGCTATGTCCATAAAGTCATATTCTTCCGTAAAGCGGACAGCCCGATTGATGGCGCGGGTCGCAAATTCATTCGTTTTTTCCTTGGCGATTTCCATTAAAATCGGCTTGATTCCCCGATCGATGACGACGATGCTCAACAATACGCAAACTGTGAAAATGATGATCGTCAATAGAAGAGCCTTTCGGGGTGGAGGTGCTCCAGGCTGACTTCCGTATCTTTTTCTGCGCATGTAAAAACCCCCTCATGCAAGCATATGCTTATGCTTTGGGGGTTAGACTAGTTATGACGCCACAGCCGGACAAAGGTCAAGAAATGAGCAGGAGTGCCTCTTTTGCAGTCATTCCCTCTTTCCATCCGTATTCCTTCGAAGCGTCAGTTACTTTTTCCAAAGGTGCGTGGAGCAATTGGTCGATCGTCCGCACCCCTACCGCTCTTCCTGCAATCACTTTCCTTTCTTTCAGCTTGGGGATTTCATTGAAAATATCCACATCCAATGCGGCACACATGACATAGCCAACTTCATTGGATATCGTCAATAATGTCGTTTTCGGCAGTTCGACACTCACTGCTGTAAATTGCATACCTTCAATTTCAATCGGATTGACAGTGATCATTTGCAGGCCTCCTTTTCGTACATAATAAGTTATGCACGGATGGCCCTTTCCGTCACTGTTTCAACGGTTCACATGCCCTTCCTTCGTATAATTCCTTTTCAACGTTTCCAACAACAAATCTCGTAAAAATTCCGGAAGAAAATATTCTTTCATTTCCGATTTGGCAATTTCCGGAAGCAACCTCCCGAAAGTGAATGTATCGGCTGTCGCAATCCGGTACGTCCGCTGTTTGTCCACTTCCGACCCATCAGGAAAAGAAACATCTTTAACGGCCTCTGTACCATCAGAATGAATCTTCGTTGCGACAGAAATTCCGGAAAACAACATTCTCCCGATCACTTTCCCACGAAAACCGAATCCTTTCAATTCGATTTCCATAAAATCCTTTTTTAAAGATGCACGGATCACTTCTATCAGTTCATCTCCCCGTAAGTGGACGACGACCGGATTGATCGGATGCGGGCAAATCCGGTGAATATCACCATATGTGACCGTGCCTTTAGGCACTTCGTCAAGTAATAACCCGGCATTCAACAAAGATACATCGGCATTCGTCCATTTCCGGACAGTATCCGTCAAATCTTGCATAATCGGCGTGTCTTTATACCAGTCGACTTCAAGAGGATGAGCCAACTCCACAACTTTTTCATTCAATGTATCCTCTGCTTCTTCATTCCATGCATCCACCAGCTTTTTTGTTTCCTCATCCGGCGGATAATCGGACACATCGACGGCATAAGCTTCTTTTTCAATGACCTGTTTCCGGAAATGATCATAGGTGATCACTACTTCACCAGCGAACATACAGTGTTTTCCGGCTGCCGTCAACAAACTGTTGTTCACATGCATCCCACTTTTCAACAAGTGATGGGTATGACCCCCGATGATGACGTCGACTTCAGGGAATCTTCTGGCAATCTCTTCGTCCTCACTAAACCCTAGGTGGGATAGAAGAACAATGATATCGGTCTTTTCCGTTAATGGCCCAATCTGTTCCGCCAATTCTTCATAAGGGGATGTCAAATGCCAGCCGAGTGGTTCATAAAACGCATTGAACGGTGCAGTCAACCCGATGAAACCGATACGGATCCCCGATTCCGTTTCGAAAATTTCCGAAGCGGACAACCAGCTTGGAGGTTTTCCCTGTTGATGTTTCAAATTGGCGCAAACGATCTTGAAATCCGCTTCATCATAAAGATGGTACAACTCATCGTGACCTAAAGTGATTCCTTCGTTATTGCCGATGGTTACCACATCGTATCCGACTTCATTCAGCATTTCCACGTTCGCTTTTCCCATCGACGCTTCGGAAATCGGATGGACCCGATCCATGTGGTCTCCCGCATCCACGAGGAAATAGTCATCCCCATGGGACTTCCGCTTTCTTTTCATCGTTTTCAAATAGCCGGCTGTTCGTGGCCATTGCATGAAATGGCTATGCAAATCATTTGTATAGTAGATGTAAAGCTTCTCCTTCATTATGACATGCTCCTAACTTAAACCTTGAATGATCATGCGAATTCCAATCAAAATCAATAAACCTCTTAATATCCATTCGAGCACCTGACTCGACAGCATTTGATTCACTTTGGCGCCGAGTCTGCCACCGATCCAAGCACCAGGAATGAACAACAGGACGTACTTCCAAACGACGTGCCCTAGGGCGATATGGGTGATCGAACTGAATATGCTGACAAAGAAAATCATGAACATGGAGGTCGCAGTCGCAATATGGACAGGAACACCGAAGAAAAGAATCATCGCAGGCACCATGATTGAACCTCCGCCGATTCCGAACAGGCCGGAAAGGATTCCGACACAAAAAGCGAGTGTAACGGCGGCGATTGGATTCACTTTATATTGGTAACGTTTTCCGTACAATTCAAACGTCCGGACGCCTTTTCCCTTCAATTCAACCGACCGAGGTTCATCTTTTTTGAAAAATAAAATGATGGCAATGAAAATCATGAGAATACCGAAATAAAGTTGGAACGGGCCGGCTTCGACAAATTGATTGAGCCACGAACCGAAAATGCCTCCAGGTATGCTTCCGATAAGGAATAAAAAGCCTGTCCGATAATCGACTCGTCTAACTTTCAAATAAGCCAAGGTGGAAGAAAGTCCAGTGAAAATCATGACGACTAATGAAATACCTACAATCGCTTGTGGTGTGGCCCAACTGAATGTATCGGAGACAGACGCGATGAACAAGAGCGTCGGTACGAGGATGATCCCGCCGCCAAGCCCCATCAACGAACCGATAAAGGCCGTACTCAATCCAATCAACAAACTAACGACAAAAACCAAACTAATCCCTACTATCTATATTCATTTCTTTTCTTCTTATAATGAAACTATATCAGCAGCGTTGCCGTTTTGAAACCATTCCGCACATTTTTAAAGAAAAATTGAAGTTAGTTTCGGGAAATTGAACATCCGGACAGCGAAACAAGCAGGATGGTTCCAAGCTTCCGATTCGTGCCCGGGTCAATACATAGGATATGATTTATGTTGTCCTTAATTGGACAAGGCCGGCATATAGTAGAATAGTACCCACTGCAGGAGGAAGAAGATGTTTGCCTTAATTGAAAAAGCTGTTTTCTTCATGGCCTTGTTACGCATCCTTTCCGGTTCGATTGAAGTGTTGGCAGCTTTGGTGATGTTGAAGTTCAACGACATTGAAAAAGCATTCATCATCAACAGCTCCCTTGCTTTCGTCGGTCCATTGATATTGCTTACGACGACAGCGATCGGAGTGGTCGGGATGAGTTCAAAATTATCTTTCGGAAAAGTATTTTGGATATTTCTCGGTGTCGCCTTAATTATTTACGGAGTCAAGAAAGGATAGTTGCCGTTCGGACAACAACATATGAAAGTCATTTTCCCGCTTTAAAATTTGCGAGAGGATTGTCTCGACATACATACCGAAAGCGGGATTGGTCCGTTTCCTCGGTCGAGGTAACGGAATCTGCTGATTGAAGCTGATTTTACCGTCTTCAATCAACAGCACCCGGTCAGAGATGGCGACGGCCTCTTCCACATCATGAGTGACGAGGATGGCCGTAAACATCCTTTCTTGCCAAAGCCCTTCGATCAATTCCTGCATTTCCAAACGAGTCAGTGCATCCAATGCGCCTAACGGTTCATCCAATAACAGAAGTTGTGGATCATGGATGAGTGCCCTTGCCAGTGCAACCCGTTGTTTTTGGCCGCCGGAAAGTCTGGAAGGAAAATCTTCCTTCCGATCCGCCAAGCCGACTTGCCACAATTGCTCTTCAGCCTTCTCCCGATGTTCTGGCGCCAACCCGATGGAAACATTGTCGAGCACTCGTTTCCAAGGCAATAACCGACCATCTTGAAACATGATCCGCGCTTTTCTGTTCAATCCTTTCAACCGCTCACCACCAAGGATGATGGAACCTTCTTGATAATCTTCCAAACCAGCCAATAGCCGAAGCAACGTGCTTTTCCCACAGCCGCTTTTTCCGACAATGGCCACAAACTCTCCAGGTTGAATGTTCACGTCCAAACCATTCAATACCGGACGTTTACCATAGCTTTTCACGAGTTGATCGATTCGTACATCGACCCCATATTGTTTCAACGATGTCATCCGTTGCCCTCCTATTCACGTATCCCATTTCAACCATTTCCCTTCAAAAAATCGTGCAATGACATCAGATATTTTCCCGAATAACGCATAAATCAAAATGCTTAACACGATCACATCCATTTGCATGAATTCCCTCGCATTCATCGCCATATAACCGATTCCCGACTGGGCGGAAATCGTTTCCGCAACGATCAGCGTAAGCCACATGACGCCTAAGGAAAACCGGATTCCGACAAGGATCGATGATAACGCCCCTGGTAAAATGACGTGGAAAAACAATTGATTTCCCTTTAAACCATAGGATTTCCCCATTTCGATCAACCGTTTGTCAACGGATTTGATGCCGTGGTACGTATTGATGTAAACCGGAAATAACACACCTAAAGCGACGAGAAAAATTTTTGAAGTTTCGCCAATGCCAAACCAAAGGATGACGAGCGGAATAAGCGCCAAATGTGGAATATTACGTAACATTTGAATGGATGTGTCGAACAACAAATCAGAATAACGGAAAACGCCATTCAACAGTCCGAAAATGAACCCGATGGAAGCACCGATAAGAAATCCGATAAGCGCCCGCCATAAGCTGATGGACATATGAGTATACAATTCTCCATTCAACAAAAGCCGGAAAGCCGCTTCCATTATGTCAGTCGGAGCAGGCAACGTCTTTTCCGATATGATGCCAATCATCGATACAAGTTGCCATAGGAGAAGCAACGAGCAAGGAATGAGCCATGGTAAAAGTTTTCCAACAGATGCATAGATGCCCCTTTTCATTTCCATTCCTCCATCGGACTTATTCCATAACGTCTTTCACATTGATTTTTTCTGGAATGATTTCCAATTCAAAAAATTTATCCGCAATTTCTTGCTGCTCTTCCATCATCTCTTCTGTCAACATCTCAATTCCATAGGTGCGCCGCTGTACCGCTTTCCGGATGGATGCTTCATCAATCCCTAAAAGCGGCGCCAAACTCTGCACGAGTTCTTCTTCGTTTTCATTGGCCCATTTCGATGAAGCATCTATTTCTTCTATGATGACTTCCAAAATAGCGGGATGATTTTCATAAAAATCCCTTGTCGCCACAAAAAAATCACGATCTGTCGTCAACCCCTCACCATCAACGAGTAATCTCCCATTGGAATGCAATTCGGTGGAAGCAACGTACGGATCCCAAACAACCATCGCATCGATGGTTCCCTTTTCGAAAGCGATACGGGCATCCCCTGGGGTAAGATATGCCGGTGTCATATCATCAATGGTCAAGCCTGCTTTTTCCAACGCTTTGATAAGCAAATAATGGGAACTGGACCCTTTCGAAAAGCCAATCGTTTTCCCTTCCAAATCTTCCAATGCTTCGATTTCCGAATCATCAGGAACAAGGATGCCGCTTCCAGCCGATTTTGAAAAACCTGCCGCAACATAGACAAAATCCGTTTCGGCAGCTTGTGCAAAAATGACCGGAGTATTTCCTGTCCGACCGAAGTCGATGGCACCTGCATGCAATGCTTCGACAAGGAGCGGGCCTGCTTGGAATTCATGCCATTCCAACGTAAATCCAAGCTCCGCCAATCTGTCTTCCAAACCAACTGCTATTTGCAGTAAAACAAGCGGTCCATTTTTCTGATAGCCAATCCGCAGCACATTGTCATCGTTTCCACTTGATGCCGCTTCCTTCGTTGAACCGCAAGCTGCCAGTACGAACAACATCACCAACAAACCGAACAAAGCAATTTTTCTCACAACATGACCTTCCTTTTTGCAATTTCTTCTGATGTTAGCCTATGAACAAAAATAAACCACGTTCCTACCCCCGTCCGTTTTTCATTTTGGATAATATCAACCGCATGAGAGAAACTATGGAAGATGAAAAGGAGGAATGACATGGCTGCGAAACAAACGAAAGAACACCCTTTCCATTCCGGAGAGGTGTACCATTTATGGAATTATTTATACGACACGAAACATTTACTCGTCTTCTTACAAGTATGGATCAACCATTGTGGAGATGAAGAGTTGAAAAATTATTTGGAAGACTTGACGGAAAGTTGCATCGTCCAAGAAGAAGAAAATGTAGAAGGTATTTTAAAAGATGCCGGTATCCGTTTGCCCCCTGCCCCGCCGGATCGTCCCCATGTGGAAGTGGAAGACATCCCCGCCGGTGCACGATTGAACGATCCGGAAATTTTCTTCATTGTGCAACACGTACTTATGCAACAAAGAGCCACAAGCAGTTTCATCACCGGGATTTCCATTCGGGAAGATATCCGCTCTATGTTCGGTGAGTTCCATTCACAACAGGAAGAATATGAAGAAAAATTGCTGGCGCTCGCCAAAGAGAAAGGTTGGCTAGTAATGCCACCAATCAATATCAAGTAACGTCGTCTAAGGAGTGCACGAACGTTGAAAAAAAACAATAAAGGTATGTTGATACTTGCTGTCGGATCCGTCCCCTTGATGATGACCCTCGGCAATTCCATGCTTATTCCTGTCCTGCCCAAGATGAAACAGGAGCTTGATCTGTCCCAGCTGCAAACAAGTTTGACGATCACCGTGTTTTCCATCGCCGCAGCAATCATGATTCCGATCATGGGTTATCTGTCGGATCGATTTTCCCGGAAAATCATCATGCTCCCTTCCCTCATCCTGTTTGCTGCCGGTGCTTTTTTGGCTGGGTTGGGGGCAAGCTTATTCACTTCATACATTTGGGTCATCATCGGACGGACCATTCAAGGGATTGGCGCAGCCGGCAGCGCCCCAATCGCGATGGCATTGATCGGGGATTTATTCAAAGGCGGTGAGCGCAGCAAAGTGCTTGGAATTTTTGAAGCATCCAACGGACTGGGAAAAGTCCTTTCCCCGATTTTCGGCTCACTCCTCGCATTGATTGTTTGGTATGCGGTGTTTTTTGCTTTTCCCATTGTCAGCCTCATCGCTGCTGTTTTAGTGTGGATTTTTGTGAAGGAACGCAGACACCGTCAAGCACCGCCTCCATTCCGGAAATATGCATTGGGGCTTTTAAGTGTCTTCAAATTGGAAGGTAGATGGTTGTTCACCGCTTATTTGGCAGGCGGTACTTGTTTGTTCACGTTGTTCGGCATTCTTTTTTATTTATCCGATGTGCTGGAGACGACTTACGACATCGATGGCGTTCCAAAAGGTCTCGTTTTGGCGATTCCACTTCTCGTGATGGTCACGACATCTTATATCACCGGCAGTAAAATCGGGAACAATCTAGTGAGGATGAAATGGTTTTCGGTCATCGGTCTTTTTTTTATGACGCTTTCTTACGGAACTCTCGTGTTTTTTGAAAATTTGTTCCCGTTTCTCCTCATCCTCGCGTTAAGCAGTTTCGGGGCAGGACTTACATTGCCATGTGTCAACAGTCTGATCACAGGGGCTGTCGGAAAAGAACGGAGAGGGTTCGTATCTTCTCTATACGGTTCGGTGCGCTTCTTAGGGGTGGCTTTCGGACCACCTGTTTTTACCCGGCTCATGGAATGGTCACGAACCGGGATGTTCATCTCCATTGCCGTTTTCACCTTCCTCGTCGGCTTGCTCGTCTTGTTGCTCATTCATGTGAAAGGCAAAGATGGAAAACATCGGAAAAAAATCATCCGATACAACTATTTGTAAACGACAGGTGTTCACGTTTTTTTCCGCCAACTGAACAAAAAGACGTCTCCTGTAGAGTATTGGACGATAATATTTGCTACACGTGTCGCAATCCATTGGCTGATGAGGGCGAGAATGATGATTTTCCAATCGATGATCATGGCGGTGAACAAAAAGATGCATCCATTGATCCAAAATAAGGCATGTCCCGGCAACATGCCGTATTTCTTTGACATGATCAAAGCAAGGACACCAATGCCACCATTGGATACATGTTGCCGCAAAAGCAGACCGATTCCGATTCCGAGAAAAATGGAACCGAACACTAAATCGATGATGACACTTCGATGAGGAATGTGGATTTGCTCAAAAAAACCGACGGCAATCGAAGTCACGGTAATCGCCAACAGGGTCCAAACGGCGAAACGTTTCCCCAGCACATAAATTCCAAATAAAAGCAAAATAAAATTGACAAGCCAAAGAGCAATCCCCGTACTGAGA
>CALKWU010000023.1 GCA_938004015.1 uncultured Oceanobacillus sp.
GATGGTCACTATCGTCTATAGATAGTGGCCGCCTTTTATCAACGATATGTTGCGATACGACAATGAATTCTCGGGAAGAGATTGGGGACGTCTTCAGGGGATCAATCAGAAGTTGGAAGCCGAACACGAAACAGAAATAGAAATAATGAACAAAATCATCAATGATTCCTTAGCGCCTGCAGGAGCCTGCCACAGAAAATACATTACAGCATATCCATTTGGAAATAATGTGTAAAAACGAGGATGGTGAAGCGTAAACCATCCTCTTTCCGATTTATACAAGTACCCGCTCCCAAAAACGATGAGATGCAATGCCGTCAATAAACTGGTTTACAAAAGTTCCAATTCCGGATAAAATCCTTCTATCAAGGTTTCGATATGGTGGGCCAATTTATTTCCAGACAAAATACTTATTAATGAAATTGATACGATATTTTCATTTTTAACATTCTTAGTCAGGAAAGTATCGAATCATTATTAATATTTTTTATAACTTAAATTCATTGACCAAGCTATTCAATTCTTCCGCTGACTTCGCAAGTAATTCGTTCGTCAGTGCCAATAGTTCGTTGAGCGCTTCGCTATCGTTCATCTTCGTAATGAAATTTTGAATTTCAACAGGTTCTTCGGTAAGTGCATCGAATTCGGTTTTAAATTCCTCTTCTCCCGTCATCAAATAATTTTGCACCGGCGCAACTCGATCAACATAATTGACCGTCAATAAATTCAAGCAGACAACCATTGAAATTGGAGATTGGAAAAAGCTTCCCACCAAAGTTTTTGGCAGGAAGCGATCAGTGGATTTGGTGTGACAGTCTTAGATGTAAGCCGAAGAGTTTTCATTTGGAAGACAGATTGAGGATAAAAGCGCTCATGCAAAATATACATTTACACTTCCTTCTTTTTTCGCCGTCTCTAAACATTTGACGAGGAATTCCATAATTTGCTTTTGGTCCCATTCACCAGACTCGTGATCCAATAGCGCACTCCCATTTTTAATCGATTCTGTAAATCGCGTCAACGCATTTTCAATCTGTTGCAGTGAGAACTGTACAATTTCACCCGAACCACTCACACCTGCATTGCATTCCTCAGCACCGAGCAAATCGTACAAAACATCCGCATTCCGATTCCACATGCTGAATCGAGCATAAGCGACCAATTCCCCACCGCTGTTCGCAGCTGAAATGTCATGTCCCATACGTTACCCTCCTTTACGATTTATAGTAAAGAACAAAATCTAAAAAACTATTTCGGTAAAATGAAGTGACACCCCCCCTTTCAAAAGGAAATGAATGGTCAATATGGAAATGATGATTGGTAAGATCGTTGGTTGATGTACGTGTTGAAAAGTGAATAACGAGACATTCCGGCCGATGGCTGTTAGTGAACATAGAAGGTAGAATCGGATGAGCTTTGGATGAGGTTGTTATTATAAATATCACAATTTTTAGAATTTGTCAACTATTAAACAAAAAGCCTCCTATCAAATAGGAGGCTTGATGTTAAGGCGGGACCGTAATCGTACCTGTTTATTCTTCTAGTGCAAAATACATTTTTATTTTTTATGATATTCAAGCATAATGACAGGCAACAAAATGACCCGCTTCTATTTCCTTCCACTTTGGTTCGCTTATCTTACATTGTTCTGTCGCAATAGGGCAACGAGTATGGAAAGGGCAACCTGAGGGATAATTAGACGCACTAGGAATATCCCCTTCCAACTTAATACGTTCTTTTTTCCTTTTTGGGATTGGTCTTGGAATCGCCGATAATAAAGCTTTTGTATATGGATGTTGTGGATTATCGAATAACTGTTTTGTTGTAGCTAATTCCACCGCTTTACCTAAATACATCACTAGTACTCTATCACTAATGTGGCGCACGACTCCAAGATCATGTGATATGAACAAGTATGTCAAATTATGTTTCTTCTGCAAATCCTTCAATAGTTTTATGATGGATGCTTGCACAGAGACATCCAGTGCGGAGACTGCTTCATCACAAACGATCAAAGATGGATTCAAAGCCAAAGCACGTGCTATTCCAATTCTTTGACGCTGACCTCCACTAAATTCATGAGGATAACGATCATAATGTTCTTCCTTGAGTCCTACTTCCTTTAATAGCTGCAACACCCGACGCTTACGCTCCGCTTTCGAGCCTATTTTATGGATGACGAAAACTTCTTCCAAAGCATCTCCAATTTTCTGCCTGGGATCGAGGGAAGCAAATGGATCCTGAAAGACCATTTGCATATTCTTCCTGTATTTTTTCAACTTTCTTTCAGACAGAGAACTGATATCTTCTCCACGGTATCGGATCGTTCCCCCTGATTTTTTCTCCAAGCCGAGGATTGTCCTCCCCAATGTTGATTTTCCACAACCGGATTCACCGACAATTCCAAGAGTTTCCCCTTTATACACAGTTAAACTGATATCGTTTACTGCCTTCACATATCCCTTTGTTTTTTGTAGAATACCACCCTTTATCGGATAATAAGTTTTCAAATCTTCTATTTCAAGTAGTGATTTTTGGCTCGTCATTCGTATTCATCTCCTTCGCCAACCAACATCTTGCAAATCCATCATTCAATTCATCATGGAATATAGGTGGTGTTTTTTCCTTGCAAATATCAAGTGCAAAAGGACAACGCGGATGAAAACGACAGCCTGGAATTTTTTCATCAATACTCGGCATAGAACCCGGGATGATTTTCATTTCATGGGTCGGATCATCGACATTCGGAATTGCCTCTAATAGTCCTCTAGTATATGGATGCTTTGGATTTTCAAATAATGATTCAACATCATTCACTTCAACAACTTCACCTGCATACATGACCATTACTTTATCAGCAATCTCTGCCACTACTCCCATATCATGAGTGACAAAAATGACACCCATTCCCAATTTTTCTTTCAATTCATCAATTATATCCAATATTTGCGCTTGAATCGTCACATCTAATGCTGTGGTCGGTTCATCAGCAATCAATAAGGATGGGTTGCAGGCAAGTGCCATCGCAATCATGACACGTTGCCTCATACCTCCACTCAATTCGTGTGGATATTGTTCTAGTCTTTCCTTAGAATTAGGGATTCCTACCGCTTTCAATAACTCAATACTTTTGACCAAGGCCTCTTTTTTAGACATGTTTTTATGGATACGTAGTGGTTCTTGCAATTGAAAACCGATAGTAAACACCGGATTCAACGCAGTCATCGGCTCTTGAAAAATCATCGACATTTTATTGCCTCTGATTTTTCGGAGCTCTTCTTCAGTTTTTCCAACCAGGTCCTCACCTTCAAAATTTATCGAACCTGAAGTTATCTCGCCATTATTGGGGAGCAAACCCATTAAAGCCAATGAAGTGATGCTCTTCCCAGAACCAGATTCTCCGACAATACATAGGGTTTCCCCTTTTTCCAAAGAGAAAGAAACATCTCGGACAGCTTGGGTTTTCCCTGCTGCTGTCCGAAAACTTATTGATAGATTTTCCACTTGCAATAACTTACTCATGGAGATCCCTACTCTCTTGTTACGTTATACAATGTCCACTTACCATTAGGTTCCACAGACAGGCCTTTAACCGATTGGTCATAAGCCGCTGTTACCACTCCATGCTCCATAACTACCCATACTGCATCCTGGATAGCGTAAATATTCGCTTCATGCAATATTTCTTTACGTAACTCTTGATCGACGATAGATCGAGATTCTTCAACAAGTCGATCAAATTCTTCGTCACTATAGCGTGTATAATTTGAACTGTCTATATTATCAGAGTGCAAATTAGGGTAAAGCAATTCGCTGCCGTCCCCCGTGTTGTTTGCCCAGCCAAGAAAAGTCATTTCATATTCTCCGGCACGGGCGGCATCAAGGAATGCTCCCCACTCCATCGTTTCAATGTTGACATCCAATCCCACATTGGACAATTGGGCTTGAACCACTTCAGCCATCTTCATATAATTGTCACGATTTGCAGCAAGTATTGTATATTCCCTCTCATCATAACCGTTTTCCTCAATGATCTCCCTTGCTTTATCAGGGTCGAATTCATAGCCATACTCTTCCGCCGACGGGTCATAACCGAATACTTTTGGGCCAATAATGCTTTCTCCATATGTTCCCAATCCATTCAACTGATTCACATAAGCTTCTTGATCAATCGCGTGTGCTATTGCTTGTCTGAATTCCAACTCATTAAACGGTTCTTTTTCCATGTTGTAAGAAAAGTAAGAGACACGAGTCCCTTCATCTTTCTGGACCTCTACATTCTGTAATGACTCGACACGTGAAATATAGTCGGATGGAATGGCATCTAGAAATTGAACATCTCCCGTTTCCAACATTGATATAGCTGTCGAGTACTCTGGGACCACTTTAAATGTGATCTTTTCCAATTGCGCAGGTTCTCTCCAGTAATTTTCATTGCGCAACAATACAATTTGATCTCCTTCATTCCATTCATCAAAAACGAACGGTCCTGTACCAACAGGATGGCGATTGATATTTCCTTCCTGGTCAGCGGTCGGACTGACGATGGAAGCGTTTGGATGACTCAATACCGCCAACATTGGGCCGTATGGTTCATTTGTTTTTAATATGACAGTATACTCATCTTCAACTTCAATAGAATCAATTGGTGCCAATAATGATGCTCGTGGTGATGCTCGTTCCGGATCTTTTATTTGTTCGAACGTGTATTTAACCGCTTCTGCATTGAATTCCGTTCCATCATGGAATGTGATTCCTTCTTTCAACTTGATGACCCATGTATTATCATCCGGTGTTTCATAAGATTCAGCCAGTAATGGTTCTGGCTCCATCGTCTCCGGATTCAACTCGAACAACGTTTCATAAACTTGAACAATTACATTGCTCGATACAGCGTCATTCGTATCAATCGGAGATAATCCGCTGGCATCACTGGTGGATGCATATGTTATTTCCTGTGGAACTTCTCCATCGCTATTAGAACCATTTTCAGATCCTCCACCGCACGCAGATAACACTAGTAATAAAATAAAAGCAGCAAATGAAAATAATCGCAACGTTTTTTTCTTCATCACTATTCCCCCTGTACAACATTTTTGTATATTAGTTCAGATTCATGTTTGGATCGAGTGCGTCGCGTAAACCGTCCCCGACAACATTGAACGCAAAAACAGTCAACATGATGGCGATCCCCGGGACGATGGACATATGCGGAGCATCCCACATGAAATTTTGTCCTACCGCGATCATCGCCCCCCACTCAGGTGTAGGCGGCTGAGCTCCTAAACCCAAATAACTTAATGCCGCAGTAGATAAAATGGCAGTCGCCATTCGAGTAGTGGCGAAAACGATGATTGGCGCAATGCAATTCGGGAGGATATGTTTTAATAATATCCTCGCATTCCCTGCCCCTATGGAACGGAGAGCCAGTACATACTCTTGATTTTTAATGGATAACACACTACCACGGACGATTCGTGCACATCCTGGGATCGACCAAATGCTGATTGCAATGACTACATTCACAAGACTTGTTCCCAATATTGCAATTATCAACATCGCCAACAATATTCCCGGGAACGCGAATAATAAGTCGACGATTCTCATGATGATTGCATCAAGCTTTTTATAATATCCAGCCAGCAGTCCTAGAGCGATCCCACCAATCAGTCCGATTCCTACGGTTGAAATTCCTACTATCAATGAAATCCTTGCACCGTATACAATCCTGGACCATATGTCTCTTCCGTAATTATCCGTCCCCAATAAATGGCCTTCTGAAAATACTCCCAAAAACGGAGCTCCAACATTTTGTTCATTTGGAGGATGACTGGCGATCAAGGGAGCGAATACTGCCATCAACACTTGGATGACGATGATTATCAGCCCTATAACCGCCAATTTGTTTTTCAACAAATTTTTTGTTGTATCTAAAAGGAATCCTGCCTTTTTCGATTGTCCACTTTTTCTTTCTTCCATCATCACTTCTGCAGGCATACAGGAACATCCTTTCCGTTTACTCATATGTGATTCTTGGATCGATCTTCGCATAGACAATATCAACGATGAGGTTGACAATCACGAAGATGGCTGCAACAAGCAATACGGTACCTTGAACTACTGGAAAATCTCTTGCAGCAATTGCATCGACCATCAGACGGCCAATGCCATTGATTGCAAACACTTGCTCTGTAATGATCGTCCCTCCAAGCAAAGCTCCAAAATTTATACCAATTACTGTAACTACAGGAATCATCGCATTTCTTAAAGCATGAACCCAAATGATGGTTCTGTTTTTGACACCTTTTGCTTTAGCTGTACGGATATAATCCGATTTGATCACCTCGAGCATCGAAGAACGAGACATTCTGGCAATCAACGCAGCAGTGGAAGTCCCCAATGTTATAGAAGGGAGAATCAATTCCTTTAGACCGTCGATTGAAAAGATGGAATTGTTCAATCCACTGACTGGCAGCCATTGCAAATTGACAGCGAAAAGCAATATCAAGATGGTACCCAACCAAAAGTTCGGAATCGATACTCCTACTAAAGCAAAAGTCGTACTTGTAACATCAAGCCATGAGTTCTGCCTCATTGCCGAAATCATTCCAGCAATTATCCCAATAATGACTGCAACTATAATACTTGCGGTTGCGAGTTTGATCGTATTGGGAAATCTTGATGCGATCGCCTCGCTGACCGGTTGACTGTTTTGGTAAGAGTAGCCGAAATCTCCTTTCACCACTCCTTTTAGATAATCGACGTACTGAATGAGAACCGGCCTGTTCAATCCCAAGTCTTCACGAATAGCTTCCAAATCAGATTCAGTTGCTGTTGGACCACCAATAATCGTCGCAGGGTCCCCAGGTGCCAAATGCATACTCATGAATACGATGAAAGATATTCCTAGAAGCAAAAATAGCAATTGAAAAATTCTTCGGACAATAAAACCTATCATGTTCCCCCTCCTTCCAAAATTTTACAATTGGAAAATTAACTATAATATAATTCAGAAAAATCAAAGTGTCAATGTTTTTTATACAAAAGTTAATCTAAACAGTCAAATTACTTGCATTTTTTACTGTTTTTTCACTTTTAACCGACAATTTATAAAACGCTTACAACGTATGATCCGTGAGTCTTTCTTTTCATTACAATTCTGTGATTTAGCATAAAAAAAACTGACCTCTTTTCACAAAGTCAGTTTTTTATCATTTTTAGAGTTTATACCCATTTCTGCTCTTGAATCTCTTCAAAATGACGGAGCTGTCGATTCGCGTAATACCTTCAACGGAGTATAGTTCTTTATTGATGAACGATTCCAACGTCTGCATATCTTCAACAAGAACATGCATATGAAGTGTACTTGGCCCGGTCATTTGATAAATGCTGGCGACGTTCGGGTTTTCCGCAAGGTTTTCAGCAACTTGCTGCAACCGCATCGGTGTCACTTCAACCTCAAAAAAGGCAGAAATTTGTTTCCCTGCTTTTTCGGAATTGATGACAACCGTGAATCTTTCTATTATTCCTCTTTCTTTCAAACTATCGATACGATCTTTTACGGCTACACGGGAAAGTCCAACTTTTTTACCAAGGTCCACATATGAAATTCTGCCATCTTCTGCAAGTATTTCAATCAGCTTCTTATCAATATCGTCCAAACTCATCGCCAACCCCCCCTTCTACCTTATGGCTATATTATAACCGAAAAAAAGACAATTGTACCCCTTCATTATCCAGTCGAAACAAAACGTAATAGATTCATCAGTATTTCAAATAAAAAGTAAGCGTTATTCCAATTTGAATTTATTTTTGAATGGTTTGATTTGACAAACTGTCATTGATTTTCTAATATGTGGGTAAATATATTGGGAGGAAGGGAATGCGATGGACTTTTTGAATTTGAAGAATTCATCTTATCATCTTTCACGTAAATCGGTATATGCGAAAAAAGGGATGGTGGCTACATCTCAACCCCTTGCAGCACAGGCTGGCCTCGAAATCTTGAAGAAGGGTGGAAATGCCATCGATGCTGCGATTGCGACTGCGGCAGCATTGACAGTCTTGGAACCGACATCAAATGGAATCGGCGGAGATGCTTTTGCCCTCGTTTGGACAAAAGGAAAATTGCACGGATTGAACGCAAGTGGCAGATCCCCAAAATCCATCTCCATCGATGCATTAAAGGAAAAAGGATACACTGAAATCCCGACACACGGTTGGATTCCGGTAACTGTCCCGGGAGCACCGGGAGCATGGGCCGAACTTTCGAAAACATTCGGGAACCTGTCTCTGAAAGAAACATTGAAGCCGGCCATCGAATATGCAAGGGAAGGTTACCCGGTCAGTCCGATCTTAGGACGTTTTTGGCATCGGGCATACGTTTCTTATAAAGAAAAATTGACGGATGAAAAATTCGCTCATTGGTTCGAAACATTCGCACCAAAGGGTCGGGCTCCGAAAGTCGGAGAAATTTGGTCTTCAGAAGATCATGCGAAAACTCTCGAAGAAATTGCGGAAACGAATGCGGAATCTTTTTACCGCGGTCGTCTGGCGGAAAAAATTGCAAACTTCTCCAAAGAGACCGGCGGATTTTTATCGGCGGAAGACTTAGCGGACTATCATCCGGAATGGGTGGAGCCGATCAGCGTCAACTATCGCGGATATGATGTATGGGAAATTCCGCCGAATGGTCAGGGAATCGTCGCATTAATGGCATTGAATATTTTAAAAGGCTTTGACTTTGCAGAAAAAGAATCCGTTGACACATATCATAAACAAATTGAAGCGATTAAACTTGCATTTGCCGATGCTAAAAAATATGTGACGGAAGAAAAACATATGGACTTGACAAGTTCCGACTTGTTGCATGATGACTATGCAGCCGAGCGCCGTGCTTTGATTTCCGATGTTGCTTTGACACCGGAAGCTGGAGAACCAAAAGGCAGCGGAACGATCTATTTGGCGACGGCGGATGAAGATGGCAACATGGTTTCCTTCATCCAAAGCAATTATATGGGATTCGGGTCTGGTCTCGTCGTGCCTGGAACTGGAATTGCTTTGCAGAACCGTGGGCATAATTTTTCTATGGATCCGAATCACGTCAATGCTTTGACGGGTGGAAAGAAAACGTACCATACGATTATTCCTGGCTTTTTGACAAAGGGAGACACACCAATTGGTCCGTTCGGTGTGATGGGTGGATTCATGCAACCTCAAGGACATGTGCAAGTGGTGATGAACACCATTGATTTCGGACTCCATCCGCAAGCAGCATTGGATGCGGCAAGATGGCAGTGGATGAAAGATAAAACAGTGGAAGTGGAAAATCGTTTTCCTCATCATATTGCCGAAGAACTGGCGGCGAGAGGACACGACATTAACATTCAACGCGAACCGAACAGCTTTGGTCGTGGTCAAATCATTTGGCGTGATCCGGAATCCGGTGTCCTCGTGGGTGGATCCGAATCACGGACGGATGGCAGTGTAGCCGCTTGGTGATTTGCAATTTTTCTCCATTTACTCTATCAATGTAATTGGTCTAAGAAAAACATAGAAGGCTTGTGGGATTATGAAAAACAATTTACATCTGTTTCTCGGATTTTTTCGGGCGGGAATGCTCGGCTTCGGAGGCGGTCCCGCTTCGATTCCATTAATCCAAATAGAAGTAGTGGAAAAATATAAATGGATGGATGACGATGAATTCGGTGACATCTTAGCCATTGCGAACGCCCTTCCTGGGCCGATTGCGACAAAACTCGCCGGTTATATCGGCTATCGGGTATCGGGAACAGGCGGTATGCTTGTCGCCATCACCGCCAATATTTTCCCGACGATTTTTCTTATGATCGTCCTGCTTGCTTCCCTCAGTTCCATCCGGGATTTTGATTGGGTGCAAGGCATGACTGCTGCGGTGATTCCAGTCGTTGCGATGATGATGGGGACATTGACTTGGCGTTTTATTAAAAAGTCCGGGGAAGGCTTCGGTTGGGGCAGGGCAATCGTCTTCGGTGCCATTCTATTCATTATCCTGGAAATTTTGAATATCCATCCGGGCATTGTCATCGTCCTCTTGCTCCTTCTTGCTCTATCCTTGAAAAACAATAAGAAAGGGGAGCAACGATGATTTACTGGCAAATTTTTCTCGCCTTCTTCATCCCTGGAATCGTCGGTTACGGCGGCGGTCCGGCATCGATTCCGTTGGTGGAACATGAAGTGGTGACTCGTTACCAATGGATGACGGTGCAAGAGTTCAGTGAGGTATTGGCTTTTGGCAACTCATTGCCCGGACCAATCATTACAAAAATGGCCGGCTATATCGGTTTTGAAGTCGGCGGTGTGATCGGGATGCTCATCGCCACCTTTGCGACTGTCGCTCCATCCCTACTATTGATGCTCTTTTTAGGTGGACTATTGTACAAATATAAAGATTCGCCAAAAGTACAACGTCTTACCCTGTTCGTTCAACCAGTCATTGCGATTTTGCTCGCCGAGCTTACATGGCGATTTTTCCTCGAGTCCTATACCGGAATCGGTTTATGGACGACAATCGGTATCGTGCTTGTAAGTTACATCATGATTGAACGTTTGAAAGTCCATCCGGCTTTCGTCGTCGCCGGAGCTTTCCTTTTTGGCGGATTTTTTCTCGGTTAAAAATTTTTGCGCCGGTCATTCCGGCGCATTTTTTAAGCCATTGCAGTCCGATCTTTTTGCAACAATAAACGGAGCCCGTTTAGAATGACTAATATCGTTGAACCTTCGTGGAAAAGCACAGCCATCGGCAAATTCAATAATCCGAAGAAATTCAAGACGATCAAGATGACGATGACGGAAAGGGAAAAAGTGACATTTGCGACAATAATCCGATTCAATCTCCGGCTCAGTTTGAAACTGTAAAAAAGTTTCGCCAAATTATTTTTGACGATGACGACATCAGACGATTCCATCGCTACGGACGAGCCGCTTCCCATAGCGATTCCGATATCGGCATTGGCAAGTGCCGGAGCATCATTGATGCCGTCTCCGATCATTCCGACTACTTTATCTTTTTCCTGGGACTCTTGGACATATCTGATTTTATCTTCTGGAAGACAAGAAGCAGCATAGTCTTCAATTCCGACTTCCTCAGCGACCGTTTTCGCAACGTTCACATTATCCCCCGTCAACAAGGCGACGTGGATGCCTTCTGCCTGGAAACCGGAGACCGCTTCGGCCGATTCTTCCCGTATTTGATCCGCCAGTGAAAAGTAACCTACGATATGCTTGCCTTTCCCGACAAAAACCGTCGTATGGCTTTTTTCAATTTTACTGCGGTAATTGTTCACATCCTCATAATCATCAAAAGCGGAAGGCTTCCCGACTTTAATGTCCCCTTTTTTAATTCCTGCACCGGCCACTTCCTCTACCGGTTCTGTCCGATCCACCGTTTCCAAATCCAAATCCGCGAAATTGGCAACAATCGCTTCGGCAATCGGGTGGGTTGACTGTTGCTCCATATAGACGACTTCTTTCAAAATTTCTTCGTCTACTTCATGATCGATAACGGTGAATTCTCCGTAAGTCAACGTTCCGGTTTTATCACTGTATAAGACATCCATCGTGCTGAGCGCCTCCATCGCAGCGCCGCCTTTAAACAACACACCATGTTTCGCACCATTGCTGATGGCACTTAATGTTGCAGGAGTTGCTGATGCGACCAACGCACAAGGGCTCGCCACGGTGAGCAAAACCATGCCCCGATAAAAAGCTTCCCGGAAAGTGAAATCTTGCAAGGCATATAAAATGAATATGAAAATCGGGACGGCAACCAATACGGCAATCACATATTTTGACTCAATCCGATCAATGAATTTGGAAATTTTTGATGGCCGATTTTGCGCCTCTTCCACCATCCGGATAATATTGGAAAAAACCGTCTCACTGCTTAATTTATTCACGGTCAAATGGAAGGCAATCCCTTCATTGATCGTACCGGCGAAAACTTCAGCTCCCTTCTCTTTTTCTACAGGGACGGATTCCCCGGTCAAGGCCGCTTCATTCACCATCGTATTCCGATCCGTAAATCCATCAATGGGGATTTGTGCACCCTTGGAAACGACAACAGTATCCCCCACTTTTAAATCTTCTGTCGACACCTCGACGACTTCCCCGTTATCTTTCAGAAGTTGTGCTGTATCAGGCACTTGTGACATCAATTCGGAAATGGCGCTTGTTGATTTCGTTGAAGCATAGTCCTCCAATACTTCCGCGCCGGCGAAAATCAGTAACAATAATGCCCCTTCCGATTCGTAATCGATGATGACTGCTCCCAAAGCGGCGAGGATCATGAGCAAATCCACATTGGGCGATTTTGAACGTACTGTATCCACGACTGCATCTTTTGCAGCAAAAAAACCTAAAAAGAAAATCGCAATATAAAACGAGATTCGACTGAAACCATCATGAAACAAAGTAAAAACGAAACCTAAAACGATAAAACATACACCGATGAGCAGAAATTGTCCAGGACGGCTCTTCATTAAGTAATTGAGCATTCACCATATCCCTCCAAAACTCGACTGTACACCATGGACACTATGGAAAATTTATCAACCATTCCATTCAAGCGGAAATCGAAAAATTGATGATATGCCCTAAATAACGGTTTTTTCCTTTATCCATGTTAACAACACGTTATACAGTTAATTTATATTTATTATCATTATATATTTACTATAAAATAATTCGGGATATATGTCAATTAATTGAGAATTATTGAGTCTAAATGAGAATGAATATCATCATCGATTAAGCTTATCCATGCCGAAATGGAAAAAGCTCCTGTCAGTGGAATTCCTTTCCTCCTGAACGAAGCTCATCATGTCTCTATGTTTTATATGGAAATGGTTGTTTACCCTTGGACTATTTGCCTTTCACAATGTTCATTCAAAAGCCGGGATAGCTGATTCCGGATAGTTTTCTTCTAAGAATTCTTTCACTTCCGGACTTGTCATTGCTTCTGCCAATTTTTGGATCGGCTCGGAATGGAATAATAAGCAATGGCCATAATCTAAAACTTCAGGCATGGCTTCCATCCTCACTCAATTTCTTCAAAACCACTCCGGTGTATGATCCGATTCCACGATTCCTTGAGGCTCCAGTTCAATCGTTTCGTATACTTTTCCTTTATCCATGATCGTCACTCGATTGCAAATGCTCTTGATCACGTCCATTTCATGATTGACAATGACAATCGTGACACCGAGTTGTTCATTGATTTTTTTTAACACGGCAAGGATTTCCCGAGTCGTGTTCGAATCCAAAGCGGATGTCGGTTCGTCACATAACAGGATCTTCGCTTTGTTTGCCCAATGCCTGCGCAATAACTCTAAAAAATGAATCGACACATCTTGAGAATGATCGAACGTATAACCCGACATTCCGGATTGGCTGACCCTTTGGATTGCAACAATTTAAGAATAAGCCTATATACTATAATCGTTCTTTTCAATCATTCGATATTCTATTTCCCTTAGTAATGTAAAAACGATTTCACTTTTTGACGGATGGGGTGGATAGAAGTTCGCCAACTCTTGCAATTTCGCTTTAAATTCGATGGCTAGTGAGATTGGGGTAATGATTTCTGATGCACAATCCCCAATAACAGTAGCACCAATTATTTGATAATCTTCATCCCAACTTATTTTTATTAATCCATCTTCTGTTGAACTTAAATGCGATTTGAAGTTGCTATCTTTAAAGTTGATATGACGAGAGTTTCCACTCCCGTTTGACGGGGTCCCGACAACAGCGACTTGTGAATCGAGGTTGAATAGAGCAGGATGAGTCGCCAATGAGGCACCTCTGACATATTGATTGCTTAATCCATCGATCACCGCAAGTCTTCCTTGTTTCATTGTAATTTTGCGGTCAAAGCTGCTTCGATAGCTGCTGGCCCCCCACCGACAATAACGACTCTCACCAGCTTTGACATTCACTTCAGCTCCTTTTGATAGTATTTTCAAAATAGAGAATCTTTAAGTTCAATTTAACAAATAATTGAAAAATATCAAAGTGAAAGTCGAGCATCATATTCGATGCTGAACCCATATTATTCTCCAGTTTCGGCAAACTTTCGAATCCGTTGGCCAATTTCATCCCGCACACGTTGAAAAACAGCCCAAACTTCTTCGTCTGTTCCTTCTGCCTTCGCCGGATCATCGAATCCCCAATGTTCCCTTCTCACATGAGGTGGAGTCATCGGACAACGATCGGCGGCATCACCGCAAAGGGTGACGGCAATCGTCGCCTGATTAAGAAAATCCATATCAATGAGTTCTGATTTTTGATTCGAAATGTCAATTCCTACTTCCGCCATCGCTTTTACTGCCAGTGGATTCAAACCATGTGCTTCAATTCCGGCACTTCTCACTTCCCATTCATCGCCGAGAAGCGTTTTCGCCCAACCCTCCGCCATCTGACTGCGACACGAATTACCTGTACATAGAAAATAAATTTTTTGTTTAGCCAATGTCATTCTCCTTTCATAACTTTCCACTAACAACGAAATTACCCACTGCTTTTGCATTATACGGCATCGGTTTGATTATCAGTATATCGTTAAGCGAATGTAAAAAATCGAAAAACAGCCCATTTCCCTGATTCATCTATGTTATTGTAATATATAATAATTCCAATATGGTAAAAATGACAGGGAGATATGTCAGCAAAATGAGCAAGAAAAATCGTACAATATTCAAAACTTGGTTCGAAATTTTACTCGTTGCCACGAGACTCGGGCTGACTTCATTTGGCGGTCCGATTGCCCATTTAGGATACTTCCATGAAGAGTATATCCGCAGACGAAAATGGATGGACGAAAAAAGCTATGCCGATTTAGTTGCGCTTTGTCAATTTCTGCCCGGACCGACGAGCAGTCAAGTCGGTATAGGAATCGGCGTCATGCGCGGCGGTCTATTTGGAGGCATCATTTCTTTCCTCGGCTTTACCCTTCCATCCGTCATCGCACTCATCCTCTTCGCATTATTTTTGAATACGTTTGGCATCGAGGATTCCGGCTGGATCAACGGCTTGAAAATCGTCGCTGTTGTCGTTGTCGCCCATGCGGTCATTGGGATGGGTAAAAATTTCACCCCGGACATCCAAAGGAAAACAATCGCTTTATTCGCAGTCATCGTCACATTAATATGGCAAACAGCTTACACACAAATTGCCGTCATCTTCCTTGCTGGAATAGTTGGCTACTTCCTTTTTCAACAAGGGAAAAGTGGCGACGAAAACCCGGCTGCAACTTTTCCGATATCCCGACGATTGGGAACGATATGCCTTTCATTATTTTTCGGCATTCTCATCTTGTTGCCGATGTTACGCACGGTGACATCCTCCCAATGGATCGCTTTATTCGACAGTTTTTACCGTTCCGGTGCGCTCGTATTCGGAGGAGGGCACGTCGTCCTGCCGTTATTGGAACAGGAATTTGTTCCTGTAGGATGGATCAGAGAACAGGAGTTTCTTTCCGGCTATGGAGCAACACAAGCAGTGCCTGGTCCATTGTTCACTTTTGCCGCTTATATCGGTGCTGTCATCAATGGCTGGCAAGGCGGGTTATTTGCGACTTTTGCGATCTTTTTACCTGCCTTCCTACTCATATTAGGAACCCTTCCGTTTTGGGATGCTTTGAGAAAACATTCGAAAATCAAGGGAGCCTTGATGGCTGTCAATGCTTCCGTTGTCGGAATTTTAATCGCCGCACTGTATCATCCGATTTGGACGAGCGCCGTCCACTCCCCGGTGGATTTTGCATTGACGGCCCTTTTATTCAGTATGCTCGCTTTTTGGAAGCTTCCACCGTGGATCGTCGTTTCGACCGGTGCTGTTGGTGGTATGCTCATTTCTTATATGTAAAATTTAAAAAACCTAAGAAGTATGTACTCCACCCACTTCTTAGGTTTCATCTTAAGTATTTATTTTTCCATGTTGGCGACTAGACGGCCGGTCACTTTATTTTCTTCGAGCATCTTGATGCCCTCAGGGATTTCATCAAATGTGATTTCCGTGATTTTAGGATTGACTTTACCGGTTGCAAACAGTTCATAAATTTCTTCAATATCTTTCTTCGTACCGCCATTGCTTCCAACAAGTGTTGCTTGTTTTGTAATCATGGAAGTCACGTTGATTGTCGTTTCCAATTTACCCATACCAACAAGAACGACTTTACCTTGGAATGCAACAGATTCTAAAGCTTCTCTCGTTGTTACATCAAAGCCTGCATAGTCCACAATGACTTCCGGTTCGAACTGAGCGATTTCTTTTACGTTTTCATAGGCTCCTGCTGCACCTAATTCTAAAGCCAATTCACGGGCTTTCGGGTTCGTGTCGACTGCATAAACAGTAGCTCCTATAGCAACGGCAGCTTCCAAAGCGATTTGACCCAGTCCGCCAATACCGATCATACCGACAGTCATCCCTTCTTTTATGCCACCTTTCGTAAACGCAGCATGGTAAGAAGTCATTCCAGCGTCGGTACCTGCAGCAGCTTGGGCGAAAGAAACGCCTTCAGGAATTCTGACCAAGTCTTCAGCTGGCGCCAAAACTTTTGTTCCAAATCCACCGTCATAAGCATAGCCTGGAGCCATACCGCTTGGACCAGTTGGACAAACAGCGACTTTGTCACCAACTTTAAAGTCAGTCACTCCTTCACCAACTTCGCTGATGACACCCGCGACTTCATGCCCCATAATGACAGGCAGTTCTCCAAGTAATTCTTTCCAGCCTGGATCTCTTAAAACACCAACGTCCGAGTGACAAATACCTGCCACCTTCGTGTCGATAACGACTTTACCTGGTTCAGCTTTCGGATCTTCTTTTTCAACCAATTCTAGCGGTTGATTTGTTTCGACAAATTGCCAACCTTTCATCCTTATTCCTCCTTATGATATTTATACTATTATTATAACCCATTAAGGAGAAATAACCAAAGCATTCCACTTGTAATCTATCATATTTTGCTGTAGAATGTTAAATTTTACGAATATGAAAACGATCGCCTTTCCATCTAAAAAAAACTTCAAATGTCAACAGAATCTAGTGAACAACCTAGCATCATCTCGTTGATGTCCTCACCAATTCGATCTCCACTTCGAGTCTCGCGCTGGATAACGACATGATCGACATGTACGCCTTCAAATTACCCAAACTTCCCAGTAATATAATCTTCCGTTTGTTGTTCTTTCGGGTTTAAAAACAGTTCGTCGGTATCATTCGTTTCAATGACAGAACCGTCCAGGAAGAATGCTGTTTTATCCGAGATCCGTGCCGCCTGTTCCATATTATGGGTGACAATCACTACCGTATAATCTTTCCTGAGGTCGTTCATCAACTCTTCCACTTTAAACGTCGCCAACGGGTCTAAAGCAGATGTCGGCTCATCCATTAAAATGATTTCCGGTTTCACCGCCATGACCCGAGCAATACAGAGTCGTTGTTGTTGACCACCAGACAGTCCCATGGCATTCTCATGCAATCGATCTTTCACTTCGTCCCAAAGAGCCGCTTGCCGCAAGCTTTCTTCGACAATTTCCATCAATTTTTTCTTATTCTTGATCCCGTTCGCTTTTGGACCATAGGCGACATTATCAAAAATACTGATTGGAAATGGATTCGGCTTTTGAAAAACCATACCTACCGATTTCCGAAGTTCAACGACGTCCACATTCGGATCGTAAATATCTTGACCGGCTATCCGTACGGTTCCTTGGACGGATGTTTTAGGTATCAAATCATTCATTCGGTTTAAAACACGTAAAAACGTTGATTTTCCACATCCGGATGGCCCGATGAGCGCAAAGATTTCATTTTTATAAATATCCAATGAAATATCGTTCAAGGCTTGTGTTTGACCGTAGAAAAAATTCAATCCTTCAACTTCTATCATCATGTTTTTCTCTTTCTGATCAGTCATGTGAATCTCCCCTTACTTGAGCGAGTTATGCAGAAAAACGCCGTACCAATAATTTGAATAAAGCTTCCGCTGCAAAGTTGATGATCAAGATGAGAATGACGAGAACAGCACCTGCACCAAAAGCCATATCCGTATTTCCTGTTTCCATTGCCACCAAGTACAAATGTAAAGCGAGTGTTCTACCACCATCAAAAATGGATGTAGCGAGCAGTAGACTTCCACCTAATGTTAACAGAAATGCTGCCGTTTCTCCTATCACACGCCCGATCGCTAAGATGATACTCGTTGTGATACCAGGTATCGCCAATGGCAAAACCACTTTTTTAATCGTATACCAACGGGTCGTTCCGAGTGCAAGACTACCCTCTTTCAAATCATTCGGTACACTTCGGAGTGCTTCTTCTGATGCACGGATAATGATCGGCAAAATCATGATGACACCTGTCAGACCGCCGGACAAAATCGACCAGCCTCCGGTATAATCCCCAAGGACAATGACAAAGAAAATAAAACCGAACATCCCAAAAATGATTGAAGGGATTCCTGCCAATAACTCCGTTGCGAAGCGGAGCGTTTTCTTCAACGGACCATCAGAAATGTATTCATTCAAGAAAATGGCCGTCCCTACTCCAATTGGAGCTGCAATCAAAATAATGATGGCAACTAAATACACGGTTCCGACAATAGCCGGGAAAACTCCGCCTTCAGCTCCCATACTACGTGGTTCTTCCAATAGAAACTCCATACTGATCACACTTAGCCCTTGACTCAGTATGTAAAACAAAATAGCTAGAAGGATGACGACGGTAAATGCTGCCGCTAAACTCAACAAAGTAAAGGCAACCCTTTGGTTTCGCTGCACTCTGATCAAATGATTCGGTTTCACATCAAGCATCGGTTACGCCTCCTTCTTTCTGAGTATTAGCGTAACGGAATTGATTATAATGACAAAAATAAACAAAATGACACCTGTCGCAAAAAGAGCTTGACGATGTTCTGGTCCGGCATATCCCATTTCAAGTGCAATATTTCCTGTCAACGTTCGGATCGGAGCAAAAA
>CALKWU010000024.1 GCA_938004015.1 uncultured Oceanobacillus sp.
AAGCACTCATCCCCCTTATATCCACTCACAAACCCCGTCAAAGCTCTCATCTCGACCTCATCAAAACCCAATCATATCAAGCCTTGTCCATAAAGATTTATTCATAAACGGTTGTTGCTTGTAATAAAATGGTACAAATCAATCAAGTTTTGCTGAGGTGAAAAAAATAACGGAGGCTTCAAGGACCAGCAACGATGGGAATTACATAAACGACTTTTAACCAGAAAATTTAATAGTGATAGATACCTGCCCGAGTTGAACAGATATCGCAATGAGCACCTCAGAATGATCAACTTAGGAGGCGAACGGTGTGCATGATTACATCAAGGAGAGGGCAATTCGCATTGGGCAGCACGTGATTGAAACGCGAAAGACCGTACGGAAAATCGCCAAGGAATTCGGCGTGTCGAAAAGCACTGTCCATAAAGATTTGACGGAGCGTTTGCCGGAGATCAATCCGGAATTGGCAAGTCAAGTGAAAGAAGTGCTGGAATACCATAAATCGATCCGGCATCTACGCGGCGGTGAGGCGACACGGCAAAAGTATAAAAGGAAAAGTCGCATGAAGATGGACAGCACCCGGAGTTGAGATGTTTGATCACCAGCTACTAATCGTTCATTGATTAGTAGCGCATTTTTTTACATGCTCTCCACATCATCGGCAAGTATTCGACATGCGTCTTGAGTTTCAATTTTCCCTCCCGACTCCACAATCGAATCTTTTCCATAAACCGAAAAAATCCAAAACGACCCATTTCCAATAACGCCACTTTGCACTCCAAACAATTTTCTGTGATTTCCTGCAACAACTTTTCTAATTTCACCTTCCGCAAGCCACCCCCCCCAACGCCAACAAACCAGCCCAAAAAATCCGATTTTCCCTTCGAATCAAGCCAAATGTCGCTGTTTGAAAAGCTCTCCACAAATTTCACAAAATAAATTCACTAAAAAGAAGTTTCTTAGTGCAAACTATGATAAAATATGGTAATAGTAGCATTGTGTCGAAATCACGATGTAAGATAGATGATTTGGGAGGACCTAGTTGAAATGTTTTCAAGAGATATCGGAATAGACCTTGGAACCGCAAACGTATTAATTCATGTAAAAGGTAAGGGGATTGTTCTGAATGAACCGGCTGTCGTAGCAATGGATCGGAATACGGGAAAAGTCCTTGAAGTGGGTGAAGAAGCTCGACGCATGGTCGGCCGGACGCCGGGCAACATCGAAGCAATCCGCCCGCTCAAAGATGGTGTGATTGCTGATTTTGACGTGACGGAAGCGATGTTGAAGCATTTCATCAACAAAATCAATGTGAAAGGCTTATTCACGAAGCCGCGGATGCTCATTTGCTGTCCGACGAACATAACGAAAGTCGAGCAAAAAGCAATCAAAGAAGCGGCGGAAAAATCAGGCGGGAAAAAAGTGTATTTGGAAGAAGAACCGAAAGTCGCGGCAATAGGGGCAGGGATGGAAATTTACCAGCCAAGCGGCAATATGGTCGTCGACATCGGGGGTGGGACGACGGATGTTGCGGTCCTCTCGATGGGTGGCATTGTCACTTCCGAATCGATCAAAGTGGCAGGCGACGACTTCGATAACGACATTCTCCAATATATCAAACAAGATTATAAACTGCTGATCGGTGAACGTACAGCCGAAGACATAAAAATCAATGTAGCGACGGTTTTCAAAGGGGGAAGAGAAGAATCCCTCGATATCCGTGGACGTGACATGGTGACGGGCTTACCACGTACGATCACTGTCCATTCCGAGGAAATTGAAAAGGCGTTGCGCGAGTCCGTCTATCAGATTGTACAAGCTGCAAAAACTGTCCTCGAACAGACGCCACCGGAACTATCCGCAGACATCATCGATCGCGGAGTCATCCTCACTGGTGGCGGGGCGCTCGTTCACGGCATGGATCGACTGCTTTCAGAAGAGCTGAAAGTCCCTGTGTTCATTGCAGAAGAGCCGATGAGCTGTGTCGCCAAAGGAACGGGAATCATGCTTGACAACATCGATAAAATCGAGCGGACAAAAATCAGCTGATTACGATGAGTTGAATGTCAGCAGAAAAGGCGAGCGCTGGAACTTGCCGTGCAGCACAAAAACCGCCGAACACCGAGCGGCGGCGAAACTCACAGCATGAAAACAACATCAAGCGCCGCCAAAACGGCTATAAAAATAGAACAGCCCGGCCAAAACGTCAAATCGTCAAAGGAGGAATGCCAATGTTACGTGGATTTTATACAGCCGCAAGCGGGATGTTGACGCAACAACGTTATCAGGAAGCGTTAGGGAACAACATCGCGAACATGAACACACCGGGATATAAGGCGGATCAGGCGACGAT
>CALKWU010000025.1 GCA_938004015.1 uncultured Oceanobacillus sp.
ATCCGGGCCGAAAATCTCCCTTGGCATACAGTACGTGCACCTGAAATTACAACGGTCCGTCACGGAAATGCGCAAATCTTTCAATGGTCTACCGAATTTATCCGTAATCACTGTCATTTGGACCCTCTCCTCTATTCTATGATCCATTTCCGATCATCCATCGATTATGGTTAGCTCCATTATAATCATTTTGCAAGAGAATATCGAATAGTTTGAATCATGGTTGGGTCAAAACGGGACAGTCCCTGATTGACCCATTTGGGTCGGTCAGGGACTGTCCCTGTTTGTCCCACCATCTGTTACTCGCCATTCATTGGATCCATCGTCATTTCACTCGTCTGGAGCATCTTTCTCATGTCACCTGCTTCATCTGCGGCAATCGCCATCGCAATGCAGTTTGATTCGATTTCCAGTGCTGCTGCATTAATTGGTTGCACCGCTCAATTTGCCGGCTTCACGGCCATAAGGGCCATGAGTTGGAAGCAAAATGACTTAGGTACAAATATCGCCCAATCTTTCTTGACACCAAAAGTCCAAGTGCCGAATATCGTCAGAAATGCCATACTTGTCATAGGGCCGTTTTTGGCATCTATCATCTGTACACCAATTGCGACACTTATTTTTAATTTCCAAGTGCTATACGAATTGACGGGGCTTGGCTTAAACTCATTTATTGCTCCATTGAACATTTTGGCGAACCAAGAAATCGAAACATTCATCATGTATTTGGTCGTGGGTGTCTTTATCCCGGCCGTCATATCGGTCAGCACGTACAAAGCATTACAAATACGCGGCAAGGCTTATAAGGGGGATTTACGTATGGAAGTCGATTGAATTCGACTCCTTGGATAATAGAGTCACCGTTTGAGACAAGTTGCATTCCATTTCGGGAATGAGGCTTGTCTCTTTTTTAATTTTTCCCCCTATAATACTATGGTTTTCTTCAAAATGCTCCTGTATTCTTAGATTTACTCAAAGGCCAATTTTGTGAATGTATTGATGGCATAGCGTCCTTCCAGGGAACAGAATATTCTGACAGGATTAAATCCATTCTAACAGCCAAATGGTGGATATTTGCTTCAAAATGGATATGACCTTCTCCACATTGCTAATGGACGCTTGTCCTCCCATGTATCAAAGGATTTTCATCCAAACATCCCTTCACCCTGCATATCCACAAGGCGAAATGATAAAAAAGACCTATTACTTCAACCCAGATTTTCCACTATCTTCCTTAACATTTTATAGAAAAACAGATAAAATGGTATATACATATTCCATTCCTTGGAATGGGAATGATTTCGTCCGTCAAGAACCTTTCGATCGCGGAATGAGGAGGAAAACATCCTCTCCTGTATGCTTTGAAAACATCAGTTGAAAATGAACATGGAGGAATGAAAAGAATGAAGCGAAAACGAGATGACAATCACAACAAGAAAAACGGCAACGGCTTGTTCCGCACCATTAAAAGCCGTATTTTACTGCCGGTAATGAAGCGAAAACGAAAAGACAATCCCGACAACAGAAACGGTATTGGCTTTCTCCGTTCCATTAAAAGCCGCATTTTACTGTCAGTATTGATTCTCTTTATCCTCGCTGTTTCGGCAGTCGCCATTGTAAGTTATCATTCCAGTGCCCAAAACACGACAACCGAACTTACAAATAATGTGGTAAGTCAAATGGAGGCGATGAACGGGACGTTCGACCTGTTTTTTTCGAACATAGAAAGTATTGTGGAACGTTTCAGCGATAATGAACTAATTTTAAATTATACAGACGACGAATTTGATGAATTGCTGGAATACATGGCAGAAACACAAGAAACGACAGAAGAGATTACAACTATTTACGTCGCATTTGACGACACGGGGGAAGTTATCCATTATCCAGACGCGAATTTAGGGCATTACAATCCGAAAGAATGGGAATGGTATCAAAATGCCATCGAATCAAATGAGGTCGTTTGGACCGAACCTTTCATCGATGTAAGCACTGGAGAAATCGCCGTCGCTGCTTCGAAAGCATATCGTGACGCATCCGATACCCTGATAGGTGTCATAGGGATGAATATTACGGTGAACACCTTGACGGATATGATGAGTGGTCTTTCCATAGGCAATACCGGTTATGGGTTCATTTTAGATAGCACGGGGAAAGTTGTCGTCCATCCTGATGGATCCCCTGCCGGTGAAGACCAATCCCAAAACGAATTCTATCAAGACATGACAAATGCTGGCGATCAAGGAATCATTGAATATGAAAACAATGGTGAAAAATTGATCATCGCTTTCCAAAAAAATCCGACAACCGGCTGGATTCTTGGCGGTGCCGTCAATGTCAAAGAGTTTGAGGAGAAGGCGGCGAAAATCATGATTCCGATTGCAATCACCCTGGTTCTTGCCGTACTGTCATCATTCATCATCATATATTCCATTACGAATCCAATTACGTCGAGAATAAAAGCCGTCATGGAAAGGATGAAACAAATTGCAACAGGGGATTTCAGCAATGAACCTTTCAACGTGAAAGCAACGGACGAGACCGGACAACTCATGCTGGCAGTGAATGAAATGACAGAAAAAATCCGCGAATTGTTGCAACAAGCAAGACATGTTACCGAATCCGTCACTGGACAAAGTGAAGAACTCACACAATCTTCCAATGAAGTGATGAGGAGCACCGAACAAGTCGCGGCGACGATGCAGGAAATTGCAGCCGGGACTGAATCGCAGGCGAAGCACGCAACCAATCTGTCCAGTAAAATGGAAGTATTCACTGAAAAAGTAGAGAATGCAAACGAAAACGGTTCGTCTATCCAACACTCTTCCCAAGACGTCTTGACAATGACAAACCGAGGCGCGCAATTGATGGATGAATCTACAAAACAAATGACGACGATCGATCATATTGTTCAAGATGCAGTCAAAAAAGTGGAAGGTCTGGACAAACATACACAGCAAATATCTGAATTGGTTTCCGTCATTGAAGATATCGCCGAGCAAACAAATCTTTTGGCATTGAATGCGGCAATCGAAGCCGCCCGTGCAGGGGAACATGGAAAAGGCTTTGCCGTTGTCGCCGAAGAAGTGAAAAATCTATCGGAACAATCGGCCCAATCCGTTTCCAACATAACAGAAATTGTGTCCCGGATCCAAAATGAATCGACAAGCGTCGTTGCATCATTGAAAGAAGGTTACAAAGATGTTGCTGAAGGAAGCCGGCGAATCCTGAATACGGGAGAAACATTTGAACAAATCCGCGAAGCAGTCGTTGAAATGGGTGAAAAAATCAAAGATGTAGTGAACAATTTGAACGACATCCAAGAAAACAACGATGAAATGAATAAATCCATACAAGAAATCGCCGCTGTCTCAGAAGAAGCGGCAGGGAGCGTAGAAGAAATCTCCGCTTCCACTGAACAAGTCAACTCAGCCATGGAAGAAGTGGCATCAAGTTCCGAAGATCTCACTACATTGGCAGAACAATTGAATCATGTCATCAACCAATTTAAACTTTGATTACAACCATTGACAACATTACTGCACAGACAAAAAACCACCCGAATCCACTTCAAGCGGTCGGGTGGTTTTTTATCGAAGTTTCCCGTTGCAGATGAGTGTTCGATGGAGAAAAATACTACCGTAACCCATACGATACATTTTTTATCGGTGATCGTTTTCAGGATTCTCACGATCATTGGAGAATAGGTTCCCTCGTCCCCTGAAAAGTAATTTTTTCATAATGCTTGTAAAGGGAGTGAAATTTTCCGCTGTAATTTTTGAGCCAAGGTTTCCTTTTTCCGCAAAAATGAATGATGGATGTGTTGTTGATGACGTAATCGAGATCGACTTCGCCTTTACTGGAGATTTTGTAATATTGATAGAATCGTGCATCATAGTTATAGCGCACTTCTTCAATCTCTTTTATTTCATCATGATAGAGTCCGTTCAAAATATCTTGATCAGGCAGGATGAGCCGTCGTTTATGTTCTTCCACGTAGTCGAAAATGTCCTGTTCCTTGATTCTTTCACGTTGCTCCTCGAGGTTCATCAAAAGTACACCGGAATTATAATAAGCTTCCATTTCGTAAGCTTTCAAACGGATTTTGTTCAACTCTTTGATTTTTGCAAAATCATGATAAGCCGCCGCATACAAATAACCCGTCAAATCTGTCTCGTATAAACGTTTGATTTCATTGATGATCAAAATATCCGGATCCAGATAGAGAATCCGATCGAGCGATTCCGGTAAAAATTTAAATGCGAGCAATCTATAGTACATCTCTTTCGTATAATGCTTAACGACCGGTGCATCCTGGAAATAATCATCGGTAATTTTAATTTCATAGAGTTCATGTCCGTCATCATTGACGAAATCAGTTAGCGTATCCACTTCATTTTCCGTCAGCGAAGAGTGCATGAGATAGATCGAAAATGATTCATTCGGGTTGTTTAAAAACATCGATTTCAACATGACCTTCAATGGTCTCATATAGTTGGCATCCAGGGTGACTAAAATATTCACCTTCCTATCATCTCCTTTCTATCCTTTTCCTGCCACTATCATTATAGCATCATCCCTAGCTTTTATGCCAAAGACGGCAGAAGCACTGGTTGAGTCAAAATGGGTCAAAACGGGACAGTCCCTATCTGACCCAATTAGGCCAGGTAGGGACTGTCCCCGTTTGTCCCAACTCTTAAAAGGTGATGATGATTCGTGAGTAGTCGCCGGATGCGAGCAAATCAAAACCTTCATTGATTTCTTCCAACGTCATTGTTTTCGCAAGCAACTTATCGACCGGTAATCGACCCCGTTTGAACAATTCGATGAACCGAGGGATATCCCGCTTTGGTACGCAACTTCCAATATAAGAACCTTTCAATGTCTTTTCTTCTGCCGTCAATGTCACATATGGGAAAGAAAATTCATGTTCCGGGTGTGGAAGACCGGTCGTCACCGTCGTACCGCCTCTTTTCGTGATTCCATAGGCGACATCCAACGCAGGAACAGCTCCGGCCGTTTCAAAAACATAATCCAATCCGCCGTCGGTTGCCGCCTTTACCTTCTCCACCACATCTTCATCCCGGGAATTGAACACATCCGTCGCTCCCAGCTCTTTTGCCTTTTCCAACTTATTATCGTTGATATCAATTGCTACAATGCGACTCGCTCCGGACGCCAAGGCACCGAGCAAGGCACTTAAGCCGATTCCTCCCAAACCGACAACTCCTACGGTACTTCCCAGTTTAATATGTGCTGTATTGATGACGGCCCCCACTCCGGTAATGAC
>CALKWU010000026.1 GCA_938004015.1 uncultured Oceanobacillus sp.
GCACGAACGTCCTCAACTAACTCCACCATGTCACGGATGGAACGCATCCCGTATGCGAATCCACCTGGACCACAAGTTTCTTGCCCAATAATCCCCATATTTAAAGGTATTTTTTCATCTTTTTCTCGCATTTCGAAACCGCCAGTACGGATTTGACAAAATACGAAATCGACATCTTCAGTGAATGCTTCCTTTTTATCCGTCGTGTACTTGAAATTTATTTCTGGGTATTCCTCTTTAAATAAAACTTTTGCAAATTCACCAATGATTTCTTGACGTTCACCATCAATATCATACATAACCAACTTATTGATGGGAAACGTGTCCTTTCTGTCACACATTCCTTTTAACAATCCTGGTGTCCAAGTGCTTCCGCCACCGACAATTGTGACATTATATTTTTTCATTCGATTCAGCTCCTAATCGTGATGTGGTTTTCTTTCTCTGTCATCAGTTTAGCGTAACTTAGAGATGACTCTGTAAAAGTCTCATTTTATGAAACTTAGTGATGGATTCGTTATAATTACAGTAAAATAGTTGTGCGGAGGAAAAACTATGTACAATTTTTTAACGAAGCTACTTAACTTTATAGAATCTTCTACAGATAAAACGAAATCGGAAATCATCATTTCTGAATTTATATTAAGTAACATCGAAAAAATCCCCGAAATGACAATTTATGAATTGGCCGATGCTTGTCACACTTCGCCTGCGACAATTACTCGTTTTTGCAAAAGGTTCGATAATATCTCTTATAAAGAGTTGAAAGAGTATGCTAGAACATTTATCGAATTTAATTACAATGAAGTTCAATATGAACAATTGGAAGAAAACTTCAAGAGGGAACTTTTGGATCTATACTTCAATGAATTAGAAAAATCATTGGTTGAAACCCGGGATTTGATCAGTTCCGATTCATTGATTCGTACGGTCCATAAAATTTCCCGGGCAAATAAAGTTGCATTTTTTGGTGTTACATTTTCTCACATCGTTTCAAGAAACGCACTGTTTAAATTCACACGACTCGGAAAGTACGCAACGAACTATTCCAACCATGATAATCAGATGAATGAAGCTAAAAATCTGACATCTAGAGATTTGGCAATCGTCATCTCGTTCTCTGGAGAAACTAATTTCATCGTTCAATTGACTAAACTTCTTAACTCCCGAAACATTCCGATCATTGCCGTCACTGGTAACAAACAAAGTTTATTAGCTCAATCCGCTCAGGAAGTTTTAATAGTCAGTGACCGGAAACTCACGCAGTTCAAATCTCCTATTGTTGAAGAAATTAATTTGCTGAGTGTCATTAATTCAATCTATTTAGCCTACTCATTATTAATAGAGTAGAATAAGTATGATTTCAGGAGGCATATGATGAAGATTGTCTTAGCACCAGATTCATTTAAAGAAAGTTTGACTTCACCAGAAGCAACTCATATCATGAAGCAAGCGATTCAATCCCTCAAACACGATGATCATATTATTCAAAAGCCTATGGCTGATGGTGGTGAAGGGACAGTGGACGCTCTGATTTCCGCTGCCAATGGGAAAAAGATTCCCATTAAATGCACCGGTCCACTTGGTCAAAAAATCGAAACTTATTATGCCATTATCGATTCGAATACAGCCGTCATTGAAATAGCGAACATAGCCGGACTTTCTCAAGTCAGTGTAGAACATCGAAATCCCGATCATACAACGACATATGGCCTTGGTGAAGCAATAAAAGATGCGTTGGACCGTGGCTGCACGGATTTCATAATAGGACTTGGCGGCAGTGCTACGAATGATGCTGGGCTCGGGATGCTGACCGCGTTGGGAATGGAAGCTTTCGATCATCAAGGAAGAAAGGTGGGAATTTGTGGACGAGACCTACTGGATGTGGCACGCATCAACTTCGATAATGTGGAGCCCCGCCTCAAAAAAATCCGTCTGAAAGTCGCCTGTGACGTAAACAATCCGCTAACTGGAAAAAATGGCGCCAGTGCAGTATTCGGACCGCAGAAAGGAGCTAGTCCAAGGCAAATTTCGGCTTATGATGAGGCGATGGAGAATTTCGCACGACTATTAGACCCGAACCATTCATTCAGTAAAAGAGCTGGTGCTGGAGCTGCAGGAGGACTGGGATTTGCATTACTTTTGTTAAATGCGGAACTTTTATCTGGTGCACAATTAGTCGGTGAGGCCATCCAGGTTGAAAAAGCCATCCAACTAGCAGACTTAGTGATCACAGGGGAAGGGCAGAGTGACGAGCAAACCCTTAACGGGAAAGCTCCCGGATTTATCGCCGACTTGGCTCACAAGCATCATGTTCCTGTTATACTCATTTCAGGTTCACTGAAGGGAAACCTTAATCTGCTTCTAGAAAAATTCACTGCCTGTTTTTCCATTATTCATCAACCTTTAACCATTGAAGAATGTATAGAACAAGCACAACCTTTGCTCTATCAGCAAACAAAACAGGTGATGAATTTGGTACATCATTTGAAATCGGCTAATCTTTAAAATGTCTCGAAATGAATTGAAACTTCATTCTAAATAAAGTTTAAGGAGCAACGCATGGTTGAACGTTGCTCCTTTACTGTTTTCCTATCCTCAGTTCGTTTCACTTTAATGACTCTCTTTTGCATGTCGCCTTCATAGTTTCTTTTCAAGAAGTATTTTATGCCTTCCTTTTTCATCATGGTAAGTCTCTATCACATCAAATCCATATTTAATGTTCAACAACAACATCCCCCGCCATTTATTCATCGTTTTCGTTTGAACCTTTTTATAGCCGCTTTTCCTTAAATAATCGTGTTGCTGTTTCATTAAAGCTAACGCAATCCCGCGATTCCTGTAATGCGGAGCAACGCCGCCCAGCCAACTGTAAAAAGTGCTTTCATCAATCTCATAGCCGATTTTAAATCCGACAACCTTTTGACCGTCCAAGGCAAGGTTGTATAATAAATTTGGTTTTGCTTTCATTTTATTGAGCAATACATCTGCACTCGAATCGAATATGTCACTGTACAGCTTCAAAATTCCTTCCAACAGTTTCTCATTAGGAATCGTGTCATGAAGTTGGTAAGTTATTTCCATAAAACAATCTCCCTCTGTTCCGAATTGATTAATATATCCCTATTTCGTTGTGTTCTTCCCATAGATGAACCGGGAAACGACAATTCCGATCAGCAACGATGACCTTCATCAACGATTTCAATTGTCATTGAATCTTCAACATGTATTGTAATAATTGGTTGTCTGATCCATAATAGACTTCCTTACCGTTCCTACTCATTTCTTTAAAGCCCATTTTCTCGAGCATTCTCCTTGAACGTATATTTGCTTCATGGGTTTCGGCATAAAAAGTCGTGATTCCAAAATTTTTAACCGCATATTCCAATAAGAGTAAAATGCTCTTCGTACCTATTCCTCTCCCCCATAAAGAACGTTCTCCGATTGCAATACCGATTTCTGCGGAATTATTTTTAATATCCGCCAAATCCACGTAGCCAATCATTCTTTCTTCCATTTCGATCCCCATACGAATAAAGTCTTCAACATCATCATTTACACAACGTAACCACCACTCATATAGTTCTCGTTCATTTTTATTTGATTCCCATCCATTAGCTTTACAAAATTCTTCATCTTCGGACCAACGAGATACAAATTTATAATCTTCCATACATAAAGGCCTTATGGTTATGACATGTGAATGTTCGGTTTTTCTCTCCAATTTGTCCTACCTCCTTCTGATCTGAAAGATTGGCAATATGTTTCAACACCGGTAAAGGACTTCAAGCAAAAACCCCCTTAGTCAGCTTTATTCTGACTAAGGGGAGTAGTATCATGCTTCATCTTCGTCTACTTCCAATGTATGATTTTTCGCCTTATACAGCATTAAATCAATCAAATCCAAATTGTTGTCGATATAGTTCAAGCGATCATTAGCTATTTTCGACCAATTAGCACTTTTATCCATCGCTGTGAATATATGTCCTAAACTGAAGGAGTATTTTTTATAAAGTATGCTGATTGCATGAGAAACACGGACAGTGTCGCCTTCTTTTTCTACAATTTCAATAATATCCTTTTTCAACCAAATGGGGGCTAATTTAATAACTTTTTCTGCGATCCTCATAAATTCTTTTGAAATGATTAGACTCATCCTTGTTTCCCCCTATTCGAGTAATTGATTAATGGGTAATTAACGATATTAGAATTTCTTATAACTTAATTATATCGTAGACAATTTTATTAATCAAAGAGAGCTGATCGCTTCTTCGCCAATGAATGGTTTTCACAACAGCTACATCATTTTTCCATAAATTCAACGGGCTGTCCTTGAATAAATTTAGTGACTAAATTCATCAGCTGGCTAGGCGCTTCAGAATTCACAACCTCATATTCCAATTCACCAACAATCGCAGAGTATTTGCTGAAAATTTTGTCGCTTTTTTTAAAATCAGTGAAAGTTATGTGCAAACTTTCATTTACATTGGAAAAATGCAAGATGAGCTCGCCTTCCAACAACTCGTAAGTCCCCTCACCGTAAATGCTGTTACGGATTACATGCCTTTCTAAAAAATCAATTGTTATAATCGCGTGATATCTTTGCGGATCATCGATTTCCTCTTGAAAAATTGGAACTGTAGTTATACTGAACATTTCTCCAGCCAAATCGCTCGTCGTCAATTCGTTTGTTGTATAGAATATCGGAATCACTAAGATAGCCAAAAGAAAAATGGCAACCGCCGAAGCGATATAGTATGTCCAATGTGACGTTTTCCGGGGTGAGGCAGATACTTTACCATCGATTTCCCTATTGATTGCCGTCAAAACAGCCGCTTCTTCCTTGGCAGATAACTTGAACTTCTGATCCAAAGCTTTCAGTCCTCGATCCACTTCCCCGTTCTCTTCAAAATATTTCATGGATATAATCCTCCTTTTCCAATTCCTTTTTCAAAGCGGCCATTGCTCTATATAAAGTCACCTTCACTTTACTTTCCGACCAGCCAAGAATGTCTGCCGTTTCTTTGATAGAAAATTCTTTGATTTTTCGCAAAATAATGACGTCTTTATAAGAACGTTTTAACTTTGCAAGCGCAACATATAATTCCCGTTCAGATTCATTGAGCAATGCAACCTGTTCAGGAGTCGGTGTATGCGTATATACTGAGGAAAACGAATCGAAGAAATAGGCGATCGGGCGCTTTTTCCGGAAATGATCCATCGTCAAGTTGCGGGCAATACGGCATAACCATGCTTTCGTATTGCCCCCGTGGAAAGATTCATAGCAGTTGTAAGCCCTGAGAAATGTATCTTGTAAAATATCTTTAGATAGTTCATGATCACCAAGTAAAAACAGGACATAACTGTAAACATCATTGCTGTAAAGATGATACCAATCATTGATTCGTTGTTTGATCAGTTTCTGGGGATCCGGCACATTTTTCTCCTCCTTCACCTTTCACTTTCAACCTAATAACGGATTTTAAATTAAAAAGTTACACTTCGGTTTCAATTTTGTCAAAAATTAAAAACGTTCGGTGATGAACACGAACGTTTATTTTTTGATGAGCACAAATTGTTTATCATCTAAAAAGAATGTTTGGGCCAATTCGTCGATATTTTTCAACTTGATGTGTTTTCCAAAGTGCATAGTGCGTAAATTGATCACGACATCTTTTCTGTCGTCTTTCGCTTCTCTTTCTTCCCCATCCCAACAAGAATAGATTTCCATATAATCCCCTTCTGATAAATGTTCATCCATGTATTGGAATAGTGTCTTGAGCGCTTTACGGTGCAGGGAAGTCCGGTTCGTATCCAAGTAACCCTGCACCTCATATACAAATGGGGTGGAAAACTTATCTTTTACCGCTTCGTACCAAGATTCTAAATGAAAGACATCGATACCGCCCGCATCTTCTTCGGTTTCGTATACAGGAATGGATTCAGAACGGATGATATTCTTCATATGTCCATCTAAACTTATTCCTTCCGACTCCAACTCTTTCAAAGATTTATATGTCGGATTCCTGCCAAAACCACCGACCGGAAGCTCGATATTCGCCCCTAAAAAATGATGCAATGTCACTTCAATCCCTGCTTTCCTTTTTTGCACGATGAAGATATTTCAATTATACTACCTTGATTTACTTCTAAAAAGAAAAATCGGGAAATCCTTTAAATATGGACTTTCCCGTTCCCGCGATTTTTATTGTTTAAATGGAATGATCAAATGATAAAAACTCTTGCAGTCTATATTCTCGCTTGTCGAGCATAATTTGTTTCGACTTGATCCCTTGTTCTCGAAGTACTTCAATATTCTGTATCAGAAACTCGTCGCTGCCGACGACATAATACACTCCATCTTTATCTGCAGCGAGATTTTTCACCGCTTCGTAGTAGTCTTTACGGTTATCGACGAACTGTGCTGTGAAGTTCTTCTCTGGATTTGACTTCACAATATCCGTAAATATGAATTCTTTCGATGAATCGATGTTCAGGGAATGCATGTGATCAATGTTGCCGGGACGCTCTAAAAATTCTAGTACAAGCGGTCTGAATGTCGCAAGTCCAACGCCTGATGATAACAGATAGATGTTTTTCGCGTCTTTTTTCAATGGCACGTTCGAATGCGTTTTAAATAATGCCACTTGGTCGCCGACTTCACTATTTCTCAAAATCGCTTTATACTCTGAACACTGTTCCCTGATCCGTGTAGTAATACCGATTACATTTTCCTCAGGCAACGTGGAGATGGACATGTGACGTACGAGGCTTTTGTTCGGTTTATCCCCGGCGTTGAACCCTTCCAACGCTAAATGCGTGTGGGCCCCTTCTTCCCAAGTGAAGCCTTCCGGACAATCAAGTAGGTATGTTTTAATCTCCGACGTTTCATCAACAATCTTGTTTATTTTAGTCCAGTATATTTGCATCAATCATTCTCCCATCTTATTAAAGACATCAATATTAAGTTTAATTTAATTGATAATGATTTTCAATTATAGTGTTTGATTTTTTCAAATCAATCGTCTCTGACTAGTGGGCACAGTTTCTCACGAGGTATTAAAAGGAAACCGCAATAATTACTGCTCTACAGGAATCTAATTACTAACGCAGTCATTGGCGCTTCTTCCCTTAGAATTGAATGACAATCCCCAAAATTAACGCAAAAAGGACTGAAAATACCAATCCCCATATGGTTTGCAAATGGACAAAAGTGATTATGGGTGATTGACGTCTAATCACAGCGATATTTTTGGCAACTTTTATATTGACCGGAACATAATAGAAAGAAAATAGAAACCCTCCTGATAATGAAATGGAAATATAAGTAAGGATGAAACTTGAAGTGAATTCAGCTACGAAACTTCCGATTATAAAGAACGGGACACCGACCCAAATAAAGAAGGTTACCGCTGATAATACAAGTGCCATAACAAGCAACATATAGTTCCTTTTAAGAACGCTGAAATAATTTTTAATGTAAAAGTCCAATGGAACCCCTCTCGAATTTTATTAAGTTGGATTTTTAATTTATTGGTGGTTATCTGCATCTTTCGCATTCTCTACAAATCGTTTTTTCTTTTCAATATAAGGAATCTCCAGTTGCTTGCACCATGTCTTCAAATAGTCATCCGCTTCTTGTTTCACTTCATTTTCAGGGCTTATTATTATCGGTTCATTGGTGTACGTAAGATAAAAATAAATTTGATCACCATGACGGTAACTTTCGATTTCTCTGATTTCACGATAATGCAATGTTCGTTTGCCGATTTTCAAAAACTCAGCATTCACTTGCACGTCTTTTTTCACAAATCTGGAATAGGGAAACCAAAAACTATAGATGAGTAAAGCGACGGATAAGCAAAGAAAGAATGTCGTAATCGGGTCCCCCCAACCGTGCGACCACACAAATAAAGCCGTAATAAACATGGAGCAAAGTGTCAGATAAAAATTATTCACCCCCACGTTGAGGTACATACTTGGAAAAACGTAATCAGCCTCAAACTCCACTTCTTGATTCGAATCGATGGTTGGCTCAAGGTTGGTTTTTTTATCTTTACTCGGCTTCATGCCGCTTTCTTTTCTCGTCTTGATCGATGTTTCCAATCGTTTTTCATTTTGTTTCATGATCGGCACAAAAATCACAACCATCATTCCTGATACAATAAGCACAGGTAAGCTAAAACCGTCCACAATGAAAATAAGAATGACAAACGGTACAATCAACCAAAAAATGCTCAGATACATAATCGTCAATATCCGATGGGACAATCGCTCAAATATTGTTAAATAATCCTGCGATTCTTTTATAAACTTTTTTCGTTCTTTCCGGACATTCATACTTTTACTCATTGTACACCTCTTGCATCATCGCATGTCTCATTTTCTTCTCGATTGAAAATTCGTCATTTTCATTTTACCATACATATTCAGAAAACAAATAGACCTCCAGTTTTATTTTATGGTTTCAACATTATAAGAAAGTCATACAGTTGAGCTCGAAACTTTTCAGTTCTTCAATCGTACTTATTATAAAACGATAAAGGAAGGATTGCATTGAAGGCGATATTTTACTTCATCATTATAGCCATCATGATCATCTTAGAACTAATACCATTCAGAAGTGAAGTGACTGGGGATGATATTGTCCAAAATATGAGACACCTCAAGAAACATCAATGGTTCAAGGATTACCTGAATGATGAAACATATCAATCTCTCATTGTTTCCAACAAGATTGTCCGGAAAACAATCGGCAAATTCAATACAAACAAACTGAGTAAAGAAGGATATTTAGCTAAGTGTGAGAAAAAGTTGTATAGAGTCTTAAATAAAGAGTCGAAAAACGTAAAATTTCAAAGTTAAGACGCTTAAGAAGAGATATAAAAGATAACTTGGTTGATTTCCATTTGATAGGAGCATTTCATGCAGATAAATAATCAAGGCATGCAAAGTAGAATATGGACAAACTTATAATATGTCCAACACGAACGATAAAGGTTACCGAATCGGTGACCATTTGTTGTTTATGGGCTCACTTGCGGCTGTTTGAAAAGCTATTGAGTATATGCGGGGAGAATTCCAGAAGCTAGGTCCATGTTGGACGAAACGCTTGAGCCGCTTGGATTGGAATTGATCACTGAGTTCCAAGCCCATGCAACTCATGCGGAAGAACGAATTACTGCAATCAGTGACGAAATACAACAGAACATCTACACCATCATGACTTTTCAAATCGTCATTTCGGTTATGGTCATCATTTTAGGTGTCATCGTTGCGATGATTACCGCAAAAAAGATTACAAACCCTATCGAACCATTAATGGGACGCATGAAAGCCATTGCCTCCGGTAATCTGGACAATCATCCGTTAACGGTTAATACCCAAGATGAAATCGGTCAATTGATGACGGCATCGAATGATATGAATAAGAACATGCGAACGATGATGCTGAAAATAACTGATGTGACGCAGAGGCTTTCTGCCCACAGTGAAGAACTGACAGAATCTACACATGAAGTCAGACAAGGGACGGAGCAAATTTCCAATACGATGGAAGAATTGGCGACTGGTTCGGAAACCCAGGCCAACCAAGCAAGTGCATTATCGAATGTCATGTCCAAATTTACAGGGAAAATGGAAGAAGTCAATCGAAACACAATATATATGCAAGAAGAATCGAATCAAGTATTGGAAATGACAAATGAAGGCTCGATCTTTATGGACTCATCAACGAATCAGATGGAGAATATCGATGCGATTGTTCGGGATGTTGTGAAAAAAGTTGAGGATTTAGATGAAAAAACACAAGATATTTCGAAGTTGGTCACGGTCATCAAAGAAGTTGCCGATCAGACGAACTTATTGGCCTTGAATGCGAGCATTGAGGCTGCAAGAGCTGGTGAAAATGGACATGGATTTGCAGTAGTTGCTGATGAAGTCGGCAAGCTGGCAGACCAGGTTGGCGATTCGGTGACCGATATATCAAAGATTGTTACGACAATACAAGATGCTTTTCGAGATGTTACCAATGAATTGAATTATGCCTATGAAGAAGTGAAGGAAGGCACGGTACAAATTCAAAAGACAGAAGAAAAATTCGCAAGTATTCGCGAGTCTGTGACGGACATGTTTGAGAATATGCAGCGAATTTCGGACTATCTGGCTGAATTTGCAAATAGCAGTCAGAACATGAACAGTTCCATCCAGGAAATCACAACAATCTCAGAACAATCTGCAGCTGGGGTTGAACAGACCTTCGCATTCACCCAGCAAACAACGAACGCAATGGATGAAATCACTGGAAGTGCATCGAATCTCGCACGCTTAGCTGAGGAGTTAAATGACTTAGTCCATCAATTCAAGGTATGAAGACGCATACCTATGATTTGTCACGAGCATAAGACGTACCCGCGGGGAAAATGTTATAAAAAAAGTACCAAAGCGAGTTTTCCATATGATAGGAAACTCGCTTTATCGCTCATCTTTTGACGACATCGAAGTTTTCATTGATGAGCAACCAATTTTGTGGGAAGGATAGGCCCAACTTCCAATAACTGATTCCCCGGAGATTCAATCGCTTCATCAGATCAAACTTAGCTTGAATGGAACGGGCATCTTCAAACCAAACTTTATGGTTTCTTCTTTCTTCATCCACATAATCGAAATGAGGCGCTTGTGCAATAACATCATATTGAATGGGCACATTGTATTGTTTGGCTATTTCAATGGCACGCTGGGGACTGACGGCGGTGGCGTATTCTCCCCCTTCAACAAATGGCAGCGTCCAATCATAGCCGTACAAATTTTGTCCCATCATGATTTTCTCGGCGGGCATTTCGGTCAGTGCATATTGTAACACTTGTTCAACGGGACCGATTGGTGAAACAGCCATTGGAGGTCCAGCTGAATAACCCCATTCATAAGTCATCAACACAACAAAATCCACGATTTCACCAATGGCAGCATAATCATGTGCCTCATACCATTGCCCCGCCTGTTCCGCACTTGTTTTAGGTGCTAGGGCACTGGATATGAGCAATCCTTCCGCGTGCAGCCGTTCTCTTGCTTTCCTGAGAAAATTGATATAAGCCTCTCTTTGATCACCTGGTAAAAATTCGAAATCAAAATGAACATCACTCGCATTCATGCTTTGTGCTTGATTAATGATGTTCGTCAACAATAAATCCTGAACTGCTTCACTTTGCAAAATATCCCGTCCCAACTCCCCGCTGAATTGGCCATTTTCTAAGTTGGTCACGACCATCATAATTGTTGTTCCGGCATTATTGGCGATATTCGGAAGATCATCCAATGCAAGCGGTCCTAAACTTCCATCCCTTCTCGCCTCAAAACTAAATGGAGCCAAATATGTTAAGAATGGAACAACATTCGTCGCTTCGTCAATTAAGTTTTGACTCACCGTCGCCCCTCTAGGTTCAATATAAGCATTCACTTCTGCCGGCGTTTTCGGAAGAGGAGGGATAAACAGTCTAAATCCTACAGGCAACCATTGATTCGGATTGATTCCATTCATTTCTGCGATGGTCAAATAATTCACTCCAAAACGTTGGCCAATCGACCATAATGTGTCACCAGGTTGGACCCAATAAATCCGACCCCAGATGGGAATGACCAAAGCTTGACCGACGACGAGCCGATCCGGTTCAGGGATTTCATTGGCTTGAACAATATCTTGCACCGTTGAACCGTATGTTTGGGCAATTCCCTGTATCGACTCTCCCGGTTGAACGACGTGTATTTGCATGCACACTCTCAACTCCTTATCCAAGATTTTAAACTTCTCCTTAGATGGTATGAGTGCGAAAACGTATCCATCACAATTCTCCCAGATTTACGCCAAAAAATAAAACTTCCGATTCAGTTGGAAGTTCCAAATCTAATCATTAATTTTTGAACTTTCGCCATGCATGGCTTTCGAATCCTTTGGAACAATCATAAGTTCACCCGCTCAAACCGTTTAACCGATGTTGAAGATGTCAGACCTGTTTGGAGAGAGGCTGCAAGGGTATTAAAGAACAATGGGATCATGATTTCCGGGTTCACCAATCCGCTTTTATTCATATTTGATGATGAAGAGGATAGAAAAGGTCATTTGGTAGTGAAAAATCCTATACCATTTTGCTCTTTGAATCACTTGACGGAAAAAGAGATGGAAGAATATATCCAAGCTAATCATACGATTGAATTCGGATATACATTAGAGGATCAAATCCAGGGACAAATCGATGCAGGTTTTGCCATTACGGGTTTCTATGAAGATGACTTCGGTGGAAGCAGACCATTAGACAATTATATAAAATGTTTTATCGTTACACGGTCCATTAAAATGAAAATGATTTGACTGTGATTTGAGGGCTATGAGGTTCACTTGTTAAAATAGCGCTATAAGGTCAAACCACTCAAAAGGCAATTGTTTATATTTAAAATGAAAACAGGGGTGGCAGGACTCGAACCCACAACCCACGGTTTTGGAGACCGTTGCTCTACCAATTGAGCTACACCCCTGTGGAAATTTGAAACAGCAGGCAATCGGTTGGCAACCAATTGCTCTCCCCTTGATCTTTGAGTCAAAGAATGACGGAAGGTAGGAGATTCGAACTCCTGAAGGATATTCCTCATATCCTTTACGGTTTTCGAGACCGTTGCCTTCAACCACTCGGCCAACCTTCCGTTTAAGTGTCTGGAGCAGGACTCGCCAGAATTCTATCCGCTCGTAAACTCGCCTTAAAAGCTCGTGAGTGGACGCAAAGCGCTCATGAAGACGTTGAAGACGCTCACGATCGTGTTCTAAGCGCTCGAGCCATCGCTCAATCCGCTCGTGACCGGTCCAAAAGCGCTCGGAGAGTCATCCTATCCACTCACAGTCAACCTGAAAATTGCGAGACACTGTAGGATTTCTGAACATTGATCCTTCCATGGATTGTTTCCTGGATTGATATGTTTTTTTCATTATAATTTTCCAAGCCACATTGGTGTTCTGGCTTTTTTCAAAAATAATGATAACATATTCTTTAAATTCCTCAAGCGGTATGTTTACTTTTTAACTTGAGACTAATGTGGGAACTCCAAGGAGTTTTAGGATGTTTTAATTTGTAAGGGAACCCATTTTTTAAAGTTCAGTTCAATAATGATTCGTTTTTGCAATGTGAAAAGTACAAAATGATTTCCCGTACATGGTCTGTTCATAAATTTCGACGGTTTGCTTAGTGTTTTTAAGGGCTTACACGTAAACGATACCGAGGTGAGATTGATGATAAACAATGAAAAAACTTATGAAATTGTCGTGCATATGGTCAATTGGCTCTTACTCGGATTCATCGGTTTCATCGCTTTTTTTCTTGTAGTGAATATCAGTCCGGCCCCACAAGACTACGGTCTCAAATTCGCTTACATCATTTTTATGCTATTGATCTGGGGTGGAAATTACTGGTATCAATATAGGAAGAGAAAATGGATCCTGCCTATAACCGGAACCATCCTTTTCGTCGTCATTGCTTTTTTTCTCTTGGGCGTAGTCGCTCCATTTCTTGCTGATATATTTTATTCTTACTAATTAGTTCAAGTTATTTATTTGTAATATTTAAGCACATCAGTTGTTTTTTAGGTTTTTATCTTTTTCTTATCTCGTTTAAATCTGGAATACGTTTATAAACATTTGATATCATATATAGAAGCTCCAATTTCATTTTATTTCCGCCATTTCCCGTCATAGCTGTATTGACAAATCCATAGATTATTTTTAATAATGATTTAGCATCATCTTCTGTAAGTTGATTGACAGCGTCGATCGTATTCTCAAACGCCTTAGTATCAGTAGTTTCTTTCAAACTCATCCCTCCCAATCCATCATCGACATCTTTTTTTGTAGTATGTACATTCAGCCGCCTGCTTACAAATATTATCGCATCTGTATCGGAATTCGCAAATGTTTATTTATCGTAATATTTTTAGGATACACTTTCCATACCCTTCATTCATATCATTCATTTCAAAGACCTCCCCTTCTGAAATCTTCTTCCATAAAAAGATACCCCCTGATATTTTTCAGACAACATTAATGCAAATACAAGGTTTGCCATAATATCGAAAGATGGCAAAGAAATGAACTAAAGCAAACCTAGCATTTTGAGACCATGATATATGCCATCATTATCAACTGATTCCGTAACATACTTCGAAGCCGACTTTACAACATCTTTTGCATTCCCCATCGCAACACTATTTTCGATAGTATTCAACATTTCAATATCGTTTAATCCATCACCAAAGGCATATTGTCTTTCCTTTGGAATCCCAAGTTTTTCAACTATTTTCTTAATACCTTTTGCCTTGGATCCACCTTTGGGAACGATATCTAATGAAACAGGATGCCATCTCACAAAATCAAAGTCTTTATATTCCATTTCATACTGTTTTTCTTCCCCTTCTGGACAAAAGAATAGAGTTTGATACAACTCACGGTTTTTGTAATAGAACGGATCATAGCCTGGAAAATGATCAATTTTTAGCGTGGCGATGCTTTCTTTTATGTAAGGATGCTCTGGTACGTTCGCTTTCATATCTTCATGGTCCATAAATACGACTGGATGCCCATTGTCAAGTGCTTTTTCTGCTAGATTTACTAGAGAAGAAGTATTCAAAGGATTGGTATATATCACTTCTCCCTCTAGAACAACATATTGTCCGTTGTAACTGACATATGAATTGATCCCCAATTCTTTCCTTAAATCCGCAAACATGAAAGGAGCTCGTCCTGTTGCAATTGCCACAACATGTCCGTTTTCTTTTAATTTAAAGACTGCCTCTTTTGCTGAAGCTGGTACCTTTTTGTCGTGATCAAATAATGTACCATCTATATCAAAAAATATAATACTCTGTTTTGTCATCTTGTCTTCTCCATTTCTGTGATGTAATAACAAGTAAAATTTGATAAAGCATTAAAGTATTAATGTATTAATGAACTAATGAAATAAAACTTCGGTTATTGTATTGCTGACCCTAGTATAAGTCATGAAATCCCTTTCATGTCAATCCATCCCCTATAGATTATAAGAGGTATAGCTCCGAAAAAACTTCGGAGCTACTAGTTGTTTATCTTTTTTGTATTGTGGAGCTAATCCAACATACTTTAATAATTACAGTATAGACCTAAGTCAACGTAATAAACTTCTGTCATTTTAGAATACGATTTCTCGTTGTATTGATGATACTATATAGAAGAATCTGATTACTTCATTTTCATTATGGATGGGGTGATGACTTTGAGATTAACAACTATCACTTTCATTATTTTTTTGTCCTTGTTACTTGCTTATGATTATTTTCCTGTTTTAAAAAAGATGATAGAAATACCTCGACCTGTATTCATAAGTATTTTCTCCAAGGCTTTGTGGGCTATTTAACAACATGAAACTTGTCGATAATTCAGTAGACCTGATTTGTGAATAATTTTACATACTCCGTTTTATTTGTTATAATAAACACGCAGTACACTATCAATCAGGAGGGATTTACATGAGAGCAGCACGATTTTATAAAGCAAAAGATATTCGAGTCGAGGAAGTCGATGTTCCAAAACTAGGAAACACCGATGTGAAGATTAAAGTGGCCTGGGCTGGAATTTGCGGCAGTGATTTGCATGAATATAATGCAGGTCCCATCATAATTCCGGGAGAAACACCTGATCCATTGACCGGTAGAACCTCACCTATTACGATGGGACATGAATTTTCTGGTGTAGTTGAGGAAGTCGGCGCTGACGTTACCAAAGTAAAAATCGGTGACAAAGTGACGGTCAATCCCTTAATTGTTAGCGAAAAACATAACAACAAATTAGTTGATATGTATCAAGGTTTCCAATTTTTCGGTTTAGGCGATGATGGCGGATTTGCCGATTACGTCGTGACCGATCAAAAGTATACAGTAAGTCTGGCGTCATCTGTCAGTCTCGATGTAGCAGCATTAACAGAACCAATGGCCGTTGCCATGCAAGCCATTCGTGAATCCGAAATGGAGTTTGGCGATACGGTTGCTATCTTTGGTGCAGGCCCCATCGGTTTAGCGAATGTCATTGCTGCAAGAGCAGCTGGTGCCAAAGATATCTTTGTCTTTGATTTATCAGAACCAAGATTGAAAAAAGCATTAGAAGTAGGCGCCTCTTATGCAGTCAATTCTGCTGAAACAGATCCGGCAACATTTATCAAGCAATATTACCCTTATGGCGTGGACCGCACATTCGAAGTGGCCGGGGTAAAACCAACCTTCGATCAATCGATTCAAGTCACACGTCCGCGTGGCATGGTAACGATTGTGTCTATTTTCGAAAAAGCATTTGACTTTAATCCGATGGCCCTTACGGCTAGTGGTGTGAGAATTTCTTCGTCGCTCGCTTACGAAGATGACATCTTCGAATTGACCGTTAAAATGATTGAAAATGGCCAAATCGATCCTTCGCCATTAATTACGGAACATATTGAATTAGAAGATATTGTTCAAGAAGGTTTTGAAAAGTTACAAAATGACAAAACACAAGCGAAAATCCTCGTAAAATTAAGTGGCGAGAAATAATCTTTATGCTTGAAACAATCGAGTAGGAGGGAGTGACTAACTCCCCCCTCTCACACCACCGAACATACGGGTCGCGTATACGGCGGTTCAATGTAAAATCTCTTACTTCTGCCTTCGTGGCTCAGGACTTTCACCCTATAGATGACACCCATGCTGGGCGCACAGGAATAAGACGTTAGCAGATGGACCACCTTCTAACGTCTTATTCAATTTAATAAAAGATATCGCCTTGCCATTCCCATTGGTCAAAGTAATCTATATCTGCTTGCTCCAATTTGAAATTAAATATGTTTTAATCGAAGCACTAGCACAAAAACAAGATATCGAAGAAGTTTTTCGTCAGCATTTGGAAACAGCTATCAATCAGCTGTTGAAACATGAATTAACTGTCTTTTTA
>CALKWU010000027.1 GCA_938004015.1 uncultured Oceanobacillus sp.
TATGACGTCCGTTTTCGCTGTTCAGACAAGGAATAAGCGGAAATTTCAAATGGCATAGAGCTCCCATCCCAAAAATGGACAATGGATTGAAACTTCATGTTATTGCTTCTTCCTGTGATTTTTTCAATCTTTTTGATGTGATGGGCAATAATCCATATGCAATCAGGACTTGTTGGAGAAATTGTCGGAAATGCATAGATTTTTTGTGAAATATTGATTGGAATGGGAACCTTTTTTTCATACCCGGTCAATTTCATTGCCAGTTTTCTTCTGCCTTCGTAGGAAGCAAAATCGCGATGACACGACTCTTCAATGATTTCCAATGGGGTTTTTCTTACGTAGAGATGTCCAGTTGTAGTCCAAACGACAGTATCGTAACCCTTAGTGTATTCTGGAAGCAGCACTTTACAATCCCGTTGAATCACATAAGTTGATAAAACATGTTTCAACTCCGTCCCCTCCTTTCCATGTTTTCATTTCAACTTAACGGTAAGTATAAACTAGTTCCAATTACACTATCGTTTTATATTATGTAGTCTTTTGGAATCAGATTCAAGCAACACGTCCCAAACTATCAGTTTTTTTATTCTTTAAAGAAATGTCGGATAATTTTGGGTCAGAAAGGGACTGTCCCTTTTTGGCCCAATAAAAAGCTGACTTCCATCGACAAGAAGTCAGCTCTATATTTAATGATTGACATCATAGCCTTGGTCTTCCACGGCTTCTTTCATAGCTTCGATGGTCACTTTGGACTCGTCATAAGTGACGTTGACTTTTCCCGTCTCCAGATCCACTTCTGAAGAGACGACTCCATCCAATCCGTTGAGTGCTCCTTCCACGGACATTTTGCAATGGCTACAAGTCATTCCTTTAACTTCCAATGTATGGGTTTGCATCATGTAACACCTCCTGGTTGGATTTTATCTTATATTTTAACCCGCTTCAATCGAAGGGAGTTCGTAACGACACTGACGGAACTCAGTGCCATGGCCGCTCCGGCGATCCATGGTGCAAGGAAACCAGCCGCCGCAATAGGGATTCCTGCGGTATTATACCCGAATGCCCAAAACAAGTTTTGCCGAATATTTTTCATCGTCGCCCGGCTGATTTTAATCGCTTTTGGAATCAATAACAGTTCACCGCCAAGAATCGTGACATCTGCGGCTTCTATCGCCACTTCGGTGCCTGTTCCGATGGCGATACCAATGTCGGCTACTGCCAAAGCGGGTGCATCGTTGATTCCATCACCGACCATGGCGACTTTTTTCCCCTGCAATTGGATTTCTTTCACCTTATCCGCTTTTTGTTCCGGCAAGACTTCTGCAATCACTTCATTGATGCCTACTTGTCCGGCAATCGCTTCCGCTGTCCGTTTGTTGTCACCGGTGAGCATGATGACATCGAGACCTTCTTGCTTCAACTGTTCGATTGCTTCTTTTGCCGTTTCTTTGATCGTATCCGCAACAGCGACAACACCGGCAAAACGACGATCAATCGCAATGAGCATCGCTGTTTTTCCATCTTTTTCCAAACGGCTCATTTCCTCTTCAGCTTCATTGATAGCGATACCTTGATTTTTCATCAATTTTCGATTACCGACGAGGATTTCTCTCCCGTCTATCGTCGCTTTAATACCATGGCCGGGTATCGCTTCGAAATCATCCGTTTCAAGCAATGGGATTTTCTTTTCCTCAGCATAGGTGACGATCGCTTCCGCCAACGGGTGTTCCGATCCTTTCTCCGCACTCGCCAACAGCTGTAACGTTTCTTCGTCTCCGCTGAAGTTGGTCACTTCCGGTTTCCCTTTTGTAATCGTCCCGGTTTTATCGAGGATGATCGTGTCCAATTCATGGGCCCTTTCCAAATGTTCGCCACCTTTGAATAAAATGCCCGTTTCCGCAGCTCGTCCGGTTCCGACCATAATCGAAGTTGGCGTTGCAAGCCCTAGAGCACATGGGCATGCGATGACAAGCACGGCGATTGAAGCGATGAGAGCAGATTCGAATTGACCCGGTTGGACAAAGCCAATCCAAATGATAAAGGTGAGAAGACTGATCCCGACGACAATCGGTACAAAATAACCGGAGATGACGTCCGCCAAACGTTGGATCGGCGCTTTTGACCCTTGGGCTTCTTCTACAACTTTGACAATTGAGGCAAGGGCCGTGTCTTTACCTACCTTCGTCGCTCTCATTTCAATCGTCCCATTCATGTTCAACGTCGAACCGATGACCGGAGAATCCTTATGCTTTTCAATCGGGATCGATTCGCCTGTCAGCATCGATTCATCCACCGATGTACGCCCCTTCACAATGATACCGTCGACCGGTATTTTTTCCCCTGGCTTGACGACAAGATGATCGCCCGCTTCCACTTCTTCAACCGGCACCATCATTTCATTTCCGTTACGGATGACCCGGGCTTCTTTCGCCTGCAAGTTCAACAATTCGGAGATCGCATTGGTCGTTTGACTCTTCGCCCTCGTTTCCAAATACGTTCCGAATAAAATCAAAGTGATGAGGACGGCACTCGTTTCAAAATAAAGATGTGGTTCATAGGCTGGATTGCCGATTGTTTTCAACGCTTCATACAAACTGTAAAAATAAGCGGCGCTCGTACCTAAAGCGACAAGCACATCCATATTCGCCCCGCCGTTTTTCAGGCTTTTATATGCCCCGGTGTAAAACTGCCATCCGACATAAAATTGGACCGGCGTCGCCAAAGCGAATTGGAACCACGGATTCATGAAAATCTGCGGCAGACGGATCCCTAACAGATGATCGAGCATCGTAATCAGTAAGGGTAAAGAAAGTAACACGGAAATGGTGAGCTTCCTTTTCATTTCGTTTATTCGTTCTTCCTTATAGGAATTTTTTTCTTCACTTTCCGTTTTAGGTTTTGCATCATAGCCGAGTTTTTGGATCCGTTCGACGATCGCTTTTTCATCGAGCAGTCCGGGATTATATTCAATGGAGGCACTTTCGGTGGCCAAGTTGACGGTAGCCGACTTCACACCTTCCTGTTTATTCAATACTTTTTCTATGCGGCTCGAGCAAGCAGAACATGTCATCCCGAACACATCGAGCTCGATTTTTTCACGGAGTATGCCGTAACCCATATTTTCGATTTTTTCATTGATTGTATCGATGGAAGATTTTTCAGGATCATACGTAACCGTCGCTTTTTCTGTAGCAAGATTGACTTGCGCTTCCACACCTTCCATTCTGTTCAACACTTTTTCCACTCTATTGGAACAGGCAGAACAAGTCATGCCCGTAACACCTATCGTCACATGCTTCTTTTCACTCATAAATGCCTCCTCCTTATTTGGAAAACTGTTTCATGACAGACATCAATTCTTCAATCGCTTCATTTCCATCGTTGGACTGGATCGCATCTTTCACACAATGCTTCACATGTCGCTCCGCCACTTCAAATCCGACTTTTTTCAACGCAGCATTGATTGCACTGATTTGAATCAGTATATCGATACAATAACGGTCTTCTTCGACCATTTTCTGGATGCCTCGTACTTGTCCTTCAATCCGCTTCAAACGGTTGATGACTGCTTTCTTTTCATTTTCCGTTCTAGGTGTTGTTGGATGTTTCCGCA
>CALKWU010000028.1 GCA_938004015.1 uncultured Oceanobacillus sp.
GATATCGGCGCCTCTGTCCCACCGGCGATGATGTAGTCCACATCGCCCCGTTGAACCGCTTTGAATGCATCCCCGATGGAGCTTGCTCCGGAAGCACAAGCAGTCACGGTGCACGAGTTGATCCCTTTTGCTCCTAAGATGATGGATACTTGTCCGGCTGCCATGTCCGGTATCATCATCGGCACGAAGAACGGGCTCACACGGCGTGGACCTTTTTCGAGAAGCCGGATATGTTGCTCTTCCCATGTTTTCATGCCGCCGATTCCGGAACCGATCCACACGCCGACACGAGTCGCGTTGCTGTCATCAATGACGAGGTTCGCATCTTCCACTGCCATTTTTGCGGCAGCAACTGCATATTGCGTGAATAAGTCCATCCGGCGTATATCTTTACGATCGATATATTTTTCCGGCTCGAAATCTTTCACTTCAGCCGCTACTTTTGCCGGAAATTGATCCACATTCACTTGAGCGGCGATGTCAATGCCAGATCGGCCATTCACGAGACTTTCCCACATGGCTTTTACATCGTTGCCGACTGGTGTCACTGCACCTAGGCCGGTAACAACTACTCTTCTTTCGCCCATCTGTCTACTCCTTTCGAAACATTGTCAGATTCCCCAACGAATGGCAGCGGCCCCCCATGCTAAACCACCACCGAATCCAACAAGTATAATCAAATCATTATCTTTTATTTTACCATTTTTTACGGACTCCGATAAAGCCATAGGTATGGAGGCAGAAGAATTGTTTCCGTATTTCGTGATCGTCGTCGCCATTTTATCCTGGGATATCCCCAGCCGCTCCCTGGCCGCATCCATAATTCGGATGTTCGCCTGGTGCGGAACGAGATAATCGACATCTTCTTTATCGAGTCCAATCTTTTCAATCACATTCACCGTCGATTCCGGCATTTGTCGGACGGCGAACTTGAACACTTCCCGCCCATTCATTTCCAAAAAGCCTTCTTTATTTTGCAGAAGATGTTTTCCGCCGGAACCTTTAGCACCTAACTCAAAGGATAAAATCCCTCTCCCTTCACTCACTTCACCGACAACAACGGCGCCCGCTCCATCTCCAAGCAACACGCAGGTGGAACGGTCTTCCCAGTTGATGATTTTAGATAACTTATCCGCCCCGACGACAAGTACATGCTTATAAGCTCCGGATGCGACAAACTGTTGTGCTGTGACCAATCCGTAAACAAATCCGGCACAAGCAGCGCCAAGATCCATCGCTGCGGCATTCGTCGCTCCAAGACGATCTTGAATGATGCATGACACCGATGGAAACGGCGTGTCCGGTGTGACTGTCGCCACGATGATTAAATCGATGTCTTCCGGAGCCAAATCCGCTTCTTTCAACGCTTCAACGGCCGCATAATAAGACATATCCGATGTATCGATACCATCTTCCGCGAATCTCCGTTCCTCAATTCCCGTTCTCGTCCGGATCCATTCGTCGGTCGTATCGACGATCTTCTCAATGTCTTTGTTTGTGACCAATTTAGTCGGTATATAGTGGCCGGTACCTAAAATACCTACATTCATGTTAACAACTCCTATCATTCATCCATATGGGATTCCTCTGATACAGTAATTCCCTTTTCTACTAGAGTCTATGTCTAACAGTAAATGTTATGACTTGGTACTAATTTTAAAGCATAAATCCCCTTCTGACAAGAGGCGATTTTTTCCACTCAATGTTCATATGGTAAAAGATTCGTTTCTTTATAATTTTCTATTTCCTCTTGGATATAGGTCCTGAAATACTCAGGAATTTTTTCATTGAATTCACCGAGCTTGATATAATCTTCATGGATATCATAAGAGCGGATTCCACCGACCAAATCTCCGTTGTTAAAATCCGTCGCCGCCTTTATGTAAAGGTGGTCGATATGCTGGATCATGCTTGTCAAAACATAATCCGGAGCAATTTCGTGTTGGTCTTGGATGTACCCGATCGAGTGGATTCCATCGTCGGCAGCCGCTTCAATCACTGCTTTACTGTAAGCATGACCGATTGGAATGATGATGTCTGCTCCATTCGTTTTGGATTTTTCATAAACGGCCAATGCTTGTTCCACATCATCCCAATCGGTAAGGAAATCAATCATCAAGTTGGAATTCGGATTTTGGTATTTTGCTCCTTCATATAACCCTTCCAATTCCGGTTGCCAGGAGTAAGCGGCAATGACGCCGATTTGATCGTTTTTCGTCATTTCACCTGCCACCATGCCGGCAAAAAATCCCAAGGCATGGACATTCATCTTGATGCTTGTGATGCCGGAATCATAAATTTCCCCATTTGTATAGATGAAGTGCACTTCCGGATAGGTTTTCGTCAAATCGACAAAATGATTGCCATAGCTGTTGCCGTGTCCAATGACAAGATTAACGCCTTCTTTTACAAAATCAGCGACGGCGGTTTTCACTTCTTGTTCGGAACGGACATTTTCTTTGTAAAACACATCGGTTTTAAATTGCTTTTCCATTTCCAATAAAGCCTCGTACCCTTTTTCATTCCAGCTGTTGTCTTCTATTGTGGAATCGAAAAGCATGCCGATATTGTTCAATTCGTTCCCTTGAAAATAACTGCAGCCAGGCAGGATGACGATGACGAGTATAAACAGAAAAAGGAAAGCGCTGTATGTTTTCAACTACTGCCACTCCCGTCCATGTTTCGCATATTTTGTGGATATAGGTCTTTAAACCTTTTATAATGCGAAATGACTTGTTGCAATTTTTCTTGTATAGGGATATTTTCATCGACTAGGAAACTTTTTTCAAGTTTTTTCCCTTGATTTCTCGCTGGCCATAAGCGGATGTTTTCCACTTCCGGTTCCTTTTCGATGAACGTGATGAAAAATTCAAGAAAATCCCCGATATAAATTCCATCACTCAGCAGTTTTTCAGATGAAAATGTGACGTTTTCCCCCATTTGTTCCAAATCTTCTTCCGTCATCGGCATCCATTCTCCGAATAAACAGGGTGCTTCAATCGAAATGGCGTTTTTCCTTTTCTCCTTATGGTTGATGAGGTACAACCGGTCATACTCCACATCATCGGCCACATCGGCATCTTCTATACAAATCACAAGCGGAAAAGATCCACGCTCTGGCCGTTCAATCAAATGGAACTGACTGTTCCGGGCAAAAAAATCGATGAAATGTTCGTTGCCTTCTTCTCCTTTCACTCCAACCACTTCATGCCCGGCATTCAACAGCCCATCCGTCATATGGTAGCCGATCCAATTCGTTACGTTCAAAACGAGTATTTTCATTTTTACCCTCCT
>CALKWU010000029.1 GCA_938004015.1 uncultured Oceanobacillus sp.
ATATATCACCGTTCTTTTCGACACACCGCTAATTTTATGACTCAATGCTGAAAATTGCGACCTATCATGAACATAGTTTACTCAAACTGCCTTCCTGTATTAGTCGGGAAAATGCCTATAAGATTTCACCTCTTCTTTTTCAAATAAAGATGGGTATCAGATCACGTAAGAAAGGCGAAGGATAAGTGACACATGATATATCAAAAAACTGAAAGTCCTCAGCTTTTCTGTAAAAAAGGTTTCAGTTCACAAATGAATGGTCATTATTATCACTTATGCAAAGTGCGGCTTTTTATACTCCGCCTTGCGTTTATAAACAACTGTTCCTTCTTTTTCTTTTCCGGATATCTATGAAAATAAAAGCGATTTTACTTTTAATTATCGAATCAATATTACCCACTAATTTTCGAATGAAAAGATAGAAAAATGGCTCCGTCAACTTCGGAACCATTTTAAAAAATTTATCTGATCTATTGTTTTCACTCGATATTATCAACATTTTATTTTCCTTCTTACAATGCTCGACCAGTTGTTTTGAATTTTTCATAACGCTTTTTGTTCTCCTAAGTAAGACATCTTTGCGGACCATAAAGTTGAAACTTCTTCCCGTTAACTACTTTTGACCTCATACTACACCCCAAATCTCTAGCCCTTCCTCCCCCTATCCCTCGCCGCCTCGACAAACGCCTTATAAATATTCATCATCTTCTCATCTTCCAACATGAACTCCGGATGGAATTGCAATCCCATGACAAACTGAGACGAGGTGCTTTCGACGCTTTCAATCAAGTGGTCATCTGAATAAGCGGTCACCTTCAAGTTTTGGCCCGCTTCTTCCACGACCTGGCTGTGAAAGCTGTTGACATCCGCTTCCTCATCTTTAATGCAAGCGAACAAAATCGAATCGTTTCGGATCGCTATTTTGTGGTAGGGTTGCTTTCCCGGGGTTTTTTGCATATGATTTTTTTCTTTCAGATTGACGATTGTCCCGCCGAGCACCTCATTGATCATCTGGTGCCCTCGACAAAGCCCTAAAATCGGCATCTCCCTTTCAATGGCCTGTCGGATGAGCTCGAATTCAAATTCATAGCGGACCGGATTTTGCTCCTTCAAGCCAGGCAACGGATCCATCTTTTTTACATGGGGCAGCAACCCCCCACCACCACTGAAGACGAGTCCGTCATACAAATCCAACAATTCCGGGATTTCTTCAACGGGCATGATCGGGATGATTTGCGGGATTCCCCCGTTCCGGTAGACCGCTTCCGTATATGCCCGATCCAAATTGAATGTCCCTCTTTGTCCTTCGTGCGGCCTATAGTTGCAGCTGATGCCTATCAACGGCTTTTTCATTCACCCCATCCTTCCTGTACAAATGACAAGCGACTTGATGACCATTCACTGTCGTCAATTCCGGTCGGACTTTATCACAAATGCCTCCGATCTTCATGAAACATCGATTTTTGAAAACACACCCTTCTTGTTTTTCCATAGGCGTCGGAACAGTTCCTTCCAATATGATGCGTTCCCGTTGATGACTCGGCTCAATCGATGGGATGGAAGAGAGCAAAGCTTTCGTATATGGGTGTTTTGGATTTTGGAAAAGCTCTTTCGTTTCAGCGAGTTCCACGACTTGCCCCAAATACATGACGGCCACACGATCACTGACATGGTACACGACACTCAAATCATGGGCGATGAACAAATATGTCAGATTGAGTTCCTCTTTCAGTTCTTCCATCAAATTCAATATTTGCGCCTGGACGGATACATCCAAGGCGGATACCGGTTCATCCGCAACGATGAATCTCGGTTTCATTGCGAGTGCCCTTGCGATACCGATCCGCTGGCGTTGTCCACCACTGAATTGATGCGGATATTGATCCAAATGTTTGACTGACAAACCGACCCGTTCGACGAGCTGCCTGATTTCTTCATCAATTGCATTTTTGTCTGTGACACCCCGGCATTCCACGGCGACTTTCAATATTTCATAGACCGTTTTACGCGGATTCAATGAAGCATATGGGTTTTGAAAAATAATTTGCACCTGTCGCCGGAACTCATCCATTTGCTTTGTACTCATTTGGTGAATGTCTTGATTTTTGAATAATATTTTCCCTTCCGTGATGCCATGCAAATTCACGATCGTCCGGCCCAACGTCGACTTCCCGCATCCGCTTTCCCCGACAAGCCCCAACGTTTCACCAGAATAGACGTCGAAACTAACCCCATCCACCGCGTATACATGGGAATCTTTATTAGGGCTGACCATCCTTTCCAATAGGCTTCTTTTTATTTTGTAATATTTTTTCACGTCTCTCAGTTTCAAAATGGGTTCTTCTCTATTTACAACAGGAGTATCAGTGAGCAACCTTCTCTCCCCTTTCCTTATACAAGACGCATCTAACATCTCTACCGTCTGTTTTCACCATCGGCACATGCTCTCTGCATTCAGGTGTCATGAAAGGACAGCGATTCCAAAAGCCGCAACCTTTGCCGACTTCTTCCAAATCGATTACATTCCCTTTGATCGGTTCGATGTGTTTTTTCTCCTCGGAAATGACCGGAATGGAATTCAACAAACCTTTCGTATACGGATGTTTCGGGTTGTCGATCACTTGGCGGGTCGGACCTTTTTCGACGATTTTTCCGGCGTACATGACGATGATTTCATCACAAAACTCGGATGCCACGCTTAAATCGTGGGTGACGAGTAAAATGCTCGTGTTATGCTTCTCATTGATGTCTTTCAACACATCGAGGATTTGCGCCTGAATCGTCACGTCCAAAGCGGTCGTCGGTTCATCCGCCAAGATAAGTTTCGGGTTGCATGCCAACGCCATCGCGACGAGAATCCGTTGTTGCATCCCACCACTGAATTGATGAGGATAATCGTGATAGCGTTCAGCTGCGGAAGGTATTCTCACTTCCTCCATCAATTGGATCACTTTCTCGACTTCTTTTTGTTTTTGTTTCCTTCTATTGAAAAGGCCCGGCTTTTTTTGCCGATGCGTTTTCAACACTTCACGAATTTGCTCGCCGACGGAATAAGCGGGATTAAGGGCTGTCATGGGATCCTGGAAAATCATGGCGATTTCTTTCCCCCGAAGTTTTCGCCACTCTTCTTTACTGTTTTTCTCGATGTTTTGCCCGTCAAAAACGATTTCTCCGGACAGCATTTTCCCCGGACGAGGGATGAGGCCCATGATGCTGAATAGTGCCGTGCTTTTCCCACAACCGGACTCGCCGACCAAGCCGACGATCTGCCCTTCTTTCACAGAAAAACTGATTCCATTCACAGCTCGCACAATTTGATCATTTTTAGGAAACCCGACAGATAAATCTTTTACAGTCAACATACCAATCTACTTCCCTTTCATTTTAGGATCTAAGATATCTCTTAATCCCTCTCCAAAAAGGTTGATGCTCAAGACGAGAATAAGTAACGTCAAACCTGGGAATGTCGATAGCCACCAAGCGTTGAACATATAGTCGCGTCCACTCGCGATCATCGAGCCCCAAGCCGGTGTCGGCGGTTGGATGCCGAGCCCGAGGAAACTTAAGGATGCTTCCATGATGATCATGTAACCGAACCTCAATGTCGCCAAAACGAAAATGGTCTGCACGATGTTCGGTAAAATCTCATCGACCATGATTTTGATCGATCTTCTCCCCAATGACTTGGCCGCTTCGACATATTCCTTATTATGTTCGACGAGCGACTCCCCACGTGCCAAGCGGAAAAATTCCACCCAACCGATGAATGTCAGGGCGAAAATCAAATTCATGAATCCAGGACCGAGGAACGCCATCATGAAAATGGCGAAGATCAAAAACGGAAAAGCAAGGATGATATCCGCAACTCTGGATACGACGTTATCGAACCAACCTCGGTAATAACCTGCAATCAATCCTAGCGTCGTCCCTACAACGACCGATGTGACCGTCGCCAACAAACCTACCACGATGGAGACCCTGGAACCATGGATGATTCTTGAGAGGATATCGATCCCTTGTTCATCTGTGCCGAGAATATGCTCGCCGCTTCCTCCTTCCATCCACATGGGAGGAGCCAAACGGTTTTCCAAATTCCCCGACGTACTGCTATGAGGAATGATGAATGGACTGAAAATCGCCATCAATATGAAAATGAGGACGATAATGCCACCGATCATGGCACTCGGATGTTCACGGAGGCTTTTAAAAAAAGATTTGACATCGTTCAGTCTTTTCTGCCACCAGAATGATTTGTCAGGGAAGGAAATAGTCGCATTCGAATTGAATTTGCTGCTCATAATATCTCCCCCTCTTTATGTTTTCAGTTTCGGGTCCAGATAGGTATACAGAATATCGACGATTAAGTTGGCGAAAACGAAAACAAATGCATAAAACATGACGACACCTTGCACGAGCGGATAATCCCTGTTGAAGATTCCATCCACCGCCAATCTTCCCAACCCCGGCCAACCGAACACCGTTTCCACAATCATGTTTCCACTGAGCAATACACCAATTTCCAATCCGACCATCGTAACAACGGGAATGAGCCCGTTCCTTAAGGCATGGATGACGATGACGCGCCATTCTTTCACGCCTTTCGCTCTTGCCAACGTCACATAGTCGGAACGCAATGTTTCGATCATGCTCGACCGCGTCACCCGAGCGACGATCGCTCCCATCCCCGCACCGAGCGTCACTGCAGGCAACACCAAATGTTTCACGACATTTTTGAATGCCTCGAAATCCCCGGCCAACAAACTGTCGATCACATACAAGCCCGTCACTGTTGGAAATTGGTAACCGAAATCAATCCTTCCTTTTACAGGCATCAAACCGAAATGAACGGAAAAAAGTAAAATCAAAACGATGCCCAGCCAAAAGGGCGGCATGGAAATGCCTAAGAAAGACCCTCCCATGCTCACCCTATCAATCAATTTATTTTGCTTTACAGCGGAAATGACACCAATCGGAATGCCGATGATCAAGGAAACGAATGTGGCAGCCAGAGCGAGTTCAACCGTGGCGGGTAATGTTTCGAAGACCAATTCCGTAACCGGTTTTCTTTTCGTGTACGATTCACCAAGATCACCTTTTATTAAATCCGACAAATACATCGTGAGTTGAACATGGAGCGGTTTATCCAAGTTCAACTCCGCCGTCAAGGCTTCGATTTCTTTTTCGCTGACATTCCCCGCATCACCCATCATCATATCGACGGGATCTCCGGGTGTCAGCCTCATGAATAAAAAGACAAGCAGTGCAACACCGATCATGATGGGGATCGTCAGGAGAACCCGTTCAATGATTTTCACAAACCTCATAGGCCAGAACTCCTCTCGAACCAAAAAATCACTCGACTAAAGTAGCCTCGTCCATATAAATCATGCCATCAAAGCGAGGGGACCAGTTCTGCAAGCTCTTATGACCCGCTTCGATTTCACTGAGTGTAAAACCGAAAACCCACGGGGCATCTTCATAAATAATTTCTTGAGCTTCCAAATAGATTTCCTCCCGTTTCGCTTCATCAAGTTCCACATCTCCCGCTTCCAACAATT
>CALKWU010000030.1 GCA_938004015.1 uncultured Oceanobacillus sp.
TATTTTAAAAAGCTCCGGAAATATACGGAGACTCCTGGGGGAGCTAAGGCATCGGTGAGACCCCGCAGGGCGCTAGCCCGAGGAGGCTCACCAGCCGCCCCCGGAAAGCGAAGTATATTTCCGGAGCGAGTGTTTAGCACTCAATCCAATTGTTCGGATTTTACACCATGTATTGAGTTGCGTCTCAGTCTCTTTTTTCATCCGTCGGTTTTTCGGGAACTAAATCAACACCACCAGGATGCAAGGGATGACATTTACTGATTCTTTTAATGGTAAGGTACAAGCCCTTAACCGCACCAAAACGTTGGAAGGCTTCCAAACTGTAACTGGAGCAGGTCGGATAAAACCTGCAAGTCGGTGGTTTAAAAGGACTGATCGCCTTTTGGTAAAAGCGGATCAGTCCTATGAAAAAGTATTTCATGATCATCCTCTGCCTTCAATGGATTTGTCGTAAGTAATCGAAGCGATGGCATCGTGCAGATGGATCGATTCTTCATTTCTGCAACTTACTTTGAATTTCGTCACAAATTCCATTTCATATAAGTCCGCAGCCACCAACCGCACCATATCTTCCACAAACCGCGGATTTTCGTATGCAGTTTCTGTCACCACTTTTTCATCCGGACGCTTCAATACGGGATAAAGTCGACTGGATGCGTTGCTTTCCGCAGCTTCCAACAATTCGAGCTTCCAATCGATTTCATTTTCATCGAAATCATCATCGAATTCGACTTCCATCGTAATCGTTCCCCGTTGATTATGGGCGCTGTATTCACTGATTTCCTTGGAACAAGGACAAAGTGTCGTGATTTTTCCACTTAAAGTGGCACTCATCGTAAAGCCTGATTTCTCATCATAGGTGACTGACATCCTCACATCCGCATGGTTCAATCCACTATGGTGCGTTTGCGGTGCTTTTCTCTCAAAGAACCAAGGGAAATGGACTTCTACTGTCGCATCCCGTTGTTCCAAGCGGTCGCTTAATTCTTTCGTAAAATCCTTCAAAGTATCAAAATTGATGATCAATCCCTTTTGATAATATTTTTGCAATTGCTCAGTAAACCGACTCATATTCGTTCCCTTTTTCGTTTGCGGCAAACTGGAAGAAAAGGTGAAATTCCCGATTGTCGTTTGCCGGCGTGGTTCTGTGTCACCTTCGACGATGACCGGGTGTTTCACATTAGCGATTCCGACCGCATCCAATGCAAAAAGGAAATCTTTTTCTTCATTTTGAATGTCCGGCATTTGTTCTTTTTCAACCGGTTTCGTTTTCTTTCTCGGTTCCACCGAGCCGAATAATTTATGTCGTTCTTGTTTATTTGGAAGTTGTTTAAATCTCGCATCCGTCATGAAACTTTCCTTCTTTCTATCATTGGCTAGATAATAGTATACTGAATCGATAATGTTTATTCAATTTATAAGTATCGTGGCTCGATACGACCCATGTAGCTGTATAAAACAATGCTCATCGCCTTCAAACAGAATAGAAGGTTGACCCTGTTCAAATGACCCATGACAACCACCAAAAGAAAAGAAGTGCAACAATGTACACCTCTTACTACATCCATGTAATTTTCGGTTCGGTTCCGTTTCGGATTCGTTTTATATTTTCTTTATGCCGATAGATGACAAATAGAGTCAAGAAGGAAATGACGACGATCAACACGATGTCTTTGTAAAACAGTGAAACGATGATCGTTACAACTCCGGTCAAAATGGACGATAAGGAAACGTACTTCGTCAAATACAACGTAAGTAAAAATGTAGTGACCATAATGAAAAACAAAATCGGGAAACTACCTAAAATGATACCCCCAGATGTAGCAACGGCCTTTCCGCCTTTAAAGCGGGCGAAAATCGGGTACGTATGGCCAATGACAGCGAACAGCCCAATGATCAACGGATGGACGGAAGCGTCCATCAAAATCGGCAGTAACGTCGGAATCGTCCCTTTTAATATGTCCGATACCGTGACGATAATCCCCGCTTTGATCCCGAGAACCCGAAATGCGTTCGTCGCCCCGAGATTTCCGCTGCCATGTTCGCGGATATCCTTCCCAAAACCGATTTTTCCGACCAATAATGCTGACGGGATTGAACCGAAAAGATAAGCAATCAATCCATACACAACATATTCCATGACTCATCCTACTTTCCGTTAACATTCTACCTATTAATACCATCATAGCAAAAAAATGAGTTGATATTCTCGATATTTGAAAATATTGCTATGAATATTCTAGCATGAATCCACATTAAAAGTAATTTATTGTTCAAAATATTTGTTTTCCATGCTTTCTGGAGGCCGAGCAGTTGAACGGTATGGTTGACTACTTATCTTATACGACTTATGATGTGACTAAAGCATGATAACAGGAAAGGATGAAAGAAATGAGTTGGGAAAATCCATCGAAAGAAGAATTGAAAGAAATTTTGGAAAATGCCAAGACGATTGCCGTTGTTGGGTTATCGAATAATCAAGAAAAAACGGCTTATCAAATAGCAAAAATCATGCAGGAACAAGGGTACCGCATCATTCCGGTCAATCCGACGGTCGACGAGGTGCTCGGGGAAAAAGCGTATCCGACTTTGGCGGATGTTCCTGATGAAATCGATATCATCAACGTATTCCGCCGCCCTGAGTATTTACCTGATGTTGCGGAAGATGCTGCGAAAACAAATTGCCGTGTGTTTTGGGCACAATTAGGGATTGTAAATGAAGAAGCTTACCATTATTTGAAAGAAAAAGGTTTCACCGTCATTATGGATTTGTGCATTAAAGTCGTTCACTCGGTTCTCGTGAAATAATGTCGTCAGGGCTCGGAGAAGCATTCCATCAGCATTGGAATTATTTCCGGGCCCTTCATTATTTCAAACGGGAAATCCCCAGCGAATCGAGCCGCTTCCATCACAACGTATCGATGCCACACATTTTGTCGAGAAACTCCAAACGACGAAACAATAGTATATTTTTTCCCATTTTTAGGTTAAGATAGTTAAGTAAAAGCTTGTCGCCATCTTGTTTTCATTTACATTTACAAACGTTTGTTCTAAGATTAATAATATGGAATCCAGTCGCACGGAACATGACAGCCACTAGTTTATCGATTGAAAGGGGAATATGATCATTGGTCAATCAAGCAAACAAGTATTCCGATGATTCCATTCAAGTATTGGAAGGACTCGATGCCGTCCGTAAAAGACCGGGGATGTACATCGGAAGTACAGATGAACGCGGGCTTCATCACCTCGTTTTTGAAATTGTCGATAATGCGGTCGATGAAGCATTATCTGGTTATGGAAATAAAATTGAAGTGACGATACATAAAGACAACAGTGTTTCTGTCCTCGATTATGGAAGAGGTATCCCCACCGGGATGCATGAAACGGGAATTCCGACGGTAGAAGTCATTTTTACCGTTTTACATGCCGGAGGAAAATTCGGGCAAGGCGGATATAAAACGAGCGGCGGCTTGCACGGAGTAGGGGCTGCCGTCGTCAACGCTTTGTCCGAATGGATGGAAGTGACGGTTTACCGGGACGGATACACTTATTTTCAACGCTTTGAAAACGGTGGAAAACCAGCCGGTGGACTGGAAAAAGGAAAACCGACGAAAAAGACCGGGACGCTGATCCATTTCAAACCGGATCCTACCGTATTTACAACGACGGAATTTGATTATGAAATCATTTCCGAACGTCTGCGGGAATCGGCATTTCTCTTGAAAAACTTACAAATCGAACTGGAGGATGAGCGCTCGGAGACGAAGGAAACGTTCCAATATCCGGATGGTTTGAAATCATTTGTCGATTATTTGAATGAAGATAAAGACGTCCTTCATCCTGTCATCTTTTTTGAAGGGGAAAATAACGGCATTCAAGTGGAATTTGCCTTTCAATTCAATGATGGCTATGCGGAAAACATGCTCTCTTTCGTCAACCATGTCCGGACGAACGATGGTGGAACCCATGAATTCGGTGCAAGAAGCGCTATTACAAGAACGATCAATGAGTATGGCCGCAGAACATCGATTCTTAAAGAAAAGGACAAAAACTTGGAAGGTTCCGATATCCGAGAAGGTTTGACTGCGATTGTTTCCGTCCGGATTCCGGAAAACTTATTGCAATTTGAAGGTCAAACAAAAGCAAAACTCGGAACGCCGGAAGCACGCTCCGCCGTCGATCAAGTCGTTTCAGAACAACTTGCTTATTTTTTGGAAGAAAATGCAGAGATTTCCAAGTTACTCATCAATAAGGCGTTAAAAGCGAAAGAAGCGAGGGAAGCTGCAAGGAAAGCACGGGAAGAAGCCCGTTCCGGGAAGAAGAGAAAAAGAAGAGATGCTCTTCTTAGTGGAAAATTGACACCAGCCCAATCGCGGAATCCGCAGAAAAATGAACTCTATCTGGTGGAAGGGGATTCTGCCGGGGGTTCGGCAAAGCAAGGACGTGACCGTAAATTCCAAGCGGTATTGCCTTTACGGGGTAAAGTGATCAATACTGAAAAAGCAAAGTTGGAAGATGTTTTCAAAAATGAAGAAATCGCGACGATCATCCATACAATCGGAGCAGGTGTTGGACCTGACTTCAATTTGGAAGATGTCCAATACGACAAAATCATCATCATGACGGATGCGGATACCGATGGTGCCCATATCCAAGTATTGTTGCTTACTTTTTTTTATCGTTATATGAGAGAATTGATCGAAGCAGGAAAAGTGTTCATCGCTCTCCCACCTTTATTTAAAATTTCCAAAGGAAAAGGGAAAAATGAACAGATCGTTTATGCCTGGGATGAAGCGGAAATGAAAAAGGCTACCGAAACGTTCAAAAGCGGTTACACGGTGCAACGCTATAAAGGTTTAGGGGAAATGAACGCCGATCAATTATGGGATACGACAATGAATCCGGATACGAGGACATTGATCCGGGTCACGATTGAAGATATTGCCCGTGCGGAACGCCGCATCACCACATTGATGGGCGATAAAGTGGAACCTCGACGTAATTGGATTGAGGCGAATGTGAAATTTGGACTAGATGAAGATACGAATATTTTAGAAAATCAAAAAATACGTAAAGAAGATTGATGAATTACCTTCACTAATCAGAAGGGGGATAAGCAGTAATGGCAAAAGAAAAATTTCTTGACCTGTCTTTGGAAGAAGTGATCGGGGATCGCTTCGGCCGGTACAGTAAATATATCATTCAAGATCGGGCGCTACCGGATGCACGGGATGGATTAAAGCCGGTGCAGAGACGGATTTTATATGCAATGTTCATGGAAAAGAACACCTTTGATAAAGGTTTCCGTAAATCGGCGAAAACCGTTGGTACGGTTATCGGAAATTATCACCCTCATGGGGATACTTCCGTTTATGAGGCGATGGTCCGTCTAAGTCAAGATTGGAAACTGCAAGAAGTGTTGGTCGAGATGCATGGAAACAATGGAAGTATTGATGGAGACCCGCCGGCTGCGATGCGGTATACGGAAGCGCGTTTGTCTAAAATCGCCGCCGAGTTGTTGCGGGATATCGACAAAGAGACCGTCGATTTCATTTATAATTTTGACGAAACAACTTTAGAGCCGGTCGTCTTGCCGGCGAAGTTCCCAAACTTGCTCGTTAACGGGTCGACCGGGATTTCTGCCGGTTATGCAACAGACATCCCGCCGCATAATTTAGCGGAAGTCATCGATGCCGTCATCATGAGAATAGATAAACCGGAAGCGGATGTGGAAGACCTCATGACCGTTTTGAAAGGTCCGGATTTCCCAACCGGCGGAATCATCCAAGGAATCGACGGAATCAAAAAAGCTTATGAAACCGGCCGTGGCCGTATCATTGTCCGCGGTAAAACGAAAATAGAAAATATCCGTGGGAACAGACAGCAAATCGTGATAGAAGAAATTCCTTATGAAGTGAACAAGGCAAATATGGTGAAGAAAATCGATGAATTCCGTTTAGACCGGAAAGTCGATGGTATTGCGGAAGTCCGTGATGAATCGGATCGAACCGGATTGCGCGTCGTTGTGGAATTACGGAAAGATGCCGACGCTACTGGAATTTTGAATTACTTGTTCAAAAATACGGAACTGCAGGTTTCGTATAACTTCAACATGGTCGCAATAGAAGATAAAACACCAAAACTCATGTCTTTGCCGCAAATTCTCGATGCTTTCATCAGGCATCAGAAAGAAGTCGTAACAAGGCAAGTGACCTTCGATTTGAATAAAGCGAAGAAAAGAGCCCACATCATCGAAGGATTGATCAAAGCGATTTCCATTCTCGATGAAGTGATTGCACTCATCCGTGCTTCAAAAAATAAAGCCGATGCGAAGAAACGGTTGATGAAAACGTATGACTTCAGTGAAGAACAGGCAGAAGCAATCGTGACCTTGCAATTGTACCGCCTGACGAATACCGACATCACCGAACTGGAAAATGAAGCGAAAGAGCTTGAAAAAAACATCCAATCTTTTGAAGCGATTCTTTCCAGTGAGAAAGTTTTGATGCAAACGATCAAAAAAGATTTGAAGAAAATAAAGAAAGAATTCCATTCTCCTAGAAAAACGGAGATAGAAGAAGAAATTGAAGAATTGAAAATCAATATCGAAGTGTTCGTTCCAAGTGAAGATGTCGTCGTTTCCGTAACGAAAGACGGCTATTTCAAACGGACGAGTCTCCGTTCATACGGAGCATCGAATGAAGACGATCTCACGATGAAAGAACTGGATTATCTTCTCGGGCTGTATGAAATGAATACGACCGACCATCTTCTAATGTTCACGAATAAAGGAAGGTATATTTACTTCCCAATTCATGAACTGCCCGATATCCGTTGGAAGGAACTCGGGGCACATATTTCTCATTTCACGAAGCTCCACAAAGATGAAGAACTCGTTCAAGTCTTGCCGATTCGGGAGTTTTCCGAAAAGAAGTATTTGACATTCATCACGAAAAATGGTCAAATCAAACGGACTGAATTGGATCAATATGAAACGAATCGACAGGCTCGGGCTTTGATTGCTCTCAACTTGAAAGAAGGCGATGAACTTGTCGACGTTTATGAAACAGATGGAAACTCACAAGTGTTCATCGCTTCGAATAGCGGCTACGGTCTTTGGTATGATGAATCCGAAGTGAATCCGACGGGTCTACGAACAGCAGGAGTGAAAGCAATCCAATTGAAAGATGGAGAGTTCGTCGTCAGCGGTCAAGTGTTTGCAGCCGATGAGGAACCTTCTTTAGTCCTTGTAACACAAAGAGGTGCTCTGAAACGGATGCAACTTGCGGATTTTGAAAAATCATCCAGGGCAAAACGTGGACTCGTGATGCTTCGTGCGTTGAAAAGTAAGCCGCACCGTGTCGTTGCATTTTTCATAGTTGACGATAATGACACGGTCAGCATTTTGACTGAAAATGATCACGTCCATTCTGTATATCCACTCGAATTGGCGACGAGTGAACGGGTGAGCAATGGCTCCTTCGTCATCGACACCGATCAGGATGGAGAAGTGGTCAAAGCCTGGAAAGAAGCGAGTTACGCCCAACCATTCCAAACGGATACAGATGGCGATAAGTAAAAGCTCAATGAAATATGCATTTATGAAAATCCGAACGATTTAACAAACCTGCTCCGGAAAGAGGAATGTATTTCCGGAGGGGTTTTTTATCTTAATCGTCCGGATTTTCTATTGCCAATTTCCGCTTAATTTTGGTGTTTTAAACAAGTCCCTATCATTTAATCTTTAAAAATTCCTAATGATATGGTAAAGTATGGTTAGAATTTTTGAAAAGGGGGGCGGGAACGACGGAATTTCGGGATAGGATCATCGATGCTGCGTTAGTGTTGTTTGAACGTCATGGATTCCATGGTGTCACCGTCAATCAAATCGTCGAGAAGGCGGGAATATCGAAAGGCGGTTTCTACCATCATTTCACATCAAAGGATGAATTGTTGTTCGTCATCCATGACATTTTCATCACGTATGTACTTGAACGAGCCTATCATGCGAATCAACAAAACCGGACACCTTCCGAGCGCTTGCGTACAATCATCAAAGATTTTGTAAGCGTTTTCGACATTTACAAAGCCCATTTGACGGTTTTTTATCAAGAAAGCAACTATTTGAAACCAGAGCATGAAGAAATCGTCAAGAAGAAACGCCATGAGTTCAAAGAAATCATCCGATCGGTCATCCAAGCTGGCGTGGACAGCGGGGAATTCCGAAGCGATTTGTCGGTGGAAATAACGACGATGGCCATTCTCGGAATGGTCAATTGGACATATAAATGGTACCAAAGGGATGGAGAAAAAACGATTAACGAAATCGCTGAGTATTACATCGATTTGATTTTACATGCAGTCGTTGCAGATCAACAAACGATTCTCTAAGGAGAGAAATCATTTTGGGCTAGTTTATTCACTCTCTCGACCGACCAACCAGTCGGTCGCACATCGATTGAATGGGGGTAAAACAATGAATTTTGAATTGACGAAGGAACAGGCAATGGTGAAGAAAATGGTTCGGGACTTTGCTGAGGAAGTTATCCGACCACGGGCAATCGAAATTGACAAACATGCCGAGTTTCCGGAAGACATTTTTAAACAAATGGGAGAACTTGGCTTGCTCGGAATTCCTTTTCCTGAAGAATATGGAGGAGCCGGCGGTGACACGATTTCATATGCGCTCGCTGTAGAAGAAATCGGCCGGGTTTGCGGAAGCACGGGATTAAGTTATGCCGCAGCCGTTTCCTTAGGTGCCAGCCCGCTTTATGCTTATGGTACGGAAAAACAAAAAGAGGAATATTTGAAACCTTTAGCGGAAGGGAAAGCTTTAGGCTCTTTTGGACTGACAGAACCGAATGCCGGTTCAGATGCGGGTGGCACAGAAACGACTGCTGTTCTTGACCGAGACCACTACGTCATCAATGGAGAAAAATGTTTCATCACGAATGCGAGTTTTGCAAAAATCATTATTGTCACCGCTGTCACAGGAAAAAGTCCTGAAGGGAAAAAACTGATATCCTCGATCATTGTGCCGACGGATACGGAAGGCGTTACAATTAAAAGCGCTTACGATAAAATGGGTGTGAGAGGCTCGGATACGGCTGAAGTCGTATTGGATAACGTTGTCGTTCCTAAAGAAAACTTACTTGGTGAGGAGCATAAAGGTTTTCAACAATTTTTATCGACATTGGACGGCGGCAGAATATCCATCGGCGCGTTAGGGGTAGGGATTGCACAAGCCGCTTTGGATAAAGCGCTTTCCTATGCGAAAGAAAGGAAACAATTCGGTCGGCCGATTTCAAAATTCCAAGCGATCCAGTTCAAACTCGCCGATATGGCGATGGAAGTGGAACTGGCGAGGAATATGGTGTTGAAGGCGGCGTGGTTGAAAGACCAAGGAAAGCCATTCGGAAAAGAAGCGGCATTTGCGAAATTGTTCGCATCCGAAACGGCAGTCCGTTCCGCAGACCAAGCGATTCAAATTCATGGTGGCTACGGATACATGCGTGAATATGAAGTGGAACGATATTTGAGAGATGCGAAATTGCTGGAAATCGGGGAAGGCACTTCGGAAGTGCAACGTCTTGTCATTGCGAGACATCTCGGCTGTTAATGGAATGGAGAGGGGGGACAGTGTATGATCAAAAAGGTGTTGATTGCCAATCGTGGGGAAATCGCATCACGAATCATCCGAACATGTAAGCGACTCGGAATCCGATCGGTAGCCGTTTATTCGGATGCAGACCGGGAAGCGCCGTTTGTGGAATTGGCCGATGAAGCTTATCCTTTAGGCGGTTCACAAGTGAATGAAAGTTACATGAATATGGATAAAATCTTTGCAGCGGCGAAAAAATCCGCAGTTGACGCCATTCATCCCGGTTACGGCTTTTTCAGCGAAAACGCGGAATTTCCGAAGCGCTGTGAACAAGAAGGATTCCGCTTCATCGGACCGACCAGTGACATCATCGAAAAAATGGGAGATAAAGTGAATGCACGGAATGCGATGAAGGCGGCCGGAGTGCCGGTTGTCCCGGGAACGGAAGAAGCGCTTGACAACGTGGATGAGGCGGTCGAACAAGCGGAACGATTAGGCTATCCCATCATGTTGAAGGCGGCGGCCGGTGGCGGTGGAATCGGCATGCAAGTCGTTCATGATGAGGCTGAACTGAGAAAAGTGTTTGCAAACAATTCACAGCGTGCGAAAACTTTTTTTGGTGACGGTTCCATGTTTTTGGAGAAAAAGATTGAAAACGCCCATCATATAGAAATTCAAATCGTCGCAGATGAACATGGGAATGTCATCCATCTATTTGACCGGGAGTGCTCGATTCAAAGGCGGAACCAAAAAGTGATTGAGGAAGCACCATCACCGTTCATTTCGGAAACGACACGGGAAAAAATGGGAAAAGCTGCGATAAAAGCGGCGAAAGCGATTCAATATACAAGTGCAGGAACGCTTGAATTTCTCGTCGATGAAAATGAAAACTTCTACTTTTTGGAAATGAATACGAGAATTCAAGTGGAACATCCGGTGACGGAAGAGATTACGGGTTTTGATATCGTGGAATTGCAAATGCGGATTGCTGATGGTGAAAAACTGTCATTGAATCAAGAAGATATCACGATTGATGGGCATGCCATTGAGGCGAGAATTTATGCGGAAGATCCGGTGCGCTTTTTCCCAGCACCGGGAACGATTACGAAAGTGAATTTGCCTGAAGGAGAAGGGATCCGTCACGATATCGGTTTTATGGAAAACTATCAAGTGACACCTTTCTACGATCCGATGATCGGTAAATTGATCGTGAAAGGCAAGACGAGGGACGAAACGGTTAAACGTTTGGAAAACGCTTTAAAAGATTATGAGATTGAAGGAATCAAAACGAATATCCCGATGTTGCAGAAATGCGTTTCGATTCCAGCATTTCAACGAGGGGAAACCACAACGAATTTTGTAGAAAATCATTATTTACCATTGATACAAAAATCTTAAGGAGGAGTACATCATGACAAAATTGACAGCTGTTATGGCGGGAAATGTATGGAAAATCGTAAAAAATGAAGGAGATTCGGTCAGCGCTGGAGAAGATGTCGTCATTCTCGAATCGATGAAAATGGAAATTCCGATACCAGCCGAAACGGATGGTGTAATCAAAGAATTGAAAGTGAAAGAAGGGGATTTCGTTAACGAAGGAGATGAGATTGCCATCATCGAATAATCTGTATGAAAGGATGATATGCCGATGATTGAATTGCATACAGAAAAAAATGTCTCCACCATCATGTTGAACCGGCCGGATGCAGCAAATGCATTATCGAAGCAGTTGCTTGATGAATTGAATGACGCCCTCTATACGATTGATGAAAAGCAAGACAGCTATTGCACAATCATTACCGGAAAAGGCGATCGGGCGTTTTGTGCCGGAGCTGATTTGAAAGAACGGAAAAATATGACGGACAGCGAAGTCGTGCAGGCTGTCCGTTATATCGGAAAAACCGTAAATCGAGTGGAAAATATGCGTATGCCGGTCATTGCGGCGATCAATGGTGCGGCATTCGGCGGCGGTTTGGAACTTGCCCTTGCTTGTGACATCCGGTTAGCGGCGGAACATGTGAGATTAGGTCTCACGGAAACCTCTTTGGCGATCATTCCAGGGGCAGGTGGAACCCAACGTTTGCCGCGACTGATTGGGACAGGTCATGCCAAACGTCTCATCTATACAGCGAAACCAATTCAAGCGGAAGAAGCGTTGCAGTTGGGCATCGTGGAAGAAGTGGTTCCAGCAGAAAATCTATTGGATGAGGCTATGCAACTTGCCGTAACCATTGCATCCAACGGGCCAATTGCGTTGGAACAAGCGAAAATCGCCATTCAAACAGGTTTGGAAACGGATTTGGCGACCGGGCTGGAAATTGAACATCTTGCTTACCAACGGACGATTCCGACGAAAGATCGGCAAGAAGGTCTGTTGGCATTCAAAGAGAAACGGAAGCCAATTTACACAGGTGAATAAGACAGGGGGAGGATGGAAGCATGACGTATTTGGAAGAATTAGAGAATCGGATTGAAAGGATCAAAAAAGGTGGAAAAGAAAAATACCACGAAGCAAATAAAGAGAGAGGAAAGCTTTTCGTCCGTAAACGTTTGGAATTGTTGTTGGATGTGGGTATGGATATCGAAGACGCTTTTTTCGCCAATTGTATGGCAGAAGACTTGCCTTCCGATGGGGTCGTTACCGGAATCGGAAAAATCAACGGGCAAAACGTCTGTGTGATGGCTAACGATTCGACAGTAAAAGCCGGCTCTTGGGGGAAGCGCACCGTTGAAAAAATTCTCCGTATCCAAGAGACGGCGATGAAATTGGGTATCCCGATGATTTATCTCGTCGACTCGGCCGGTGCAAGAATCACCGACCAAATTGAAATGTTCCCGGGAAGACGAGGGGCGGGCAGGATTTTCCATAATCAAATCAAACTGTCCGGAAGAGTGCCGCAAGTTTGTTTGCTGTTCGGTCCATCTGCTGCAGGAGGAGCATATATTCCGGCATTCTGTGATGTCGTCATCATGGTGGAAGGAAATGCTTCCATGTATCTCGGTTCACCGAGAATGGCTGAGAAGGTGATCGGCGAAAAAGTGACTTTGGAAGAAATGGGCGGCGCTAGAATGCACTGTACTGTATCCGGAGTCGGTGATGTGCTTGTGCAATCGGAAGAAGAAGCGATTTCCTTTGCCAGAAGATACTTAAGTTATTTTCCGGCTAACTTCCGCAACAAGCCGGCTGCAATTGAAGCAAAGCCACCGAAAACTGCGGATAAAACGATAACCGAAATCATTCCGGAAAACCAGAATGCTCCTTTTGATATGTACGCATTGATTGATCAAGTGATCGATGAGGATAGCTTTTGTGAAATCAAGAAAGAATTTGCGAAAGAATTGATTACCGGTCTTGCCAGAATCAATGGTCACAGCGTCGGAATCATCGCCAACCAGCCGCGAGTGAAAGGTGGCGTTCTTTTCACCGATTCTGCCGACAAAGCGGCAAAATTCATCCAACTCTGTGACGCTTTCAATATACCATTATTATTCCTGACAGACGTCCCTGGTTTTATGATCGGTACGAAAGTGGAACGTGAAGGAATCATCCGTCATGGCGCGAAAATGCTTTTCAGCATGAGTGAAGCAACGGTACCGAAGATTTCCGTCATTGTCAGAAAAGCTTACGGCGCTGGTCTTTATGCGATGGCAGGGCCAGCTTTTGAACCGGATGCCGTCTTAGCTTTTCCAAATGCGCAAATTGCCGTCATGGGCCCGGAAGCTGCTGTCAATGCGGTTCATGCGAAACGAATTGCCGAACTTCCGGAAGAAGAGAGGATGGCGTTTATTAAAGAAAAGCAAAACGCTTACAAGGAAGAAATCGATGTTTATCGGCTAGCATCCGAAATGGTGATCGATGACATCATCCATCCGGATCGATTACGGGAAGAGTTGGTCAAGCGATTTGACGTTTATGCGGATAAAAATGTGACCTTTACAGAGAGAAAACATGGCGTCTATCCAGTATAAGAACAAAGCCTTGGTTGAATGAGCCAAGGCTTTCATCATGCTTTCAAATATTCTATTCACCATAATATTATTATGTTAATTAAACTCGTTTCACTAGTAGAAATAAAGGTGTTTCTTACGTATAATAGAAAGAAGTTAGATTACAAGGGTGGGGGAAGAAGAGATACATGATACAGACAGGAACGGTTTTACAAACGAGGGAAGAGCAGCTTGCAGCTCTATATCAAAACATGCAAGCGAATAATGATGGGGAAAACGCAGAAAAAATATTGGATTTGTATAGGAAGCTGAAGACAAAAGAGTTGGTCGTCAGTTTTTCCGGTCATTTTTCAGCCGGAAAATCATCCATGATCAATACACTGCTTGGTAAAGACATTCTACCGAAAAGTCCAATTCCGACCAGTGCCAACATCGTAAAGTTGGCGTCAGGAGAAGGCTGGGCAAGAGTCTTTTTTACGGAAGGAAATCCGGTGGAGTATAAAGAACCGTATGATTTGGACATGATCAAAGCATATTCGCAAGACAGAAGCACGATCAAGCGGATTGAAATCAGCACGAAAGATGCCATTATTCCTGAAGGGTCGGCGATTATTGACACGCCTGGAATTGATGCGGCAGATGATGCCGATCGGCTTATGACAGAAAGCGCCCTTCACTTGGTCGATATGTTGTTTTATGTGATGGATTATAACCATGTCCAATCAGAAGTGAATTTATATTTCCTGAAATCGATACAGGAGAATGGAATTCCGTTCTATCTAATCATCAACCAAATCGATAAACATAATCATGCGGAATTGTCTTTTGCCAGTTTCAAAGAAAGTATCAGACGGACTTTCCAAGACTGGGAAATCGCTCCAAAACAAATTTTTTACACGTCGCTCTTTGACTTCACACTGCCGGACAACCAATTCGCTGAAGTGAAAGAAACGTTATTTTCCATCCTTGAAAATGAAGGAGACCGTTATTTCAATATTGACGCATCCGTTCGGCAAGTCATCGAAAACCACAAAACGTTTCTGGAAGAACAGTACGGACAGTTGAAAAACGAGATGGAAATCGATGGCGATCTCGAAGGAAAACTTCAGGAAATGGAAAATCTCGAAAAAATGAAAGAACAACTGGCGAAAGAACCGGAAGAATTAGAACGGACTTTTGAAAAAGAATTGACTCAAACGTTGCAAAACGCCTATATTATGCCGAAAGAATTACGGGATAAGGCGCAAACCTTTTTGGAGGCGGAACAACCTGGCTTTAAAGTCGGTCTTTTCGGCTCAAAAAAGAAAACTGCAGAAGAAAGAATGAAACGGATGCAAAGCTTTGAATCGGCCTTGAATGCAACGATCCAATCCACCATCCAATGGAAATTACGTGATAAATATGTCCAATTGCTGAAAGATTTTTCTATTACTGAACAAACAATGATGGAAGAAGTGAACCAATTCACCATCGACTATCGCAGCGAAGATTTCAAAAAACTAGTGAAATCACGTGCTCAAGTCAATGGGGAATATGTTTTAAATTACACGAATGATGTCGCAAATGATATTAAATCTAAATTTAAACGGAAGTCTTATGAACTGTTGGAAAAGATGAAGCAAGCATTGCAAACGAAACACGAATCAATGATCCAACGTGACGGACCGAGCGAAAAGGATATACAGGCGATTGAAGAAATTCAAGCAAAATACGCAAAAATCCAACAAGAATTGGAAGACAAGCAACAGGCGGTAGAAAACTTGCTACAATCACCCGTCTACGATGCAAAACAATGGCAAGCCGCAATTCAAAAGCACTTTGAAAATGAGCAACTGTTCATCGAAGGGAAAACGATCCCTCTCGATAATCATTCTTCCACTATTCAAGACAAATCAGAGGAAGTAAAAAAAGAAAAACCGTATCGAGTTGCCTTCACAGCAGAAGAGATGGTGGAGCGGATTGAGGAAGCGATCGCTCATGTGGAAGGCTTGCCGGGTTTTGATAATTTGATTGCTGATTTGACAGCGAAAAAACAACGCTTGGAAAACCGGAGATTCACGATTGCTTTATTCGGTGCATTCAGTGCCGGAAAGTCTTCTTTTTCCAATGCTTTGATTGGGAAACGCATTTTGCCGGTTTCGCCTAATCCGACGACAGCAACGGTCAATCGGATTCATCCAGTGTCTGACACTCATCCTCATGGTACGGTCGTCGTCACAATGAAAAACGATGAAGTTTTGTATCATGAATTGCTGGCGATGACGCAGAAATTTTCGCCTCGAGGGGATAACTTTGAACGGCTTTTACGCTGGGCTGAAAAGAAAAACATTACCGAAAATGACGGTTTGAACAATATGTATCGAGCTTATATTCAAGCGTTGATCAAAGGATACCGGGCGAACGAAGAGCGGATAGGGAAACAAGTCTCGATCACTTTTGATGATTTTTCCAAGTACGTAACTGATGAGACGATTGCATGTTATATCGAAGCGATTGATGTGTATTATGATTGTACTTTCACACAGCAAGGCATCACGCTTGTCGATACACCAGGTGCTGATTCCGTCAACGCAAGACATACGGATGTAGCCTTCGATTATATTAAACATGCTGATGCGATTCTTTACATCACTTATTACAATCATGCCTTATCACGGGCGGATAAAGATTTTCTCATGCAGCTTGGTCGCGTCAAAGAAGCGTTCCAATTGGACAAAATGTTTTTCATCGTCAATGCTGCGGATTTGGCAAGTAATGACGAGGAGTTGCAACTCGTAACGTCCTACGTGCGGGATGAATTGCTCAAACTGGGAATCCGCCAAGCGAAACTATTCCCAGTATCCAGCAAGCTGTCGATGGAAGAAAAAGAAAACAACATGCCGCTTAATGAGAAAATGAAAGAGTTTGAAGAACAGTTTTATTCTTTCATCCATCATGATTTGGCAGCATTGACGATCGATAGTGCCCGCTGGGACATCATGCGGGTTGCAGAGATGATAGAACACTATCTGGCAACGATGACGATGAATGATAATGAAAAAGAAGCAGAAAAAGCACAGATTAAACAGGATGTACAGACTGCATCTTCCTACGTGTCCGCTTATGAAACTGACGTATATGGGCAACAAATCGCCCAACGCATTGAAAAACAGTTGTTTTATGTGGCGGATCGTTTAGGCATCCGTTATCACGACATGTTTAAAGAAATGTTCAACCCGACAACGATCACCGAAAACGGTCGGAGAGGCCAGGCTCAAGTGAAAAACGCTTTTGAAAATCTTCTCGAATACATACGATTTGAGTTGAATCAAGAATTGCAAGCCGTATCGATTCGAGTGGAACGTCTAACATCAGAATTGGCAAACGACATTTATCAAGAGATGCAAACAAAATCCAAGGAAATCAACCGTCTTTTTTCCTTGCCAAGCCATGTTGATTATGAGCTGTCCACTCCCGTCTACGAAGAACAACTGACCGCATTCAATAGGAAAGATGTTCAACCGATTCTCGCAACATACAAAGGAACGAAAGCATTTTTCGTGCAAAATGACAAAGACACGATGAAAGAAAAATTGTACTCGGCATTACTGCCATCCATCGAACACTTCATCGCTGTCAATCAGGAGAAGATGACGAATGCGTATCTAGAACAATGGCAGCGACTGGTTGGACATATGAAAGGAACTGTCGTCGATCGATTACAGCAACAGATGGACAACTATTTCACGTTGCTGGAAATGACGACAGATATGGAAAAAATGGAAACGAAAGTAAAACGTCTTCAAGAGCTTACGAAAGAAAAGCAGGTGGAATCAATTGACGAATAACGGAAAAGTATTATTAGTGGACGGAATGGCTTTATTGTTCAGAGGCTTCTTTGCGACCGCCTTCCGCGGCAACTTTATGAAAACGAGTAAAGGAATACCGACAAATGGAATTCACCAATTTTTACGTTACATGCTCGATGCGATCGGCATGTTTCAACCGACACATGTGATTTGCTGTTGGGATATGGGGAGCAAAACTTTCCGGAATGAAATTTTTCCGCCGTACAAAGCGAATCGTGAAGCACCGCCGGAGGAACTCGTTCCTCAGTTCACATTAGTGAAAGAAGTCATGGAAGCTTTCCAAATCCCAAATGTCGGACTGGAAAACTATGAAGCAGATGATTGCATTGGAACATTGGCGAAAAAGTATCAAGAAGAAATCGACGTGTTGATTTTGACAGGCGACCAAGATATGTTACAGCTGGTAGATGAACATATCAATGTCGCTATTATGAAAAAAGGTCTCAGCAATTATGACGTGTTCACCGTCGAAAATTTCCATGAGAAAACCGGGATCTATCCGCATCAAGTCATTGATGTGAAGGCATTGATGGGGGATAGTGCGGATAACTATCCAGGGGTGAAAGGGATTGGCGAAAAAACGGCGATGAAATTGATTCAGGAATATCATACCATTGAGAAACTGTTGGAAAACGTGAATCAATTGACGAACAGTATCCGAACGAAATTGCAACGTGATTTGGACATGCTCCATATCTCACGGAAACTTGCGGAAATAAAATGCGATTTGCCGATCCATTGTGACTTGGAGGAAGCGGAAAGAAAATTTGAACCAATAAAAATTGAAGCCAAGCTCGAAGAATTGGAATTTAAAAATATTGCTCGATTGCTTGCGGTAACGGCAGAGTAGGGAGGGATCTCATGTATTTTCCATCCAGAAGGGATAAATGGATCACTGTCATCATTTGGGGTGTATCTTTGACCGGCATCATCCTTCCTCTTTTAAAAGGGGAAGTCGTCGCCTTAGGGATTATGGTTCTTTTAGGAGGATTTTTGCTTTGGTTTTGGTTTCGTACCGGGTATAAAATTGAAGATGATAAAATTAAAATATATTATGGGCCCATCCGCCAAACGATCCGTATTCCTGAAATCCGAATGATCATTATTTCAAGAGTGCCGATCAATTCACCGGCATTATCATTCAAACGGATCCAAATTTCTTGCGGGAAGTACGATGTCGTCGCCATCTCCCCAAAAAACCGTGACAAATTCATCTCCGCTCTTTTGGACATCCGTCCGGACATTCCAATGGATGAAAGACTTTTCCCAAAGGAACATAAATAATCTACCAAAATAAACCGCCCCGTACAATCTCATGTACGAGGCGGTTTTTTTGCTTATTCTTCAATATACGCTTGTTTGAACTGGTAGATGCCTTGTGCATCAACTGTAAAGTCTTTCAACTTATCGCTAACCCCAAGCAGATACTCTTGGTGGTGGATATAAATCATTGGTGCCAGTTCAACAAGCATTTCTTGTGCTTCAGAATAAAGCTCTTGTCTTGCATCTGGATCAGTTTCTCTACGTGCTTCATCCAAGATGGCATCCAGCTCTTCATCTTCCAAGAAGGAGCGGTTACCCGGATCTCCAGCTTGAGAAGAGTGGAATAGTGGATACATTCCATAGTCAGCATCGGATGTCACCGTAGACCAACCGAGAATGAACATGTCATGTTCTCCATTGGCTGTTCTCTCGAGGTAAGCACCCCATTCAAGTTCTTCGATCTCCACATCGACACCGATTTCTTTCAACTGAGCTTGAACAGCGATCGCTGTATCCACCCGTTGTTCGTTATCGTTTGTCCAAATTGTTGTGGAGAATCCATCAGGATATCCGGCTTCTGCAAGCAATTCTTTCGCCTGTTCCGGATCATACGGTAGGCCGCTGACATTTTCATCAAAGCCGAACACCGGAGGCGCTAGAGGTCCAACGGCTGGAATTCCAATGCCGTTATAGACACCTTCAATGATTTCATCTTTGTCGATCGCCATGGAGATGGCTTGACGGACTCTTACATCATCAAATGGTTCTTGTTGTGTATTGAATCCGATATAGGACAAAGATACACTAGGCTCTTGAAGGACATGGACTCCATCGGTCCCTTCCACACGGGATACGTTGTTCGGACCAATGGCATCCGCCACGTGGCTCACACCTGTTTCCAGTTCTGCAACTCGTGAACTTTGTTCGGTAACGACTTTAAATGTGACGGAATCCAGTTTTGCAGGTTCGCCCCAATAATCATCATTACGGACTAAAACTACTTTTTCACCTGGTGTCCATTCTTCAAATTTGAAAGGACCGGTTCCGACAGGGTTTTGGTTGATGTACGTATCAACATCGCCACCCTCTTCCATTTGCTTGTAATCCTCTTCGATGATGTTTGGACTCATGATCGCCGTTCCGCTATGAGCTAAGTTTGCAAGGAGCGGTGCATAAGGGTATTCCAAATTGATTCGAATTGTGTAGTCATCAACGACTTCAACACTTTCAACCGCTTCGAACAAGAATGCCCGTGGTGAAGCGATATCTGGATCCACCAGTCTGTCGAAGTTCATTTTGACGACTTCTGCGTTCAATTCCGCACCATCATGGAATGTTACGCCTTCACGAATCTTGAATTCCCAAGTCGTTTCGTCGATTTCTTCCCATGATTCTGCAAGACCAGGTTGGATTTCTTGGTTCTCATCCAAGTCTGTCAGTGTCTCATAGATGTTTTCTTGAACGTTACTGGATGGAACGTCGTTTGAACCATGAGCTGATAGAGATGGAATATCAGCTCCGACAGAGATGACTAAATCCCCGCCACCAGCTCCACCTTCAGCTGCTCCTTCTGTTCCTTCAGTTTCTGTCGTATCTCCACTATCTTCTGGTTCCACTTCCGGTTCACCGTCTCCGGCACA
>CALKWU010000031.1 GCA_938004015.1 uncultured Oceanobacillus sp.
ATGTCAAAAATTGTGCACATGGAGTGGGTCAAAAAGAGACAGTCCCTAAATGTCCCAAATGGGTCGAACGGGGACTGTCCCTGTTTGTCCCACAATAGACCCTGTTCAGCCAAAACAAAAAGACGCAGCGCTTCATCATCAGGCTGCGTCTTCATTTTCTTTTTTATAAATTTCTTTCCCAAAGACCACTTCAAAAAGTGCAAGCAGGAAAGCGAGTGCCCATTCCGTGTGTAAAGGAAGGGTAACGCTGTCCATCCATTCATCAACAATATAGAGAACAAACCAAGTAAATAGCGTATCGATGATTAAGAATATGGCGGCAAGCTTCAACTGATCATAAACATTCTGCGTCAGCAAATAAAATAACGCTTTGGAAAACAGTTCGATGAAGAATCCAAAAACTAAGATGATGAGAGTATAAAGCAATAATGCCCAAGTCGACTCATACTGGATTCCGAACAGACTAAGCACGCCGGCAATTCCGAAAAAATACAGGCTAAACACAATACTCACCCCACCGACGATCAAAAGCGTCATTGCGAGGACGACAACTATTTTTACAGAACAGCCGAATTCCCGGAAAGGAACATCCTCTTCTTCTGTAGCTTCTTGTTTTTCCTTCCAATCTGACATGTACATGCTCCTTTATCAATCCAAACTTCACTTTTAACTAACACAATGCCATTATTACGATTGGAAGGGAGAAAATGTTTCATGGATGGTGCACTACTTTTCATCCTCAATCGCTAACTTTTCCATAGCCTTTCCGACTTCTTCCAGATAAGCTTCTTCCTCCGGGGACAAGAAACTTGGAAAATTGAAATCCGGAATCTCCTTTTCCAGCGACTCTTGAAATTTTTCTAATTCTGAAGCAAAAGCTTCTATGTCTGTCATGTGTCTCGTCGCCATTTCCATCATCTCGATAAGTAAATCAAAAGCTTCCTGCTCATCCGGTGCAACTCCATTTTTCAACGCATCCTGCAATTTCGCGTGCCAATCCACCATTTCCAAGTCCAGCTGTTTTTGTGTTTCTTTTGGTAATGAAAAAATCTTTTTCACCGCTTCATCACTCATATACTCTTTCGCCCATTCTTTGAGGTCTTGCTCATGTTCCATATGGAAAAGGATGGAACTGATTATCGACCACGTCGGCTTCCTTCCTTGATCCAACAAAAATTGGACCCGTTCCACCGCTTCAATCGCACGTTCGATTTCTTTCTTTTTTTCATGTAAAACTTTCCATTGTGTTGGTAAAGATTTTTTCAGTTGTGTTGCGGCATCCACGTTTTCTTCCAACAAACCTTTAATTTCCTGCAACGAAAAGCCCATAAATTTCAGCGCTTGGATTTGTTGCAATTTCGCCAGCTCATCCAATCCATATAATCGGTGGCCGGTTTCATTCTGTTTTGTCGGAACGAGCAGCCCTAATTCTTGATAAAATCGTAACGTCCGCACCGTTACCCGAGCTTTTTTCGCAAACTCCCCAATCGTAAAAGTCGTTTTTAAAGTTGACATAAAAAACACCCCTTTTATTATTTGCCTTCAATTTATCATGTGACGTAACGTCCTATGCAAGGGGTTATGACATTTTTGTTTCTAGGAAAAGCAACGCTACAAACTCGTACTCCCTTCCATTTCATACCATTTAAATTTCCGATTTCTGCGCCATATGATTTTCTTTATTTTCTAGCTCTCTTTCCAAAACGAGACGTTGTTGATTCACCATTTCCCGCATGACTTGTTCTGTTGTTCTAATTTTATCCAAATGATCGAGCGCTTCTTCCGTCCGTCCATTTTTATGTAAAGCCGTGGACATGCTGAAATAGTAAGCCGCTTTATTGAAATCGGTTTTCGGTTTGTGGCGGATATTGGAAAGCTCTTCTAAAAACAAACGGGCATTCTGTGTCCGCTCGTACTCACGTAAAATGAGTTGGTATTCTTTTTTGAAACGTCGATCCCACAAATGTTCGATCAAAAAAGTCGCTGCCATAAAAAGGATGAAATGGATAATCCCTGCACCAATGACGAAAATATACATAAGCGGAAGACGATCCGATGCAAAAGAATCCCACAAAGAGAGAGCAATCAATCCGAAAATAATCAATGTCGGGATATAAAACAGCAGTGTGATGATATGTTTAATGCGATTCTTTTTATAATGTTTGTTTTTCATGTCATGCAGGTTTTTGCTTTCCATAATCGCCAAAGAATGAGCGAGATTTTCCGCTTGATTCGGCAAATATTTTGAACTTTTTTTCCTGATTTGGAAAACATATTTTCGGCCATCCTTGAACTGCAATGTGACGCGGTCGTTCAACTTTCCCGATTTCATTTCGATTCCTTGGATTTCGGAAAAATGGAAGAGTGTAAATCCTTGCGTTTTGTCAGCACGGAACGAATCCATCCAAACGACGAGAATAGCGTCATCTTTCACTTCGAGGACGCAACCCTTCAACAATCTTTCTCCATCCTGCTTGATCAATTGTGCCATCATTAACCGTTCGAGGGGGAAGGCGGTCACCGTTTGCGGAGCGTACGAGAAAATTTGCTCCCTGATTGCGCTTTTTAGCCCCTCTTCATTATAAAGGAGTTTCATTAAACCACCCTTTACCACAATTGTTGGCTTTATTGTTGCAAACGATTTATAAAACTTCAAGGGACTTTCGTTGAGGGGTGAAGGATGGAATCGGAGTGGTCATTCGGGAATCGCGGGCCAATAAGCGGATGATTTTTCGGTTGTTCAGGCGCTGTCCCAAGCGAAGTGGGTCATTTGGGGTCTGTCCCCTTTTGGCCCATTTTGGAAAGATGTGGTGGCGTTACGTTCCCGGCTTCCGGGTCAGCCCTGGGTACTGGGGCGAACAGAGACAGTCCTTCCATGACCCATTTTTGTGGGTCAAAACGGGACAGTCCCTTTTTGGCCCGTTTTGGAAAACAATGGATATATGGGACGATTGGGGACTGTCCCTTTTTGACCCGGTCCATTGACCAATGTGCAAAAAATCGGTAAGATATCGAGTGTTGGTTAAAAATATATGAAAGAATGGTGCATATGTTAGAAAAGCTCTTTAAATTGAAAGCAAAAGATACGACAATTCAGACGGAATTTACGGCTGGACTGACTACTTTCCTTACAATGGCTTATATCATTGTAGTCAACCCGGCAATTCTATCTGCTGCCGGCGTCCCATTTGACCAAGTGTTTATGGCGACGGTCATTTCGGCTGTGGTCGGAACGTTGATGATGGGCTTGTTCGCCAACTATCCGATTGCCATCGCTCCAGGTATGGGGTTGAATGCATACTTTGTCAGTGTCGTCGCGATACAAGGCGTATCTTATCAAACCGTTTTTGCAGCGGTTTTTCTTGCCGGTGTTCTATTCATGTTATTAAGTTTGACCCAATTACGGGAAACATTGATCAACGAAATCCCTGACAGTTTAAAGTTCGGAATCACGGCGGGTATCGGTTTGTTCATCGCACTCGTCGGTTTGAAAAATGCCGGCATTGTCGTTCCGGATGAAGCAAACATCATCGGCATGGGCGATTTGACCGACCCGATGGTGATGCTCACGATTGCAGGACTTTTCATAACACTCGTGTTATACGTCATAAATATTAAAGGTGCCTTATTTTTAGGGATGATCATTACAGGTATTATTGCTTATTTTACGGGACTTCTTGAATTTGAAGGCATCGTATCTGCACCACCTGCACCTGTATTTTTTAATTTGGATATCGCCGGCGTATTCACCCACGGACTGTATACCGTTATCATTGCCTTTTTCCTCGTCACATTGTTTGACACGACAGGAACATTGATCGGGGTTGCCGAGCAAGGTGGATTTATGAAAAATGGACAGTTACCACGCTCCAAACAAGCGCTCTTTGCTGATGCAACCGCAACGACAGTCGGATCGATGTTCGGTTCAAGTCCTTCGACCGCTTATATTGAATCGACTTCAGGTGTGGCAGCTGGTGGGAGAACAGGACTTACATCAATTGTCGTTGCTGCACTCTTTGCATTGTCGATTTTCTTCACACCGCTCGTCAGTGTCGTTGCAGGCGTACCGGCAATTACCTCGCCCGTGCTCATTATTGTCGGTTCATTCATGATGCAGGGCTTGGCAAAAATCGATTGGCGCTCTTTTGATGAAGCATTCCCGACATTTGCCACGATGATTGCGATGCCATTCACATCCAGCATTGCAACAGGAATTGCAGTCGGTTTCATCACCTATCCACTCATGAAACTGGCAAGAGGAAAAGGTAAAGAGGTACACTGGCTGATTTATCTATTCGCCGTGCTCTTCCTCATTCAACTTATCTTCTTCCCAATGCAATAATGGGAAAGACAAGCCTGAATGGGATAGACCCTGATTGACCTGTTTTGTTAATGCGGGTCAGTTAGGGCCTGTTCCTTTTTGGCCCAATGACTCAATCAGAACAGTCCTCGTTTGTCCCAGCCGTGGCTTCCGATCCATCAAATCCCTTTATCCATTTGGTATAACGCTCGATAATGCGCATTTGTTTTAAGGAGATGTTCGTGGCATCCTTGCATGGTGATTTTTCCATCATCGAGAAAAACAATCTTGTCCATCTTTTCCATGCCGGCGAGATGATGCGTAATCCAAATGACCGTCTTTTCTTTCAGAGTAGCAAAAATCGTTTCAATCATATCCTTTTCCGTCTGGGGGTCCAGCCCAGTCGTTGGTTCATCGAGGATGACGATGGGGGTATCTTTTAATAAAATCCGGGCAAGAGCAATTCGTTGGCGTTCGCCTCCTGAGAACCGTTTACCGCTTTCCTCCATGAAGGTTTTCAAACCGAGCGGCAACGAGCGGATATATCGATCCAACTTCACTTGCTCCACGACCCGTTCCACATCCGCTCTTGTGGCAAGACGATTTCCTAAACGGATATTATTTTCCACTGTTGTCGCAAACAAATACGGCTTTTGATTGAGGATTCCCAACATATCGTAAATCCTTTCCCGATATGCTTGTGGAGCATGACCTGCAATTGAAATTGAACCGGATTCCGGTACTAACTCCCCCATCAACAGCTGGATCAATGTTGATTTTCCCGCTCCGCTTTTTCCTAAAATCGCCACTTTTTCACCAGGGGCAACCGCTAACGAGAAGTCTTTAATCGTCAACTGATCCTGTTTTGGATAACGAAAAGAAAGGTCATCTATCACAATTTCTCCCGCAGAGGACGTATCAACAGCTTTTTCCGGAATTTCGGAAAGCACATCCTGCGACCTTGAAAACTTGTCGGGAGCGTCTTGTTGTATTTGCGGAGCCTTTTGAACATGTTCATCTGAAATCACATGCTTTTCCTCTGTCCCCGCAAAGCTCTCGATATCCTCCAGTCGCTGCAATGACTCCGCATAGGTTGGAATCTTTTCCACTGCTTGAGAAATCGGAATCAAGCCTTCCACGAGAGGCAGCACAGCCAACGTGAAGGCCGTAATGTAACTCGGTTCAAACAGCCCATCTGCCGCCTGCAAGCTCGACCAAATCGCCATTAGCACGATGACAACCCCCGTCAAACTCTGCAAGACGAACGTTCTTACGTGATGGAAATCATTCATTTTCCGCTCCAACCGGTTACTCGTTTTCTGAGCAGAAAAATATTTGCGCATGAAGCTTGCTTTTTCCCCACTAATCAACCAGTCTTCTAATCCGAATAACGCATCGGTCAAATTTTCATAGAGGATTTTCGTCCAAGTTTTTTGCTTCACCTGGACTTTTTTCAAATGATATAACGATACGAGCGGATAAATAAACACGATGATTCCGATCAAACAGCCAATGAGAAAAGCAAATTTCCAATCGAAAACCGCCAAGATGCTCGTTGCCACGAAAAAAATCGTCAGTCCGCTCACCACCGGAAAAATCGTCCGGATATACACATCTTGCAAATGCTCGATATCATCGGCGAGCGTACCGAGCAAATCCCCGGTTTTGAACCTGTTGTGGATCCATAACGCTTGCGGCTCCAACATCCGGTACAATTGCACCCGCATGCTGCTCAAGGCTTTCAATACGGCGTTATGTCCGGAGAGCCTTTCGAAATATTGGAAAGCTGCCCGGGAAATCCCAAATGCCCGCACCCCGACAATCGGTATATACAGAAGCAAAATTGTCTCGGGGCGGAGTGATGCTTTTGATATCAAATAACCGGATGTGAATGTCAGCATCGTACTTGCCGCAATTGTCAACGTCGCAAAAAGTATCGCCAAGAAAAAAGAAGTGGCATTTTTTTTCACGTACGGCGTGATATATTTTCGCCCAAGTTTCATACGGATTGACTCCTTCCCAGGAATTCGACAGCTAAACGCTTCTGAGAAAATTCTTCAAAAGTGACTAACTCGACAACTTTACCTTCTTCCATCACCAAAATCAAATCCATCTGTTCCAGCCAATGGAGGCGGTGGGTGGCAAAAAACACCAGTCGGTTTTCCATCACCGGAATCATCCGCTGTTTGATATCATATTCTGTTTCAATGTCCAAATGGGCGGTTGGTTCATCAAAAAACATGATCGGAGAATTTTTGACGATGGCCCTTGCCAAAGCAACGCGCTGCTCCTCCCCGCCACTTAAGCGCCTACCTCCTTGACCGATTTTTTCGTCCAATCCAGCGGGGAGTTTTTCGATGAGATTGATGAGCCCGGCAATTTCCACCGCTTCAGCCACCTCGGCGTCCGTCGCTTCCGGATGATACCAGCAAATATTTTCCCGTACCGAACCGGAAAAAATATACGGATGCTGCGGGATATAGGTCAGTTGCTTCTGCCAAGCAGAAAATGACAGATGCTCGAGCCGTTCCCCATCATCAATTTGGATGGATCCTTCAGTCGGGCGTAAAAATCCGGTTAGCAAATTGATTAAGGTCGATTTTCCCGCACCGGATGCCCCGATGATTCCGATTTTTTGAAACCCTTCCACGTGAAAGTCGATGCCCTCGACAATCATACGGTTTTCTTTTTCTGCCCTTAAACCGAGATTCTGAATCGTCAACGTACGCCATTCATTCCAAACCGGGATATGAACGGCCTCATCGCCCGATCTGTGAATGTCTTTTTCCAATATCTCATGAATCCGTTCACCCGCTTCTTTCCCATCCATCGTCGCATGAAAATCATTCCCGAATTCACGAACAGGAGAAAAATAATCCGGTGCTAAAATCAGGACAGTGAGAGCTATTTCCAGCATCGTCGTTCCATTGATGAGGCGGATGCCCAATTCTACGGCAAGAACCGCAATGGATAGACTCGAGAAAAAATTGAGGTTGAAAGACGACAAGAATGTGAGCACTAATGTTTTCATCGTCGTTTTCCGGTAGCGTTCACTCGTTTCAGCAATTGCTTTGACATGGGATGTACTTTTACCTAAAAATTTCAATGTCACGATTCCCCGCAACGAATCGACGAAATGACGGGATAGCACTTGAAAGGTCGTCAGTTGATCATCCATTTTTTTCTTTGCTGCAAGGCCCAACAACACGAGAAAAAGAATCATAATCGGCATCGTCAACGTCAAAACAAGGCCTGATAACACATCCAAATCATACGTGTACAGCAGAATCATCGCCGGAATGACGAACATCGCAAGCATTCGAGGGATGAATAAATGCAAATAGTTACGGAAATCGGCGATCCCTTCCAAACAAAGAGTCACGGTATCTCCCGTGCCAAATCTGGAAATCCCCTTAGGGCCTAACCGGAAAATTTGATCCAATAATTGTTCCTGCAGATCGAGAGCCGTCGTTTCTGCAAAACGATAACTGATTCGTTCCCGCATCCATTGCAATAAATGACGGAGAATAAAAAAGAAAAGGAAATACAACAAATAATCAAGGACAGCAGACCATGCTGTCCCTTGAAACAATAAGTTGATTGCTCTTGCCAAAAAGACCGCTTGGGCGATAATCATCATCCCTTGTAGAACGGTCAAGATTCCGATGACAATGACTATTATTTTTGCATGTTTATATTGAAAGAGACGTTTATCCATCAGTATTTCAACTGCTCTTTCTCTCCGGTGATCCGCTTTCGGAAAACATAATAACTCCAAATCGTGTAGGCGAGTACGACCGGCAACAATGTAAACGCGACAATCGTCATCACTTTCAAGGAATAATTACCGGATGACGCTTCATATAAGGTCATATGGTTGCTCGGATCAATCGAACTGAACATCACATTCGGGAACAAAATGACGAAGAAAAAAGCTGTGATAACGATGATGATGATCCCGGTGGATGCAAAACTGAAGCCTTCTTTTTTCGTTTTCAAAAATTGGTATAGGGCGATAAATGCAATGGCGACAATGGTGAACATCGCAACACTGATTGCACCTTTTTCCGTAAATGCTTCTGTGTAAACCGCAGTAAGCCCGATGAAGATGGCAAGACAACTGCCTAACCACCAATATAATTTCTTAGCTTGCTCCGCTGAACGTTCGCGCAATGAGCCGGTCGTTTTCAAAGAAATAAACGTCAGACCGTGAACGTACGTCAGCAAAACAAACGTGATGCCGCCAACAACGGTATAAAAATTAACCACATCGGTAAAGCCAAGATACATATTCATATCACTTTCCACCGGCAAGCCTTTGATGAGACTCGTAAACAGCACTCCGACAAGAAAAGGGGGCAAAATGCTGCCAATAAAAACTGCCCAGTCCCATGTTTTGATCCAATTCGAATGCGGAGCCCGGCCTCGAAATTCAAAGGATACCCCTCTTGCAATCAATGCGAGCAGCAAGATAACAAAGGGGATGTAATAGCCGCTGAATAACGTTGCATACCAATGGGGAAAAGCAGCGAACATCGCACCACCGGCCGTAATCAACCACACCTCATTTGCATCCCAAAACGGGCCGATGCTATTGATAAGAGTACGCCTTTCCAAGTCGTCCCGGGCAAGAAAACGGGTCCCCATCCCGACTCCAAAATCAAAGCCTTCCAGAAACATGAAACCTATAAATAATATGGCAATCAACAAAAACCAAATTTCACTCAGTTGCATGTTCAAGACCTCCTTGTTCAAACGGGTCTTTTTCGACATCGATCTGTTCTTCTTCTTTAAACGGCCCTTGTTTAATCACCCGAACAAATAAGTAAATCATGGCAATGAGCAACAAGGTGAAAATTAATGAAAAGGAAATCAACGAAAACAAAATATCTCCTGACGACACGTTCGGACTGACAGCATCCGCTGTTTGGAAAAGTCCTTGCACAATCCAAGGTTGTCTGCCGATTTCTGACATGATCCACCCGAATGTATTAGCAATATACGGAGAGAAAATCATGAGAATCGAAAGTTTCAAGAAAATAGTTCGATTTTCAAGTGTCGCCCATTTCCGGTAAACAAGCCCGAGGAAACTTAAGAGAATCATGGCAAAACCAAAGAACACCATAATCCGGAAGCTCCAAAACGTCGTCTTCACCGGCGGAATGTAGTCGCCTTCTCCATAGCTTGCCTCATATTCCGCTTGAATCGTATTCATTCCTTTCACTTCACCGGAAAGTTTACCGTAAGACAAATAGCTTAAGAGATAAGGAATCTCGATGCGGGCGGATGTTTCTTTCGTATCGGTATCAATCAGGGCAAACATCGTCCACGGTGCCGGATCGCCACTATCTTCATAAATGCCTTCCGCTGCAGCCATTTTCATTGGCTGGGCGTCAATCAAGTAACCAGCTTGCCAATGGCCGGAAAATGCCACCCCTAGCGAACTGATGAAGGCGATGATAAGTCCAATCGTCATCGATTGTTTGAAAACCTGGACATGCCGTTTTTTCAACAAGTACCACGCACTCACACCGATGACGAAAAATGCTCCAGTCGCTAAAGAGGCAAAAATCGTATGTGGAAAAGCAACAAGCAATTTCGGATTCGTCAAAACAGCGACAACATCATTCATAATGGCCCTACCTTGCAAAATTTCGTAGCCGGTCGGGTTTTGCATAAATGAGTTTGCCGCCAAAATCCAAAAGGCCGATAAAATGGTTCCGGCCGTCACGAGCCAAATACTCGCAAGGTGTACGCCTTTGGACAAACGATTTTTCCCGAAAATCCAAATTCCGATAAACGTAGATTCCAAGAAAAAGGCGAGCAATGCTTCGATGGCGAGCGGCACTCCAAAAATATCCCCCATGAACCGGGAATACTCAGACCAGTTCATACCGAATTGGAATTCTTGAAGAATACCTGTCACGACACCGACAGCAAAGTTAATGAGAAAAAACTTCCCCCAAAATTCGGTCATTTTTTGGTACTTTTCGTCTTTTTTGACATAGTACATCGTTTGGTAAATCGCAGTAATCGTTGCCAGACCAATCGATAATGGCACGAAAAAGAAGTGAAAAATCGTCGTGCTCGCAAACTGCAATCGCGCCAAAAACACTTCAGTCATATGATCACTCCTATTTGTCTGTCTAATTTTAGTATAGA
>CALKWU010000032.1 GCA_938004015.1 uncultured Oceanobacillus sp.
TTGGTATGCAATCATTCCAAAAATCATCGGCGGGAAGATTTTCAGTGACACATTAGCAAGATTTTCTTTTATCTTGTTCTTGTTCTTCTCTATTCCGGTCGGTCTTCACCACCAGTTGACTGAACCTGGAATTGACGCAACATGGAAGTTCATCCAAGTTGCATTGACGTTCATGGTTGTCATCCCTAGCTTGATGACAGCATTCTCTGTGTTTGCAACTTTCGAAATCACCGGACGTAAAAAAGGTCATGGTGGACTATTCGGATTCCTCAAACACTTGCCATGGAAAGACGTCCGTTTCTTTGCACCGTTTGTCGGAATGCTCGCACTCATCCCTGGTGGTGCAGGTGGAATCATCAACGCTTCCCACCAAATGAACACAATGGTCCACAATACGATTTGGGTGCCTGGGCACTTCCACTTGACGGTTGCAACAGCAGTTGTATTGACGTTTTTCGGTATTGCTTATTGGTTGATTCCGCATTTGACTGGTCGCAAATTGACAAAATCCGTCAATAACTTGGGTATTTTCCAAACGGTCCTTTGGGCGGTTGGAATGTTCATCATGACTTTAGCTATGCATATCCAAGGATTGACAGGAGGTCCAAGACGTTCCGCTTACTCCGATTACGGTGGAACAGCCCAAGCGGCTGAATGGGGAGCCTATCAAATGGCTCAAGCAGTCGGTGGTACGATTCTATTCATCGCCATCTTGTTGATGGTTTATCTCTTCATTAAGATGATGTGGTTCTCACCTAAGGGAGAAGAAGAATTCCCGATTGCAGAGGAAGAGGAAAATGCCCCATTGACTCCAAGATGGACAGAAAACTGGAAGTTATGGATTGCCATTACAGTTGTATTGATTTTGTTTGCTTACACTGTTCCAATCATGGATGTCATTCAAAATGCACCTCCGGGATCACAGCCATTTGACTGGCCAATCGGCAATAGCTGATGAAAATAAAAAAGGACGGGATTCAATCAATCCTGTCCTTTTTTAATTGATTATTTATTGGTTTGTGTCACTCGGCTGCATATTCCTTCAGAAATCATATATTTTCCCATATTTTTCGGTCAAATATTCCACAAGATGCGTCGGGTTTAAAGATTCGCCTGTAATATCCTCTAAAAGCTCGAGTGGTTTTTTCGTTTTGCCGTATTGGTGGATGTTTTCTTTCAACCAATCGGTAATCGGTGTCAAATCCCCGGATTCGATCACCTTGGCCACATCCATCTCTTTATTCAACGTATGATGGAATTGCGCTCCGTACATATAACCTAAAGCATAGGATGGGAAGTAACCGAAATCCCCACTGGACCAATGGATATCTTGTAAGACCCCTTCCCTATCATTTTCCGGTTCAATGCCTACATAGTTTTTCATTTTTTCATTCCATAAGCTCGGCAAATCCTCCACTTGGATTTCTCCGGCAATCAATGCTTTCTCCAATTCATAACGAACCATAATATGGAGCGGATATGTCAATTCGTCTGCTTCAATCCGAATTAAGCTCGGTTTCACTTCGTTGATTGCTTTGTAAACCTGGTCAACGTCCAGAGATTGCAGAAATTCTGGAGCGTAATGTTTGAATGTCTCATAATTCGCCTTCCAGAACGCTTCACTTCTTCCGATGAGGTTTTCCCAAAATAATGATTGGGACTCATGGATTCCCATCGATGTACCACCGGCTAGCGGAGTTTTCGCCAACTTTGGATCGATATTTTGTTCATAGAGGGCGTGTCCCCCTTCATGGATGATGCCGAAAACCGCCATCCGGAAATCATTTTCATCATACCTTGTCGTAATCCGTACGTCTTGCAAGTTCAATGTGATTTCAAAAGGATGGATCGTATCATCGAGCCTTCCTGCATCGAAATCATAATTCATTTGTTTCAATACATGAATGGAAAATTCCCGTTGTTGTTCTTTCGGGAAGTGCCCCAACAAAATTGAAGAATCAACATTTGCATCGCTGCGATTGATTTTTTCAAGTAATTCAGTCAGGGACTTCCTTAAATCCGGAAACACGTCATCGAGCATTTCAGTCGTGACACCCGGCTCATAATGATCCAGCAAGGCATCATAAATATGTTTATCATAACCCCAATAATTGGCGAACTTTTTGTTGAATTCAACGAGCTTTTTCAAGTACGGCTCAAAGATGGAAAAATCCGCTTTTTCACGGGCTTCCTGCCAGGCAGCTTCAGATTGACCTTGTAAGGTGACATATTCTTTGTATTCGTCTTGTGGTATTTTACTGCTGCGTTCATAATTCTTTTCACATTCTTCCACTGCTTTTTGAATCAATGCATCGCTCGTCTCATTCTTTAAACTTTCAATGAAATGCTGCATTTTTTCAGATGTCTGCATTTCGTGGACTTTAGACGATAAAACACCGATCGCCTCTGAACGTGTTTTCACTCCCTTTTTCGGGATTTTAGTGCGCAAATCCCAATATGCAAGGGAAATCAACTCCCGATAAGCGTCGATTTCATGCAGAAATTCCATAAACTCCTTCTCTAATTGCGTTTTTGTCATATGATCTACCCCCTGTTTTTTCTTCCAAAGTATTGATAGTAGTTCGTTTGGATGAACCCGTTAAACAACTTCCGCTTTTTCGTCGCTTGTTTTCCATATTCCTTTTCGAACGATTGCATCGACGTCAAAATATAAACACTCCATGAAGGGTGGTTTTTCATGATTTCTCCCAACGTCCGATACATTTCAATGACTTCATCCCGTTCATTCAACCGCTCTCCATAAGGTGGGTTACTGACGAGGTAGCCGTTTTTCTTCTTGATGGTCAAATCTCTCACTTGCATCTGTTTCCACTGGATCAAATCACTCAGGCCCGCTTCCATTGCGTTTTCTTCAGCAATTTGAACCATTCGATGATCGATGTCGGAACCCATGATATCCAATTTTTGATCATAATTGGCGAGATCCTCCGCCTCCACATGAGCCTCATCCCAATATTTTCTTTTGATCCACGGCCATTCTTCCGAAACAAATTCCCGATTGAATCCTGGAGCGATGTTTTGACCAATCAGTGCTGCTTCAATCGGGATTGTCCCAGAGCCACAAAATGGATCGATGAACGGCTCATCCGGTCGCCAATTCGTCAGTAAAACGAGAGACGCTGCCAATGTTTCTTTCAAAGGGGCATTCCCTTGGCCAACCCGATAGCCGCGTTTATGGAGGCCGACGCCGGATGTGTCCAAGCTGAGAGTGGCCGTATCTTTCAATAGAGCCACTTCCACTTTATACATTGCTCCGGTTTCCGGCATTTTCGAGACGACCCCGTATTTCAATTTCAATCGTTCGGCAATTGCTTTTTTCACAATCGCCTGGCAATCGGGAACACTGTAAAGGCTTGATTTCACCGACTTGCCACTCACGGGAAACTGTCCATCCTCTGCTATGTATTCCTCCCAGTTTAAAGCTTTCGTCCCTTCAAACAGTTCGTCGAAGGTTTTCGCTTTGAACTCCCCTACGATGATTTTCAAACGATCCGCAGCTCTGAGCCAGAGATTGCATCGTGGAATTGCGGATATCGGTGCTTCGAACATCACCTTTCCGTTATCCACTTCCACCTCATAACCCAATTCCCTCACTTCATTGGCTACAATCGATTCCAGCCCCATCGCTGCTGTAGCTAACAATTTCACCTTGTGCATACACGGATAGTCCTTTCATTGAAAGTTTAAATTTAGTGTATCATAGAAAAATCAAAAAACCTATTCCCCAGGAAGGAAATAGGTTTTTTTGATTTAATATCAGCATGCTGGAGACCGTTAAATACTCGATAAGCCATGTTCTGTCCCTCTGTACTTCGACGGCGGTCTCGTGCCTCGTACATCGGGTGTAATCATCTATCTACAGACAACGGATGTCTGTCCCTCTTTCGGTTGATTTCCCTAATCGAGGGTGCCCCTACCAAAATTTGGGTTGCTCACTCGCGGGGTTTACCTCGTTCCACCTGAGCCGTTTCCGACCCAGCTTCGTCACTGTGGCACTTTCAAGGAGCCTCTTCCCTATCGTTTCCGACTTAGGAATTACTCCTGCCGTTAACCATTTTCATGGTCACCTTGACTTATGATTTCGTCAAGCGCGAACACTACAAGCATCTCAGCTTGTGTGAGCATGGACTTTCCTCTACATGCATGACGCATGCAGCGATTACATGAGTATTTAACTGCTTGCTGATATCATTTTAACATAGAATTAATATTGAAACAATCTATGGGAAAATTTACTATTAATCCATCGAATTCGTCAATTTATTTCCGAACACTGCCTTTTCCAAATTGGACAACCGTTTCAACACATCGTAATTCACTTGAGTGTTCGGCTGAGGAGTGCGCGTTCTCGTTTGATGTTCTGATGTCGATCTCTTCAATCTTTCGTTTTCTTGTTGCAACCGTTGTATTTCCTGTTGAAACGCATCGTAATCTTGAATGATGATATCCAAAAATTCATCGACTTCTTTTGGGCTGTATCCGCGGAATTCAGTTTTAAAATCTTTTTCGTAAATATCTTTAGCAGTCAATTGGATTTGATCGAAGCTCATCCTAATCACCTCTTATTTTGCAATTTGACTATCCTCAAAGTTAATATTATTGCTCGAATGATAGATTTATTCTTTATTATACCATTAAAAAAGGAAACTGAAAATCAGCTTCCTTCTTATTCCAGTATTCCACCCAACAAACTTTCATTGAACATAGTTTCCCCGATGATTATTTCTTCAAGTCGTCTTTAGCGAACGAAAATGGCAACAATTCATCCATGGTGAACGTTTTGACGTCCCGTTGCAAATTCGTCAAGTGGACTTTCATCTCTTTCGGGAAAAACTCACTCATCACTTGTCGGCATGAACCACATGGCGGTACCGGCCGCTTTGTATCGGCTGCTACAGCCATTTCCACAAATTCTCTTTCCCCTGCTGATAGAGCTTTGAAGATAGCGACCCGTTCCGCACAGCAACTGACCGGATAAGACGCATTTTCAATGTTGCAACCGGTATATATTTTTCCTGATTTCGTTTTCAAAGCAGCACCGACCGGAAACGAAGAATAAGGGACATATGCATGTTTTCTTATTTCTATTGCTTGTTCAATCAAGTCTTCACGCGTCATTTCGTTTCCCTCGCTTTTCTGCTTCCAAATCCCGAAGTAGTTGATCGAAAATGTATCTTACTGATTTATGGAGTTCCATATACCGTTTCGGCCGGGCATCGATAAAAAAACTATGCAATAAGAGCATTTCCATGTTTTCTTTCGTAGAGGTGATCTGTTGCGGAACGACGCCGGTCTTTTTCTCCTGAATCGATTGGATTGCCAATTCTTCCCATTGCTCCAGCATGCGGAAAATCGGGTCGGTTTCTTCCTTCACCATTTCAAAAAACTTGCGATCCCGGCGATTTTCCGGTGGTTCACTATGATCAAATCTATCTTTTAAACGCAGCAAATGATCTTTCAATTCCATTGTACATTCTCTGATGTCCATCGACTGTCCTCCATTGTCCTCGTCATCAACTTATCTTATCGATGAATCCTCCTTCTTATATTGTAGTAAATACGTGATCCTCGTTTCAACTTTTTGAATTTGCGCCTGTTGGAGTTGGAACAGTTTCCAAACTTCATGATCCGTCCGATTTTTCAATTCATTTTCGATCCGATCCAATTTCGAAATCATCATTGTCAATGTTTCCTCAACCTGTTTCTTCTCTTCACCGTGAACCGGTGCCGTCCGCTTCATCAAGAGCGCCATAGAACCCCTCCCTTTACTATAAAGCATTCGCTAAGGAAAAAGAGTATCCTTCCTAGTCGACAAAACTAGAAGCAATATGTTAAAATTAGTGAACTTTCACTAATTTTTCCACGATGAAAATGTCACTGCTTGTTCAGATAAGAAATGCAAAATTTATGATATTATTTTTACATGAACATTCCGTTCCAATTATGTTGAACGGATGTTTTATTATATAATAAAAGAGTAGCCGACTTTCGATTTTGTTAAGCGGGATGAATTCAGCGAAGACATTAGGAGGACGAAACCGATGAATTATCCGGATGGTCGAAAAAGGCGGCCATTGCCACGCAAGACGACAGAACAGAAAAACCATGAATACAGTAATCGGGGCATGACACTGGAAGAAGACATCAATGTAACGAACCAATTTTATTTGGAACAAAATCGGGCAGTCGTACACAAAAAGCCTACACCGATTCAAGTGGTACGGGTCCATTATCCCGAAAGGAGCGCTGCAGTCATTACCGAAGCGTATTATAAACAAGCTTCGACGACGGACTACAATGGCGTGTACCGCGGAAAGTACATTGATTTTGAAGCGAAAGAAACGAAAAATAAAACTCGGTTTCCTTTGGCGAACATCCATGATCATCAAATTGCCCATATGGAACGAGTGGTCGACCAAGGAGGCATCAGTTTTGTTCTTATCCGTTTTTCAACGTATAATGAAACATATTTTTTGGAAGCGGAGAAACTTCTCCCCTTCTGGTACGACCAATATAAAGGTGGGAAAAAATCGATTTCCTATGATACATTCCAGGAAATCGGCTACTTGATACCATTACAATATCAAGCAAGAGTGGACTATTTATCCGTAATCGATAAACTGTATTTCAACGGGAAATAGTTCTTGGACGGAGGTATTACTATGGCAGATAAAATGTCACGAACAGCAAGAAGAAAGCAAAAAACATCACAGAAAAAGCCAATATGGAAAACCATTCTTTTATCCATACTTTTCCTCGTTCTGGCAACCGGAGTCGCCGTTGGAGCAGTAGTGGTATACTGGATTGCGACTGCGCCGGAATTGGATCCGGATAAACTGGATGTCCCGCTTACTTCAACGCTATATGACAAGGATGGAAAGCCGTTTGCGACGTTGGAAGTAGAAAATCGCGAACTCGTCAGATATGAAGACTTGCCCCAAGTGTTGATCGATGCCGTCATTGCGACGGAAGATGCCCGCTTTTTTGAACACCGTGGAATCGATTTGAAAAGACTTGGTGGAGCAATCATCGCCAATATAACAGAAGGATACGGCTCTCAAGGGGCAAGTACGATCACTCATCAAGTGGTGGAAAACTTTTTCCTCTCCAATGAGAAAAAATTGAAGTTGAAAGTACAAGAACAATGGCTTGCCTTGCAATTGGAAAGACGGTTTACCAAAGAAGAAATATTGGAAATGTATTTGAATAAAATTTTCTATGGTCAAAACGCTTACGGTGTTGCAGCTGCAGCGAAAACATACTTCGGCATTGAAGATTTGGATGAATTGACGTTGCCGCAAGCAGCGATACTTGCAGGCTTGCCGCAAAGGCCGACTGCATACAATCCATTCCGTAATCCGGAGTTGACGGAACAACGGATGGATACGGTCCTCAACTTGATGGTCCGCCACGGTAAAATCACCGAAGAAGAGGCGGAAGAAGCGCGTCAAGTCGACATCAGTTCCTTACTCGTCGAAAACGTTGAAGATTCAACACCGCATGGCGCCTTCATCGACCAAGTTCGGGTAGAAATCGAGGAAAAACTAGATGGTGTCAATATTGATACGAGCGGTTTGAAAATATATACAACACTTGATACATCGATTCAAGAACGGGTGGAGTTCCTTTTGACCGATAGCCCGGAAAACCCGATTGATTACGGTCATGAAGATGTGCAAGCAGCGATTGTCGTTTTGGATACGAAAACAGGTGCGATTCAAGCGATCGGTGGTCAACGTAATACAACGCAACATGGAATGTATAACTATGCATTAAAGGGTTTCCAGCCAGGATCGACAATCAAACCGATTTTAGTTTATGGACCGGCGATTGAATATGATCAAATATCGACATACCATCAAATACTGGATGATGCACCATATTTACCTGAAGGTGTACAAGGAAATCCAATCCGAAACATCACAGGGCGCTATTCCGGCTGGGTGACTGCCAGGACTGCATTGAGCCAGTCCCTCAACGTACCGGCAGTGAAGCTTTTTGAAGAAGTCGGATTCGATCGGGCGATAGAATTCGGTGAGAAAGTAGGTTTGGATATGCCGGATGAATTGGTCCATTCGGATGCCTTAGGTGGAGGCAAATTGCTTGTAACTCCACTTGAGTTGGCAGGAGCATTCCGGGTATTTGGAAATAATGGGATTTACAATGAACCATATGCCGTCGCTTCAGTCGAGTTTCCGGATGGAAGCACCGTCGATTTACGACCGGAACCGGAGGCGGTCATCCATGATTATACCGCATATATGATTACAGATATGTTGAAAGATGTATTCACGAACGGAACGTGGGCTCTCGGTGGTATGGGTGGTTTGCCGGTCGCGGGTAAGACAGGAACGACGAATTTGGGGGATACCGCACCGGAACGCTGGTTCACCGGCTATACGACGAACTTCACGGTGACGACGCTTGTCGGTGGATATGAAGTAGATGGTAAACGTGCCGGTCTGCCGGATTCTGTCCACTGGACGATCGCCCAGCAAATGTTCCGGGAAGTGATGCTCCCGATTTCAGAAGGGATTGAAACTCCTGACTTTGCGATGCCGGATTCCGTAGTGGAAGTGACAGTCGAACGCGGAACGAATCCGCCGGAGCTGGCGAGTGAATACACACCAGCTTCACAACGGGTTACGGAATTGTTCGTGAAAGGAACAGAGCCGACGACGACTTCGGAAACCTTTGATCAACTGCCTGCTGTCAGCGGATTGAATGCGACCTATGATGAAGAAGCCAACTCCATCACCGTCGAATGGAGTTATGATTCGGACCATGATGTTTCCTTCGAAGTCAGTGCAAGTGTCAATGATGGTTCGATGCGCGAACTGACGACGACGGAAGATACGACGATGGAGATTTCTGAAGTTGAACCTGGCGCGACGTATACAATCCAAGTCGTCGCCATCAGTAATGAAAACAATTCATTGACGAGTGAGCCGGTTTCGACGACGGTCACGGTTCCAGATGAAGAGGAAGAAGAACCGGAGGAAGAAGAAACTGAAGAAGAACCGGAAGATGAAAATGAGGAAACGATACCTCCAGTATCCGGACTCAGTGCCGCGTATTTGGAAGCTGAGGGCATCATCGACGTTTCTTGGACATATAACGGTCCTCCTGTCGCGTTTGAAGTGACAGTGAATGGTTCTCAATCGCAAACCGTGCAATCACATGGAATCGAAATCAGTGGCAATTTCACACCGGGAGAAACATATACCATCAATGTCGTTCCTATTGGACAAAGAGGTGCGACAAGTGGCGTACGTGGCGAAGCTCAATCCACAACCGTCACGATCCCACAATCCGAGGAACCGGAAGATGAAGAAGACACAACCGAAGAAGAATGATAAAAAACTCTGGATGGAGCATTGCTCCATCCAGAGTTTTTTTACCCTTCTCTTTTTTTCATCCGCTTTTTCCCTTCCCGGCATAAATCCAATAACGGACATTCCGGACAGTTCGGATTTCGCGCTTTACAATGGTACCTGCCGAAAAAAATCAAACGATGGTGTGTGATCGACCACTCATCTTTCGGTACTTTGCGCATCAACGTTTTTTCCACTTCCAAGACGGAATCTTTCCAACGGCAGATTCCGAGTCGCTTCGATACCCTTTCGACATGAGTATCCACTGCGATGGCCGGTTCACCAAAAGCGATGGACATGACGACATTCGCCGTCTTCCTTCCCACTCCGGCAAGCTTCATCAATTCTTCCCTCGTCCTAGGTACTTCCCCATTGTGTTCCTCAATCAACGAACGGCATAATTTTTGGATGTTTTTCGCCTTTGTCCGATAAAGACCAATGGAACGGATATCTTGCTGCAACTCTTCCAATGGCACGGCAAGATAGTCTTCTGGTGTCTTATATTTTTTAAACAAATCAGCCGTCACTTTATTCACATGTTTATCGGTAGTTTGAGCGGATAATAATACGGCGATCAACAATTCAAAAGGATTGGAATGATTCAATTCCCCTTTTGCATCAGGAAACATTTCAGCGATTGTATCCAAACAATATCTGATTTGTTTTTGGTTCAACATATTCTCAGTCTTCCCCTTCTTCCAACCAGTTATAATAAATGGTTGTATCTCTCTTCTCCGTTTCTTTCTGTTGCTGTGTCGTTTGATGACGATGGAATGGTCTTCCGGCATTTCTCGCTTGTTCAACGGTACGGATGCCCTTTTTCTGCCATTCCCTTAAAATCCGATCGATATATTTGAAATTCAATTTCCCCATTAAAACGGATTCCCTCAATCCGGCTTTAATGAGCGCAGGACTGAGTTGATCCTCATCGAGCCAAGTATTGATCATGTCGATTTCAAAAGGAGAAAGCGGACGACCGAACTCCTGCTCAAATAAAATGAAAATCGTTCCGATGTTCGTTTCTTCTTGCGGCTCTACTTCTCGATAAAGCTTTTCCAACAATGGTTCGACGGAATACGCTTCAGCGATTTTTCCCGTTTCGTCTTCTTTTGTCTTGATTTTCAAATAGTCTTTTTGTATTAATTTCCGCAAAATATCCGAACATTGTTTTTCATTGATCGTCATGGATTCGGCCAGTTCGGGAAGCGTCGGAAAGTATTTGTTTTCATCATGGAAACGCAGGAGCTGTAAAATAAGAACAAGTTCGGTTTCATTCAATCCAAAAGCAGTGAAAGTTTTCAATAACTTCCCGGGAATCATCAATTGATCTTGTAAAATGCCTTGGAGCGAATTGATTTTATTCATATTGGCCACCTCCCTTTCAGTATACCATGGATAGCTTATTCCGCAGCAAATGAAAATCCCTTGCGAAAATAGCAAGGGATTTATCATGGATGCGCATAAATCGTCTTAAGGGTATAAACGATTCAACAAGCGTGGGAATGGAATCGTTTCCCGTATATGTTCCACACCGGCAAGCCAAGCGACCGTCCGTTCCAAACCGAGACCGAATCCGGAATGTGGCACACTGCCGTATTTCCGCAATTCGAGGTACCAGTCATAGGCCGGACCGCTCAATCCATGTTCTTCATACCTTTGTTTCATCACATCATAATCGTCAATCCGTTCAGAACCGCCGATGATTTCCCCGTATCCTTCCGGTGCGATCATATCGGCACACAATACGACATCATCCCGTTCCGGATGTGGCTGCATATAAAAAGCTTTGATGTCTTTCGGATAATTTACAATGAAGACAGGATTATCGAAGTTCTCAGCGATCGCCGTCTCATGAGGTGCACCGAAATCTTCACCCCATTCGATGTCGTCAAAGCCATTTTCTTTCAACAATTCAATCGCTTCGTCATACGTTATTCGCGGGAACGGTGTTTTGATGTTTTCCAATTTGGAAATGTCCCTATCCAAAATCCCCAATTCCAAGCGGCAGTTTTTCAACACGGATTGGACAAGATAATATACATACTCTTCTTGGATGACTAAACTTTCCTCATGCTTCACAAAAGCCATTTCCGGTTCAATCATCCAGAATTCGATCAAATGTCTACGGGTTTTTGATTTTTCCGCTCGAAAAGTCGGCCCGAAAGAGAATACTTTCCCTAATGCCATGGCAGCCGCTTCCATATAAAGCTGACCGCTTTGGGATAAATAAGCATCTTCATCGAAATATTTCGTATGGAAAAGTTCTGTCGTGCCTTCTGCAGATGATGCCGTCAAGATAGGCGGATCCACTTTTACAAAGCCTCGATCATTGAAAAATTCATACGTCGCCCGAATCACTTCATTCCGGATTTTCATTATCGCATGTTGTTTTTTCGAACGGAGCCATAAATGGCGATGATCCATCAAAAACTCCGTTCCATGTTCTTTCGGCGTGATCGGGTAATTTTCGGCAATTTGAATGACTTCAATATCGGATACATGCATTTCATAACCGAATGGCGAACGTTTGTCTTCCACAATTTTTCCGGTGATGTACATGGAGCTTTCTTGGGTCAAATCTTTTGCCGTTTGGAACACTTCTTCCGTCACATCGTTTTTTGCAACGACTGCCTGCATGAATCCAGTTCCGTCACGCAACTGCAAAAAAGCGATTTTCCCACTGGAGCGTTTATTTTCCAACCACGCACCAATTGTGACTGTTTTTTCATTATGTTCTGGTGCCTGTGATATTGTAATGTTCATCTTCATACCTCCGTTAATCCATTAATGATTTTCGACGAATCGTCTAATGCGGGTAGCCGCTTCGATCAATGTTTCTGTCGACAGTGCATAAGACAAGCGTAAATTGTCCGGAGCACCAAAAGCGCTGCCCGGAATCGCAGCGACCTTTTCTTCTGACAACAGTGCTGCCGCCCATTCATCAACCGATTGGAAACGGCTCTTTCGAACAGCTTCTGAAATGTTCGGAAACAGATAGAAGGCTCCTTCCGGTTTCGCACAAGAAAAGCCTGGAATGTCTTTGATATGGTCGTAAAAAACATCAAGACGCTCAGCGAACGTCTGCCGCATTTCCTCCACTTCGCTTTCATCCAAAGAAAGTGCCTTTAAAGCTGCATATTGTGCGAAAGAAGTCGGATTGGAAGTGGAGTGTGAGTTCACTTTGTTCATGGCCTTGATCAGTTTTTCGTCCCCTGCCGCATAGCCGATTCTCCATCCGGTCATCGCATAAGTTTTCGATACGCCGTTGACGATGACGGTTTGCTTTTTCAACTCCGGACTGATCGACGCAATCGACACGTGCGGCATATTTGTGTAAATGAGTTTTTCATAAATTTCATCGGAAATGATTAAAATATCATGTTTCAGGCATACTTCGCCAATCTTTTCCAATTCGTCCTTCGTATACATCCTACCGGTAGGATTACTCGGCGAATTGATAATGAGTGCTTTCGTTTTGCTTGTGATAGCTTGTTCCAACTCTTCCGGTGACATTTTGAAGCCGTTTTGTTCCGACGTTTCTAAAAACACCGGCATACCTTCTGCAAGCTTCACTTGTTCCGGATAGCTCACCCAATACGGTAAAGGTATGATCACTTCATCCCCTTTGTCGAGAAGCGCTTGAAAGATAGCGTAAAGAGCATGTTTCGCGCCCATTGTGACGATGACTTCATCTCTTGTATAGGACAATCGATGATCTTTTTCAAACTTTTCACGGATTGCATCGATAAGTTCAGGGATACCTTTTGTCGGTGTGTATTTCGTCATACCAGCTTCCATCGCTTCAACGGCAGCTTTCCTGATTTTCTCAGGTGTGTTGAAATCGGGTTCCCCTGCACCTAGGCCAATCACATCATGTCCTTGTTTTTTTAATTCTTGGGCTTTAGCAGAAATCGCCAACGTCCTTGAAGGGGTGATTGTTTTCACTCGATTTGCCAGTTCCATGACTGTTTCCTCCTATTTAAACCTACTTGCAAAGCTGAGTTGTTCATATGGCGTTCCGTCGTAAATGGAGCGGTAATCCAATACATACCGGTTTTCCGCATCATAATAGACGAGTTCCCACAAAATTTTGTCATCCAACAAAGCTGGAGTTATTTTCACAAATTCACATCCATCACATTCCGTTTGCCACATTCCAATCATAGCAGATTCCGGCAATATTTCATCCATGTCGACAATCGTCAATGTTTTTTCAGTTCCTTCCAAAGGATAAAAGATGAGTTGTTCCGTACCTTGTTCATTTCTTCCATATACGACATGATACGGTTCTTCCCCATGGAAATTTTCTATTTTTTCGACCTGTTCGAGAGCTGTTTGTTCCAAAAGTGCACGTTCTGTTTGTTCATGTGCTTTCGTCCGTTGTTCAACCAAATCCACGTATAGAAAGATACCATACACAGTCGCAGAAATAAACAAAATGAAGAACAAAATAAAGCCTGAAATATACCATATCCTTTTCGTGTCATTCATTATGTCATCACACCTTCAAAGCGATCATTGGGGTTTTATCAAATTTTGTCAACGATAGAATGAACGCTTTTGTTCATAATATAAACAGGTACATGCAGAAAAGTGTATATAGCGAGTGCTAAATAAGAACTTCTTGCATGATGCCAAATTCCTTGCCCATACCAACCACTGTATAGAGGTAATGACAACATTCCACTTCATAGCATTCTCTCGATGAACATGATTCGTCATTTCAACATTGAATGTCCGCCTGTCTGAGTGTCGAAGGTGAATGGATTGACAGTGGTTGTCATTACCTCTTTTTTTAAAACCAGGTTTTCGCCTTTTCAAACAGTGATTGCGTCGAATCGAAATAGGTCGGCACCTCCGGGATGGAATCGATGAAAAATTTTCCATATCTCGCTTTCATGATTCGCGAATCACAAACAAGGACGATTCCCCGATCGGTTTTGGAGCGGATCAGTCTTCCAAAACCTTGCTTGAACTTAATGACAGCATTCGGCAAGGAAAGTTCCATAAAAGCATTTTTACCTTGTTCTTCTATTTCCTTCGCTTTCGCTTCAAATACCGGATGATTCGGTGGTTGGAATGGCAGACGGACAATCACGAGGCTGGAAAGATCATCACCAGGGATATCGACCCCTTCCCAAAACGAACTTGTACCGAGCAGAATTGCCCGTTCAAAACGTTGGAAATTCTTTTTCAGTCTCGTTCTGCTTCCGCTCGTAATCCCTTGTGCGATAAGGACAAACTTTTCTTCCTGCATGATTTCTTTCAAGAGCTGATAGGATTTTCTCAACATATCATAGGAAGTGAACAATACGAGCATGCGTCCATCGGTAATTTCCGCAAGTGAAAGGATTGCTTCACTCGTTGCATAGACGAAATCTTCTCCCTTCCCATACCGGACATCCGGAAAATCATTGGGAATCAACAATTGGACTTGATCTTTCAAGGAAAAAGGTGAACTGATTTGTTTCGTAATCGGTTCGGAATCTTTCAGGCCAAGCCTTTCCATGATGAACCGGAAAGAATTTTTCATCGTTAACGTTGCACTTGTCAAAATTACGCTTTCTTTGTTGGAAAACAACTCATCCTTCAACAACGTTGCGACCGATGTCGGTTCGCTAAATAAAAAGACAGCTTGATTTGAGCCTCGTGTTTCCATTTCAACCCATCTCACTTGGTTCAAATCCTGTTTGGAGTGGAAGTACTGTGCCAAACGGTCGACATAGGACTTTAAACTTTCCATCATCTGAAGCAATTCCTGCTTGTCATATTTATTGTAATCATCAAGTTGATCCAAGGTGCGGTCAACGTCAGTCAAAAAGTCGATAAGATCCCGGTATCGGGAGATGAGCCGGTTTGCCGTTTCAATGATATGTCCCAATTCATCCGAATGGAAATCTTCTTCATGGAACCGATGTTGGATTCTTCCGATATCATTTAATGATTTGTTGTTCTGTGCATTTTCCACATAAAGAAATAAAAGCTGGAACAGTTCATCGATTTGGAATTTCGCATCATCATACATTCGATCCCATTCATCAAAAAATCCTTGTTTGAACTCGCTTTTATACTTTTCGACAATGTATCCGAAATGTTTTTGTTCTTCATGACGCCCGATTTGGTTCAACGTATATTGCATGGAGACATTATCGATTTTCAATCCATAATGTCTTGCAGCTGTATCTTCAAAATGATGGGCTTCATCGATGATCAACTTATCATATGCCGGTAAAAACTGGTACTCATGGAACATATCTGTACATAACAAAGCATGGTTTGTGATGACTAAATCTGCCCGTTGCGCTCGTCGTTTAGCGCGTGTGTAATAGGAATATCGGAACCATGGAGACGACGGATCGAGATTTCTTTCCGTTTCTGCGGAAATTCGATTGAAAAAGGCATAGCCACCTGCCGGAAGTTGAATTTCATCAATATCCCCTGTTACCGTTTCAGTCAACCAAACGAGAAGAATCGCCTTTGTCAATGTGATATCGTAGTTATCCCATTCAGAATGGTTCAATTCATGTAAAAACCGCTCTAAACTAAGGTAATGGCTTCTTCCTTTCAGCACGGTTGCTTCGATTGGAAAAGGGACGATTTCCTTAAGCAAAGGAATTTCCTCGTCCAACAGTTGACCTTGCAATTGCGTCGTATATGTACTGATGATGACACGCTTTTGTTTTTCAACCGCCTCATACAATGCCGGCAAAAGATATGCAAGGGATTTCCCTGTTCCCGTTTCTGCCTCAATTAACGCATGGCGTTTCATTTGGAACGCATCGTAAATCGTTTCCGACATTTCCCGTTGTCCATCCCGTTTTTCATAATGTTCGAGATGTTTGGACAACGCTCCCTTTTCTTCATAAATATCATCCAAATAGTCGCCGAAAGAAGTCGTGAGTTCGGGCTTTTCCCGAGACGGAAAGTCATCCATTTTAAAAGCCAATCCTTGATATGTAACAAACCCATCCTCTTCATGGAATGCAAAACTTTTTTGTTCCATCGCTTCTTCCAGCAAAAGATCCAAATCGGAGAGGAATTTCTTTTCCAACTTGCGTAAATGATATAACGTCTCGTAAGGCAATTGGAACAGCTTTTCTTTCAGTTTGAGAAATATTTTTGCTGTCACGTAGGCATCGGATAGCGCCCGGTGGGGATGATTATGCTGTATGCCGAGATATGTTGCCAGTTGGGACAGTTTATAGCTCGGAGATTTCGGAAACAGAATACGGGACAATTCAACCGTGTCTATGACTGGATTTTGCAATGGTTTTATGCCGCTGTTTTCCAGTTCTGTATTCAAAAACCCCATATCAAAGGGTACATTGTGAGCAATCAAATAACTATCTTCAAACAATTGGACGATTGATTCGGCTTTGTCCACAAAAACCGGGGCATCCTTCACATCTTCATCCGTAATGTTGGTCAAATTCGTAATAAAGGGAGGAATCGCTTGATCCGGATTCAATAAAGTATTCCGTTTGTCGACGATATCATTCCCCTTGATGACCACCATACCGATTTCGATGATTTTGTCATTATTTTCAGGAGAATGTCCGGTTGTTTCCAAATCAATCACTACAAATTTATCCAATTCCACACCTCCATCCTCTCCATTATATACGTCTTATAGGGAAAAAGGAAAGAGAACGGAGCAAAAATAATTGCAAAAGGTGATAAAGGCTGCAACCATTTCAGGACCGACGATAAAAGAATACGAATTGAGCTGGAAACGCTCAAAACCATTCGATTTCCGCTGAATAAATGTTTTCTTTCTGTCCGGAATGATCGATGATGACAAGAGCACCATCCTCGGCGATTCCGTGAAACAGCACGTCTTTTTCTTCTTTAGGTGTTTTGATTCGGATGGTTTTCCCGAGCTTCAAACTGTAACTTTCCCATTTCTTTCTAATAGGGGGAAACCCATTATCCATATAATCGTCATACGCTTTTTCAAACCGGTTAAAAAACTGTCGGATGATCGACTGGATCCGCCATTTTTTTCCTGTCTCCAAGAAAAGGGATGTCGCTTGATAATTGGTTGTCTCCGGCAAGTCCTTTTCCGTATGATTGATATTGAGCCCGATTCCTAACACGATATATTGGATCCTGTCTTGTTCTGCCTGCATTTCAGTTAAAATGCCTGCGACTTTTTTCTTTTGCAACAACACATCATTCGGCCATTTGATCATCGGCTCGACCGCGAAATCTTCTTTCAAGAGATCGGCCACGACGGTTGCCGTAAGCAAAGTCAATTGCGGTGCCTGCTGTGGTAAAATTTCCGGCCGCAAAAGGATGCTAAGCCACATCCCCTTGTTTTCAAGAGATTGCCATTTTCGATTCAATCTGCCCCTTCCTTCTGTTTGCTTATCGAGGATTGCGACGGTCCCGTGATCCGCCCCTTCTTGTGCCGCTTCATGAATCAACACTTGAGTGGACGCCCCTTCTCTTTTATGGATGATCGTCTGGCCGAGCCATTTCGTTTTCAATCCCCACTTGATAGTATTTTCACTTACTTTATCCGGTTGTTCAATGATCCGATAGCCTTTTCTCGGCACCCCTTCAATGACATATCCATCCTTCTTCAATGCGTTTACATGTTTCCATACACTGTTCCGGGAAATGCCTAAACGTTTTGATATTTCTTGGCCGGATATATAATCGTCCTCGTTGGCAGATAAAATCTCAATCAGTCGGTTTCGTGTTGTGTCCATTTCAACCATTCCTTTATTTTCTCGTAATCATTCGCCACTTCTCCTAGGATGACAGCTTCTTCCGTCTGATCAAGGAGTCGTTTTACCCAAGGACCACCTTTTCTTTCCGGAAACAAATTCAAAAGGTCATGGCCATCGATGGCCAAATCATTTCTTGATTGGATGGGTAATTTCTCTTTCCGCTTCTTCATTTCGCCAACGGTAATTTTAGAGTTGAACAACAACTGAGTTAAACGTATAAAAGAGGCAAAATGTTCTTCAGCAATATGGTAAATCCCGATTTCGTCAAGCCCATTCGTTGCAAAATGGTGTAAAGCTTCCACTAGTTCAATCGCCAATCGTTTCGTCCGATTGGAACATTTCCACCCTGTCACCCACCGGGAAATGGTGATTTCCGGAAATAGATAATGGAAAAGGGCGATCACCTCCGCAAATTCCGAAAGAGGCAAAAGTTTGTTTGGAAGCTTTTCAATCAAATCCGGTTCATCCTTGAAAACCGGTAAAACTTCATAAATTTTCGTATCCAGAAAATATTTCATGCCGATCGTAATATGATCACCAGCAAAGAACTGTTCCATTTCCTTCGTAATCCGTTCGATGGAAATATCCAATACGGCGGATTTACATGCAATCATTGCTTCATACGTGCTTTCTTCAATGCGAAAGCCGAGTTGGCTCGAAAAGCGGAGCGCCCGGATAATACGTAAAGCATCTTCCCCGAACCGCTCTTTCCCTTCCCCAACCGTCCGAATGATTTTTCGTTCCAAATCTTTCCTGCCGCCGAATAAATCGATGATATTCCCTTCTTTATCCATTGCCAAGGCGTTCATCGTGAAATCACGGCGCTGGAGATCTTCTTCAATGTTCCGAATGAATTCCACATGATCGGGATGCCTTCCGTCCGAATAATCCCCTTCCGTCCGGAATGTCGTAACTTCATAGGATTCATGATCATGCCGGACAATGACCGTTCCATGTTCAATGCCTACCGGAATGACAGTGGGAAATATGGTTTGGATGACATCAGGTGTCGCCGATGTTGCAATATCGATGTCTTTAACAGGTCTATCCAACAACAAATCGCGCACGCAGCCGCCGACAAAATAGGCTTCATGCTGGTGCGCTTCAATGGTTTCGAGTATGGGAGTTGCCTTCAGAAACTTTTCGGTCAACATATCATCACCGTATTCTTTCAATATAATAAACGTTCATATAAATCGGTATATTGTTTCACAATTTTTAGGGAATGGAATTTTTCAGAAACGCGCTCGATTGCTTGTTTGGAAAATTTTTCATACAGATCGGTATCTTGCAGTAATTTCAACGCATATTCCGCTGCTTTTTCCACATTCCCTTTTTCGACGACAAAACCTGTTTCCCCATGGGACAGCACTTCCGGTATGCCGCCGATATTTGTTCCGATTCCCGGTATACCACATGCCATCGCTTCAAGAAGAACAAGTCCGAAACTTTCTTTTTCCGACATTAATAGCATCAAGTCACTGATCGCGATCAAATCACTGATATTGTTTTGTTTTCCCAAAAATAAAACACGGTCTTCCAGCCTCAATTGAGAAACTAATGTCTTTGCTGTTGAATATTCCGGCCCATCACCTACAAGCAACAATTTGCATGGCATTTCTTTTTGGATGAGATGGAAAGTGCGGATAATGTCGGGAACACGCTTCACTTTCCGGAAGTTCGAAATATGGATGAGGACTTTTTCCTCTTGTTGAATACCGCAATGTTCTTTCAAATCAGGTGCTTCAAATGGATAATACTCTTTTTCATTGACGAAATTGTAAATCACTTCAATCGGATAAGTTGTTCCGACAATCTGTTCCGTTTGTTTTTTCAAACTCTTTGACACACTTGTCACTGCATCGGAATGTTCAATTCCGTATTTGATCATTTTTTTGAACGTATCGTCAATTCCAAGAACGCTTATATCCGTACCATGCAAAGTAGTGACGACTTTTACATCGTGTTCAGCCATATCCCTGGCCAAGATGGCACAAACTGCATGTGGTATGGCGTAATGGACGTGTAGGATGTCCAATTTTTCCTCGTCGATCACTTCGGCCATTTTCGAAGCGAGTGCCAAATCGTAAGGCGGATATTGGAAGACAGGGTAGTGGTTCATTTCCACTTGATGGTAAAAAACACCAGCATGGAATGCGTCCAGGCGGAACGGGATGCTGGAAGTGATGAAATGCACTTCATGGCCATTTTCAGCAAGAAGCATACCCAATTCTGTCGCTATCACTCCCGAACCACCGACAGTCGGATAACAAGTGACTCCGATTTTCATTTGCCATGACTTTCTTTCTCTTTTACGATCTCCCGCCATTGAAAATCTCCCCGTTCTAATCCCTGTATGAAAATCTCCGCAGCAGCGATATTCGTCGCCAGAGGGATTCGATACACATCGCATAACCGCATGAGGGCTGTTACATCCGGTTCATGAGGTTGAGCAGTGAGGGGATCCCGGAAAAAGATGACCATATCCATTTCGTTATCGGCGATCAAACCGCCTATTTGTTGGTCACCTCCAAGAGGTCCGGATTGGAATCGATGGATCGGGAGGTTTGTCGCTTCCCCAATCAGTTTTCCCGTCGTTCCCGTAGCAAAAAGCTCATGTTTGTTCAAAATGTGTTCATACGCTATCGTGAATTGGATCATATCTTCTTTCTTCTTATCATGGGCAATAAGTGCAATTTTCATCTTCAGCGACCTCTCTTTTATAATATATTTTCCAAACCGTAAACAAGCTTGTCCAATTCCAACACTTTATAAATCGAAAACTTGATTCCTTCCATAAAAGAATTGCGGTCAATCGAATCATGACGAATCGTGAGCGTTTGTCCAGGGCCACCGAAAATCACTTCCTGGTGGGCGACAAGACCTGGAAGCCGTAAGCTGTGGATGTGCATCCCGTCCAAATCGGCTCCACGAGCACCCCGCAGATTTTCCCTTTCTTCCGGATGTCCTTGTTTTTTCTTTTCTCTCGACTTACGGATCATTTCCGCTGTTTTGATTGCTGTACCAGATGGTGCATCGACTTTTTGGTCATGATGCATCTCGATGATCTCCACATCGGAAAAATATTTCGCTGCCATTTCGGAAAATTTCATCATAAGCACCGCACCGATCGCAAAATTTGGAGCGATGATGCAACCGATATGGTTGTTTGTTGCGATTTCTTTCAGTTCTTCGACACGTTCTTCTGTAAAGCCCGATGTTCCGATCACTGCCCGGATCCGGTGTTCCAGAGAGGCTTTTGTATGTTCATAACCGGATTCCGGTGTTGTCAAATCGATGAAGACATCCGCCTCCACTTTGGTGAAACATTGCACCGGATCCTCAAAAACCGGAATCGCTGCATCGGAGTATTCTACTATGTCTTTAAGCATTTTTCCATCATGTTTCCGGTCGACAACTGCGACCAAGTTGAAATCCGCTTGCTTTTCAATCATGCGGATCGCTTCACTTCCCATTTTTCCCCTTGGCCCTGCTAAAATAATGTTGATTGGCATGACTGACACCTCTTCATCTTCTAACATTTCTATTTTTTCGTCCATCTGTTTTTATCTCTTGTTTCAAATTTCGTCATCGATCGCTCAAAACTTTCCGATAAGTCGATTTCCAAAGAATTTGCGAAACTGGCCAGGACGAACAAAAGATCGCCGATTTCCTCTTCAATCGTCTTTTCTTCTTCTGTTTCTTTTTTCGGTTTTTCTCCATAGTGGTGGTTCACTTCACGGGCAAGCTCGCCGACTTCCTCTGCAAGCCTGGCAACCATCGTCAATGGGGAAAAATAGCCTTCTTTAAATTGGCTGATATAATCATCGACACGTTTTTGGATTTCCTTGGTCGTGTAGCTTTCCTCCATCTTCATTCTCCTTTGTTTTTGCAAGGTTCGCCTTATTTTCATCTTAGCCAACATGCAACTATTTGACAAATATTTTCTTTATTCTTTCATAAATTTGTTGATACAGTTCATAATCAAGTATAATTGGGTTTGTAACGAGGACGTGTGAGGAGGAATAGTAAGGATGGTTTTCGGTCTCAGGTTAAAAAGCATTGCATTCATACTGCTTGGAGCGGCTATTTATGCCTTTGGTCTCGTCCATTTCAATATGCAACACAATCTCGGAGAAGGCGGTTTTACTGGGATCACATTATTGCTATATTTCTTGTGGCAATGGGATCCTGCCATCATGAATATTTTGTTGAATGTCCCGGTGTTTTTCATCGGCTGGAAACTGTTAGGCAGGAACACGTTTATCTACACGTTGATCGGTACATCCGCCGTATCTTTATTTCTATATATTTTCCAGCTTTATCAATTTGATATTAACTTGCAAGAAGATATGACACTTGTCGCCTTGTTCGCAGGAGTATTCATCGGAGTCGGGCTCGGCATCATTTTCCGTTTCGGTGGAACTACTGGCGGTGTGGATATCATCGCCCGTCTAGCCAATAAATATTTCGGTTGGAGTATGGGAAATACGATGTTCCTTTTCGATTTGATCGTCATTTCTTCTTCCGTTGTATTAATCCTTGATTTAGTCCAAGGAATGTACACACTCGTCGCCGTCTATCTGGGCGCCCGAGTGATCGATATGATCCAAGAAGGTGCTTACCTCGCAAAAGGAGCGATCATCATTTCGGAAAACAACGAGCAAATCGCCAAAGAAATCCAAGAAAAAATGGAACGAGGCGTCACCGTTTTAAAAGGAAGAGGAAGTTTTACAGGGGTGGAACGGCAAGTTTTATATTGTGTCGTTGCCAGAAATGAAATCGTCCGCTTGAAAAACATTATTTCACGGATCGATCCCCACGCTTTTGTTTCCATCAGTACAGTACAAGACGTTCAAGGAGAAGGGTTCACTCTTGATGAAAACAAAGAGCCGATCCATTAAGAAACGATGGGCATTCCCATTCCATTGGAAACAAATGACATCACAAAAAAGAGTCCGGACTTGTAATGCCTGTCCAGACCTCTTTTGTGCTTTTTTTTGCTATTCCCTGCTGTTCAAAAACAAAAGGATGAATCGGACCAATTCCAAAACAGCGACAAGCGCTGCCGCCACATAAGTGAGTGCAGCTGCATCCAATACTTTCTTTGTTTCCCGCTCTTCTTCGTTTCGAATGATTCCAGTCGAAATCAATTGGGTCATCGCCCGGTTCGACGCATCAAATTCAACCGGTAGGGTGACGAGTTGGAACAGTACGGCTGCTGAAAAGAAGAGGATTCCTAAGAGGAACCATCCCGCACTGCCCAAGAAAAGTCCAATCACGATAAGTACAAAGGCGAGATTTGAACCGAGGTTGGCAGCTGGCACCAATGCACTTCTAAAACGTAAAAATGCATAGTCTTCTTGGTCTTGGATAGCATGTCCCACTTCATGGGCTGCAACTGCTGATGAAGCCATGGAGCGTCCATGGTAAATATCCGGTGAAAGTCTGACAACTTTAGAACGCGGATCATAGTGGTCCGTCAACGTTCCCTTTGTCTGTTCAATATTTACGTGATACAATCCATTCTCATCCAAAATTTTCCGTGCGACTTCCGCACCAGTCATTTGGGAAGATGTCGGTTTTTTCGAGTATTTGCTGTAAGCTGATCGAACTTTTCCTTGTGCCCATAATGGAATGATCAAAATAAGCAATAAATATATGAGATATCCGCCCATCTTTTTCCCTCCAATCTTTCTTTCTATATGTCAATTTTAGTTAGATTTACTTTTTCAGTCAACCAATTTGTCGCGCTTTTCTCTAGCTTTTGTTTTTTCTTTCTCCCCTCTATATTTTCTCCAGCTAACGTAAGATAATGTAATGACAATCACTCCACCGACGATGAATAATGCCGGAAAAAGCGGAATCAAATCAGCGTTCATCACCAACCAAGAAGGAAAATGTAAGCCTTCAAGTAAATCGAACGAATCGGTTACGGCGATACGAATTAATAAAACAACGGATGTCATTCCCATTTCAGTCACCTCACCTACTCCATTTATATGAAGAGGGACTGTTCATTATCACCGTAAGGAATGGTTCCGCCGTCCAACCGTGAGCCAATAAGCGAGCAACAAACAAAAGACACTCAGCCAAAATGTGAAGTAACCGATTTCATTCATGTAGTTCGTCAATGAAGAATAAATCGGCATCATTTCAAACACGTAATCGATGACATCATTATGCAACGTCCATATTCCGGCCACTAAGAGATGCTTCATTTTGATTTTGTAAAACGGGGCATACAAAACACCTTGTATTGCCATTCCTGCATGAGACAAGATAAGCATGTATCCAGCTGGACTCAATGAACCTTCAATTGCGAGAGTAAGGAAGTTCATGACGACCGCCCAAATCCCATATTTAACCAAAGTCACCAAGCCTAATGCTTCAATATATGGGACATTTTTATTGAAAAAGAAAAACAATAAAAAAATCGTAAAAAACAAACTTGCCGTAGGGCTGTCTGGGACGAAGATCAAATAGATATCCGGTGTGATGGATAGTTGCGGTAAATACCAAATGTACCCGTATATCGTTCCAAACAAATTGACGAAGAATAGTAATAATACGAATTTTTTATCAGAAAGTATGTACTTGAGCATGCCAACGTCCTCTCTTTATCACATATCCGTTCATTTATTTCCACTATAATCGTCCGAAATGGCGGATGCAAGTTTTTTGAAACAAAAACACCTTTACCCTGTTGGATGGTAAAGGTGTCTGTATAGTTGAACATTTATTCGATTGATTCATTCACAGTCAAGATGAAGTCGACCAGTTGTTCCAATTCTTCATCTGTTCCAGTGAATGCATTAGGCGGCATTGTGCCGATACCGTTCACGGAAATGTCCGCAATTTCTTCAGCAGTGAAATCAAAGTCCGGCCCTACCAGTGCAGGAGCGGCTGTTCCTTCCAACTCAGCACCATGACATGCCATACAGTTCGCCTCATAGACGGCATATCCCGGATGATCCGTATCGACAACCACTTCCACATCAGATGGTGGAACAGGTTTGTCCATTTCTGCACGGCCTTCCCAGTCGACTTGTGCTGCAGAAGAATACGTCAACCAAACAACAGATACAAGTGCCAATAGCATCATCCCTACTGCGATTGGACGTTGGTGCGGTCTTCTACCCGGGCCATTATCCAAAAATGGTGCAAGGAGCAACGCACCGAATGCAAGTCCCGGAATTCCGAGCATCCCTAGTAGGATGTAATCTCCACTTGCGAATTCATATTTCAACAATTCATATAAGAACAAGAAATACCAGTCCGGCAAAGGAATAAATGCGGCGTTTGTAGGGTCAGCCAATCCTCCCAATGGTGAAGGATGCGCTAATGTCAAAATCAAAAATCCAATAAGGAAAACTGCCCCTGCCAGCCATTCCGTCAATAAGAAGTTAGGCCAAAAAGGCTCTGTTCTGCCGGGGTACTCCGAATAGTCTTTCGGGATTCTTGAGGCTGTCGGTCCTTGCTTGATCCGCGAGTCACCGACGAACTTCATTCCTTTTCCTCTTTGCATTGTGCTTTCCCCCCCTTATCATAGTGGTCCAGAAATACCTTGTCTTCTAATCAAGATGAAATGGACAGCCAACAGGACGAACAATGCAGCTGGCAAGAAGAACACATGGATCGCAAAGAATCGTGTCAATGTCTGTGCACCGACAATGGAAGCGTCACCAGCCAACAGGACTTTTAGCTGTTCACCGATAAATGGTACCTGTTCTGCCATTTCCAGACCAACTTGTGTAGCAAAGTATGCTTTGTTGTCCCATGGTAATAAGTAACCTGTGAATCCTAGGCCAAGCATGACGAAGAAGAGTAGAACCCCAACCATCCAATTGAGTTCACGAGGCTTCTTGTATGCACCTTGGAAAAACACACGCAATGTATGTAATAAAAGCATGACGATTACTACACTGGCACCCCAGTGGTGCATTCCTCGAACAATTTGGGCATGGGCGACTTCCGTTTGCAAGTAGTAAACAGAACGCCATGCATTTTCAATATCCGGCACGTAATACATTGTTAAAAACATACCGGAAAGAATTTGGATAACTACTACGAAGAATGTCAACCCGCCGAAACAGTACACGAAAGCGGAGAAATGGTGGGCCGGATTGACATGCTCAGGAACTTCATGATCGGCGATATCGCGCCATATCGGCTGCAGATCGATGCGTTCATCTATCCAATCATATATTTTCTGTAGCATCTTTTATTAAGCCTCCCCTTGTGGTTTTGCATCTCCTAGGAATAACATCCCATCTCTAACTTCCAGTTCATAAGTATGCAACGGTTCCAACGGCGGTGTACCCGGAACGTTTGTCCCGTCTTTTTCAAAGCGTCCGTTATGGCATGGGCAGAAAAATTGGTTTGGATAACTCTCATTTCCCTCCCAAGAAACGACACAACCTAAGTGTGTACACGTTGGGGATAAGGCCACGATTTCATCATTTTCATTTTTATATACCCACGCGGAGCGGTCTACTTCAGACTCATACCAGCCGTCCACCTGCTCCACTTTCCAGTCAATCCGCTGTGGTTCATTCGTTATATCATCAACGGACACACCAACGTTGACCAATCCGCCTTCATCAGTCGATTTCAAAATAGGATCGATTGCCATCCGTACTGGAGATATGAGGAGACCGGCTGCCATAAATCCGCCAACTCCCATTAGCGTATAGTTCAAGAACTGTCTACGGGTCACCTGTTGCTTTTTTTCTTCGCTCATGTTTTTCCCCCCTCTTTTCAATTAGTCACGGACAACAAAATTATGATAGTAGATTACTAGGACAATACCATGATAGCCCAAACTTCAATTTCGGTCAATATATAAACCGGAGTTGTAAAAAAACTTTCTAAATGTGGCCGAATGAATTCGCATTTTTCAATAACACCCGATCGTTTCAGAAAATTCTCACCAGTAGGAACGAATGATTTCCGACAGCTCTTGAACTTGATCCCGAAGTAATTGATGGGTCTCTTTCGACTGCAAATCGCCACTTTTCATTCCCGGAAGCCACAAAAAATGGCCGTTCAATTCTTTTTCATATTTCCGCCAGGATGCATCGAAAGTCAGCAATATAATATGTTTGAACGGTTGTTGTTCCACATCTTCAATCCATTGGTTGATTCGTTCCGCCTCCGTTCCTTTGTCACTGTTTTTCAAATAACAGTAATTCGGGACAAGCATCAGTCTGCCGCTCAATTCCGTTTCAATTTCATTTGCGAGGATGCTCATCACTTCTTGTTGGAAAGCGAGCTTTTCCGCTTCCCCATCATTGGAAAATTGAAGCGGGATGAGGGGAATCAATAGGGTATCGATATATTCCTTCGCCCCGACGTATTTTCCCAAATCGTCTTTTCTCCATTTCATGAAGTTTCATCACCTTTTCCACAAAAATTCAGTTGTTTTCACTATGTTAGATTGTGTTTGTCAATTTAGATACTTGGGATTCAATATTTTTCAGTTGTCCGGTAAGCTCCATAAATTGAATTTTGTTCCCCATATCCAGCGTTTTATCGATTTCCGAAAGTAATTCTTCTTTCTTTCTCTTTAAGAGTAAGAACTCGATCAATTTTTCAGCACGTTTTTTGTCCGCTTGCGTTATGTCAAAGTCATCCGGCAAAAACGGGTTGTCTTCAAGTATAAGTGCATACTGAGGGCATTGCTTCCATCGGTGGAAGTTCAATTCAATATACAACGGTTCCCCGACATTCAACCTTATGTCGTGAAATGCTTTGTCCGGATCAGAAGTGACCAACTGCTTGCGGTAGAAACGGAAAGCCACTCCTTCCGAACAGTTGCTGGAAATGATGATGGCACGGGGGCAAGCATTTGCATGACGCACAAAGTGGACATGTTTCAACAAATCACTGTTGTTTGCCAAATATGTCAATATCCAGTTGCTTTCCTGGATTTTCATTTCATACTGGTTTAAAAACCAATAGATGAACGCCTTCTTCTCATATGTGTGGACAATCGGAGAGGTCATGGACTTATCCTCCTTCGTAATCCTCACTTTCGAGACGGTATAGGAACTCCTCGACTGTGTAATCGTGAGGCAAAATCGCCAAATACTTTTTGAATACGTCGATTGCTTCGGCTTTACGGCCTTCTTCCGTCAGAAAATACCCATATTCTTTCAGGAAGTCCGTGTCCTCATACAGATTCAAATATGCATCCCGATAAGATGCTAATGCTTCGTCATAGAGCTCTTCTTCACGGTATGCCCTTGCCAACTCCCAATCATACATAGGTTCAGCACTGCCTGTCGATTTAATGCTCGTCAACAACTCAATGATGTCGGAATGCCTGTCTTCTTCTTTGAGGAATTCCAAGAAAAACAAAGTCGCTTCCAAAAAGTCCGGGTCGAGTGCGACAGCTTCCCGTATATATTCTTCAACTTCTTCATCATTATCCAACTCACGGGCAAGCTTTGCGCAAGTGAGGTAAAGTTCTTTGTTGAACGAATCCTGTTCCAGTCCTTGTTTCGCCATGTCATACGCCTCTTCCAACATGCCTTCCTCTTTGAGGGCGTTTGCCAAATTTTCATATACGGAATGGTAATATGGATCCAATTCCAATACACGCTTCCAGCAAGATATGGCGATATCATTTCTACCTGCTTGTTCAGCCGTGACTCCGTATTTGAAAAATTTGTCGGGACTTTCATCGCTTCCTGTTTTAAAATAATCAAGCGCTCTTTCATACTCTCCGATTCCGGCAAGCGATTCAGCCAACCTGTCTTTAATGGAGACGTCCGCCAGCGTATCATGTTCTTTGGCGACTTTCTCATAATAAATTACAGCTTTATTGAACTCTCCAATGGAATAGAACAATTCGCCCAAAGCAAAATCGATGATCACTTCATTCGGCAATTTTTGTTTTGCCGCAAAGAGTTTTTGTTCGGCGACTTCAAACAAGCCCTGCGCTTCATACAAGTCCGCCAATTGCAATAAAGCTTGGACATAAGCAGGATCATCTTCTTCTATCTCAGCCAAAACATTGATTGCAGAAGCATCATCTTCTTTCTCAATATATATATCCGCTAAGCTGAGTTTCAAATCACTTTCATCTGGATATTTCTTCAAAAGTTCCGTCAATATTTTTTCCGCTTCATCAAGAAACCCCCATTTTAAATACAATTCACTAATCGTGAATTTTTCGTCGTCGTTCGCTTTTGGAACATATTTTTTCAATAAAGTAAGGGCTTCTTCTATTTTGTTATCGTTGACTAATTCAACAGCTTCCAAGATGGTGTTCATATTCCCATCCTTTCTAAAATCGGACTGTATAACGTTATCATAACGAAAATGAAGCAGCATGAAAAGTTTAATGCGTCCCGAAAAGGAAGAAAAGTAGTCAAATAGATGATTTAAAGGGAAAAACTTTCCGATTGTTTCAATCGCTCATCGGAAAGTTTCAGGCTGTTCATTTTATATTCAATTCTGACAGGAAGTGATGGAATGTAAATCATCAAAGAACCTTGGATACGATATCGCAATGGATGAAACGTCATCGATGACAACATCATCTTTTGCAAAAAAGGAAGCGATCACTCCCATCATTGCAATCCGGTGATCACCATAAGCGGATATCTCTCCTCCAGTCAAAGGCCGTTTTCCTTCGATAATCATCCCATCTTCCGTTTCGCTAATGTCGGCACCCAACGTTGACAAAACATCGACCACCGCATGAATCCGATCTGTTTCTTTCACCCGTAATTCTTGCGCATCTTTGATGACCGTTTTTCCTTCTGCTTGGGTGGCAGCTAAGGCGATGATCGGAATTTCGTCAATGAGGCGGGGGACGATTTCTCCGGATATTTCCGTTCCTTTTAAAGAAGTACCGTTAATTAAAATATCGCCGAACACTTCTCCTCCGATCTGTTGTTTATCTAAAATGTCAATTGAAGCCCCCATCTGTTCCAGTATATCCAGAATGCCTGTCCGGGTCGGATTCAGACCCACCCTTTTCAACACCAATCGACTATTCGGCTTGGCGGCCGCACCGACAAGGAAAAATGCAGCGGAAGAAATATCACCGGGAACGTAGACATCTGTCGCGACAAGTGTTTGTTTTCCGGAAAGTCGGATCGTATTGCCGTCGATTTCGAGATCCGCACCAAATGCCTCAAGCATCGTTTCCGTATGGTTTCTCGTCTTTGTTTTTTCCGTAATCACAGTTTTCCCGTCGGCGAATAATCCGGCAAGGAGAAGAGCCGATTTCACTTGGGCACTTTTCACCGGTAACGTATATTCGATTCCTTGCAATTGTTTTCCCTTGATGGCGAGTGGAAGATATTGCCCTCCCTTTCTTCCGTAAATTTCCGCTTGCATTTTTTCAAGTGGTTGGGTGACCCGATCCATCGGGCGCTCGGTCAACGATGGGTCTCCATAAACAGTCGTAAAAAATGGCAAGCCGGCAAGCAAACCAATCAGGAGTCGGGCAGTCGTCCCGGAATTACCAAAATATAGAGGTTTTTTTGGTTCTTGAAAATTCTCTACCCCCTGGCTTGTGATGATGAGAGACTCTCCATCTTGTTCAATGTCAACTCCAAGTGAACGAAATGCGTCGACAGTGCGTAAACAATCTTCCCCATCCAAAAAGTGGTCGATTCTTGTCGTACCTTCAGCTAGTGATCCAAAAATGACTGCTCGATGGGAAATCGATTTGTCTCCCGGTACTTCCAACTCCCCAACAAAAGGGGCTGATTGAGGGGTTAATCTTTTTTTACTCATCCACTCACATCCTACCTATCAATTTTGAATCATCGTTTCATATCCGTTTTTTTCCAAAAGTCGTTTACTTTGTTGTTGTGCTGCTTTCGAGTAAAAACTAAGACGGAGGACACCTGTAATCCCTTCCCTGATTTCAAGAATTTCAATGTTTTTGATGCTGATTTCTTCGTCAGCCAGAACTTGCACGACGGATGCCAATGCGCCCGGCTGATCCCGGATATCGACGAATAGATCGTAAAACGCCGGAATCGCACCCGTCGCTTTTGTCGGTATTCCGTCACGATAATTTTTCGCCGTCCGTAAATAATCGATCATCTCATGTTTTTTATTTTCATCCACTAAATGTTTCAACTGGATCATTTCTTCAATCCATTCTTCCAACAATACGGACATTTTTTTTCGATTATGGTAAAAAATATCTTGCCATAACTCCGGATTGCTCGATGCGATTCTCGTAATATCCCGGAAACCTCCCGCCGCAAGTTCCGGCAAAAAGGAATGGGTTTCTTGCCAACGTTTTGCTTGATGCACGAGAGATGAAGCAATCAAATGCGGAAAATGGGAAATGACACCGGTCATTTCATCATGTTCTTCCGGTTTAAGGACGACGAATTTACTTTTCGTCGGTTTTAATATTCCCTTTAACGTTTCAACCATTTCTTCCGTACTCCGGATCGACGGCGTGAGGACATAAAAAGCATTTTCAAATAGATGGGATTTGGCAGCCTCTATCCCCCGTTTATGGGATCCGGCCATTGGATGTCCACCGATAAATGCGATGTTTTCATTGGTTAGTTTTTCTGCCGTTTCAATGATCGTATATTTCACGGAAGCTGTATCCGTGACGATCACTTGTTTTTTCAAAGGAACTCCATCAAGGATTTCCAGCAATTCAATCGTCTCAGTGATCGGTGCTGCGAGAATGATGCAATCCGCTTGTTGGGCGGCGGTTGGAAAGTCCGTAAATGCTTCATTGATAATTCCATGGTCCAGACCATACTGTAAACTACTTTCGTTCAAATCAAAACCCATCACGTAATGTTCCGGATTGATCCGGATCGCTTTCGCCAAGGAGCCGCCGATCAAGCCGATACCTGCAACTAATATTTTTCGTTTTCCCATAGATGTCACCCGATCTGTCCGTGGAAGTTTTTGATGATTTGCTTCAATTGTTCCATATCTTTTTTCAATCCGATCGTGATTCTCACGGTGTTCGGATAGCCGAGCAATTCCCCTTGTCTTACAATGAAACCGTGTTTAATCAAGTAATCGAACATATCAAAGCCGCTTGTCGGTGTCGAAACTAAAAGAAAGTTTGTATGTGACGGATAATAAGTCCAGCCGATCGAATCGAGGAAACGAGCGAAATCGTCACGTACTTCTCTGTTTCCTTTTGCGCTATCCTGGACGAATGACTGATCGGAGAGTGCGACAGTTGCCGCTTCCTGTGCAATAGATGTTGTGTTGAACGGGCCACGAACGACATTCAAATAGTGGATGGTTTCAGGATTACCGACTGCGTAACCGACACGCAAGCCTGCAAGTCCATAAATCTTCGAAAAAGTGCGTAATGAAATCAAATTGTTGTATGATTGGATATATGAGAACGAATTTAACACTTGATCTGGTTGGACATATTCCCGATAAGCCTCATCAAGCACAACAAGTACATCTTCAGGGCACTTGTCCATAAAGCCCAAAAATTCCTCTTCTGTGATCAACGTACCTGTCGGATTATCCGGCGCACAAATCCAAACGACGACTGTATTTTCGTCAATTGCCTCATGCATTGCTTCCAAGTCGTGTTTCCCATTTTGTCTGACAGGAACTTCTTTCACCGTACCGCCTTCCACCAATGTATTATGTTTATATTGCGGAAAAGAATTGGCGGCCATCACTGTGTTTTTTCCGGTTTCGACAAATGCACGGCAAATGATTTGGATGATTTCTTCTGAACCGCTGCCGAATAGGAGTTCATCTTCGCTGACATTCAATTTATTTGCAAGCGTCGTCCTTAATTTGCTTGCATGCCCATCCGGATACAGTTCTAAGTCCGGTAAATGATTTTGTAAGTATGTTTTTACCTGCTCGGAATAGCCATACACGTTTTCATTGGATGAAAGCTTCACAATTTTTTCCAAGCCAAATTCTTTTTTGATTTCATGGATTTGTTTTCCTTGCTGATAAGCGGTCAATTCACGAAGTATCTTTTTTTGTTTCACTGTTCGTTTCCTCTCTTCTCAACTAAATCTGGTCGAAGCGATACTGCTTCGTTATGAAATACATGTCTGATCTCATCTTGCTTTCGGTCGGTGTTCACTACCATCATGATCCGGATACAAGATTTCAAACTGTTTTTCACATCGATCTCCGACATACACATGACCGGAACATAAGTCCAGCCGGGAAATTCCCTCAGTGCCTGTGCAGGAAATACAGCATCTAAATCCTTTGTAGCAGAGATGAACACATGTGACACATCTTCCGGTTTGACATCATTTTTTTCAATCATTTCTGCAAGTACCAGCTTTGTATAATGGATGATTTCATCTGCATTATTCTCTTTCACGGTTGTTGCGCCTCGTATCCCCCGCGATACCATTTCTACACCAACCTTTCTCTGAATGTTTCCAAATGGTTTCTCAACGCTTCATCAGTCATCGCTTCCAGTTGCAGACTTCCGACAGCTTTCATTAAAACCATGTTGATTCGTTCATTCACTGCTTTTTTATCCGACTTCATCAACCGGATTAATTGCTCCAAATCGAAGGAAAAAGAATCAAGCGGATATTTGTTTGCAATAAGCCAATCTTTCAACGTTTCAAAAGGCAATTCTTTGTTGTACACTCTTTCACTCACATGGATGGAAAACAACAAACCGATGGCCACTGCTTCTCCGTGAGTGATCTTCCCGTAACCGAGATCCGCTTCCAAAGCATGGGCCAATGTATGGCCGAGGTTGAGAAAACTGCGGATGCCATGTTCTTTTTCATCTGCTTGGACGATTATCCGTTTTACATCGATTCCCGCTAAAATGTTCCTTTCCAGTTCTTCCACGGTGATGGAATCCAAATTGCTTTCCAGCATTTGCCGAAACAATGGTTCATCAGAAATCAGACCTTCTTTTATTAATTCCGCATAGCCGGAACGGATTTCTTCCTCGGGTAATGTCGCCAACGTGTCGATGTCAAAATAAACGCCTGCCGGTTGATGGAAAGCGCCGATTAAATTTTTGCCAAGGGGGTGATTAATGGCAACTTTCCCACCGACACTGCTATCATGGGCGAGAATGGTCGTAGGTACTTGAATGTAATCAATTCCACGCATAAAAGTGGCAGCTACAAAACCCGCCAAATCACCTACCACTCCCCCACCTAAAGCGATGATCAGTGAATTCCTGTCCAATCCCGCTTCGATCGCTTTCGTTTGCACGTCATAAAATACTTCGATACTCTTTGATTTCTCCCCTGTAGGAAGGACATACTCAACAGTAGGACAGGTCGTTAAACTTTCTAAAACATCATGCAAATAAAGTTTTGCCACCGTTTCATCGGTGACGATAAGGATTTTGGAATAAGATTTTTGCAAATGTTTGTGGAGTTCAAAACGGATCCCTTTTCCTACGATGATCGGATAAGATCCTTCGCGATGGGTGACGGAAACTTTCCGCATTTAAAACCACCTGATTTCTTCACGGTATTGTTCAAGTGCTTCTTTCAATTGCGGAAATTGATCATGTGGGAATTGTTCCGTAATCGCTTTGGCGATTTCAAAGGCGACGACGTGTTCCATCACAACGGAAGCGGCAGGTACAGCACATGGATCAGAGCGCTCAATCGTCGCAGTGATTTGTTCTTTCGTATCGATATCGACACTTTGCAGAGGTCGTTTCATCAACGTCGGAATCGGCTTCATGACCCCTCTTATAACGATGGGCATCCCAGTCGTCATTCCACCTTCAAAACCGCCTAAACGGTTTGATGTGCGGTAGTAACCCCGTTCTTCATTCCAAGCGATTTCATCGTGGTTTTCACTGCCGAATTTCCTCGCTGCTTGGAAACCGATGCCGAACTCCACCCCTTTAAACGCATTGATGCTTACGACGCTTCCGGCAATTCTTCCGTCCAATTTCCGATCATAATGGACATAGGAACCGATACCTGCAGGAACCCCTTCAACATACACTTCACAAACACCACCGAGCGTGTCCCCTTCTGCTTTTGCTTGATCGATTTTTTCCATCATTTCCTTTTCAGCAGATGGATCGAGCACCATGACCGGGGAGTTTTGTGATATGTTTTGCCTTTCTTCAATGGTGAAATCAGCATTTTCTTCCGCAACGATTCCACCGATTTCCTTCACATAACCGGCAATTTCAATTCCAAGTTCCCGCAACATTTTTTTCGCTACCGCACCGGCAGCGACCCGAGCGGCCGTTTCCCTGGCGGAGGAACGTTCGAGAACGTTCCGGATATCCCTGTGACCATACTTTAATGCACCGTTCAAATCGGCATGGCCAGGCCGAGGACGGGTCACGACCCGCCGGAGTTTCGTGCCTTCCGGAATCGGATCTTCCCCCATAATGTCCGTCCAATGTTTATAATCATCATTATGGATGACGAGGGAAATCGGTGAGCCCAAAGTAAGGCCGTGTCTAATACCACCTGTGATTTCGACAAGATCTGTTTCGATTTCCATCCGTTTGCCACGACCGTAGCCTCGTTGTCTCCGCAATAAGGAATGATTGATATCCTCTTTCGTAATCGGCATATTCGACGGGATGCCTTCCACGATCGTCGTCAGTTGTTTGCCGTGTGATTCCCCAGCCGTCAAATACCTCACTATGCATTCTCCTTTTTCATTTTTCATCATCAGATTTCTAATAACTATACCATATTCGTTTGCCTTTTTGGAGATGGGTTCTTAAAAAACGGAATCAAGCTATTGTTTTTTGATAGAAAAACGTTTCGATCAACTGCAAACCATATTTTTCAGGAGTGAAGATTTGCTCCGTACTCCCGACAAAAAGGACGCCGCCTTCTCGGAGACTGTCATTGAATCCGTGATAGATTTGTTTTTTTGCTTCATCAGTGAAATAGATCAATACATTACGGCAAACGATCAAATCTATATGACTCGGATAGCGATCACCGAGGAGGTTATGTTTTTTGAACGTGATATCCCGTTTCAATGAAGAATCAACGACGTACAGCTCGTGTTCTTTCGTGAAATATTTTTCTTTGAACTCGTTTGGCATTTCTTTTAATGACTGCTCCATATACTTTCCCGCTTTGGCATTGGAAAGCGCTGTATCATCAATGTCTGTCGCCAAAATATCCACTCGGATATGGGGGAAATGTTCTTTGAAAAGAATCGCCAATGTATATGGTTCTTCACCGGTCGAGCAAGCTGCACTCCATACGGAAAGACGGGATTTATTTTCCGTCAAATCCGGTAAAATGCGATCTCGAAGAACATCCCAACGTTTTTTGTTTCGAAAAAACTCTGAAACATTAATCGTCAAACGATCGATGAATTCCTTCGTCATTTGAGGATCCTTCTCCATCGCTTCGAAATAACCGACGTAGCTGGAAAAGCCGCGTTTATCCCTTAGTGTTGTGATCCGGCGCTTCATTTGCTTTTGTTTATAAAGGCTTAAGTCGATATCATGCCTTTTATTCACTTTCTCGATAAAATCTTGGTAATCATCCAGCATCTCGTTCCCCCTCAAAATATGAATCTGTCTATGAATCCCATTATACTCCAATATTCCCGTTTAACTGGGTATGGTTTTCGAAAACAGCTGTTTTTATGGTAGAATATTGCGTTTTTGATTGACCTATGTATATTCGAAAAACCTCCGTTCTAAAAACGGAGGTTTTGTGTCGATCAATAAATCCAAGTTGCGTCTATTTTTTCATAAGTCACCAATTCTTTTTCATCAAAGAACAGGTTGATTTCCCTTTCTGCACTTTCCGGAGAGTCGGATCCATGGATGATGTTTTTCCCCACCGTCATGCCATAGTCACCTCGTACCGTTCCCGGTGCCGCTTCAGCTGGGTTCGTTGTCCCCATCATGTTCCGTGCTGTAGCGATGACGTTTTCGCCTTCCCAAACCATTGCGAAAACCGGACCCGAAGTTATGAACTCCACCAACTCGCCGAAAAATGGCTTTTCTTTATGTTCTCCATAATGTTTTTCGGCAAGTTCGGTTGAAATGTTCATCAATTTCGCACCGACGAGTTTAAACCCTTTCTTTTCGAAACGTTGGACGATTTCTCCGATTAAATTGCGTTGAACGCCATCTGGTTTTACCATCAAAAATGTTTTTTCCATTTCTGCACCTCTTTTGCTATCATGTTTGTCGACCGATAAAATTATATAAAAATTTGGATAAAATAACAAATTTTTCTATTATGTTTTCCTTTTTCCGATATATTTCGCAATCGTAGTCAACGTCTGTTTTGACTTTTTATCCGGCAGATCTTCCAAAGCATGGAGGGCTTTTTGCAAATAGCGATCGCTCAATTGGTAGGATCTTTGGATGGCATCCGTCTGTTTCAGTTTTTTTATAATCAAATCCATATCTTCTTTTTGGACTTGCTCGGGATCCTGGAACGTTTGACGCAGAAGCTCGTGAAACTCTTCATTTTCCATCCCATATAAAACAGGAAGCGTGATGTTTCCTTGAAGTAAATCATTACCTACTGGCTTACCTAATTGTTTTGCCGTGCTGGTGAAGTCCAAAATATCATCGATGATTTGGTATGACATGCCGACATAGTAACCGTAACGGTATAGGCTTTTGACATCTTCTTTGGAAAGACCCGACAAAATCGCCCCCAGTTGACAACTGATTGCGATCAATAAAGCGGTTTTTCTTTTTATTCTCCGCAAATAATCCCGCAGCGTCTGATTCCAGTTGAATTTGTCTTTGATTTGTTCAATTTCTCCGATGACGACTTCCACAAGGGCTTTGGAAAGTACTTGATGTACTTGAGGATGAGCAATCGTCGTGACTTCTTCCAATGCTCTTGCCAATATGTAATCCCCTGTATACATTGCGACCCGGTTTCCATAAATGTGTTTGATCGTCGGTTGTCCTCTGCGCAGAGTTGCTTCGTCGATCACATCATCATGCACCAATGTCGCCATATGTATGAGTTCCAAGGCAACCGCTGCCCGGATGATGTTTTCTTCATCGAACTCACCTATTTGTCCCGCAAGCAGTACGAAAACAGGTCGGATCCGCTTCCCCCCTGCATTCAACAAATCCGTCGACGCTTGACGCAATACCGGGTGCTCTGCTTGAATCGTTTCATTCAATGACTTTTCGATGAGTTCGAGATCTTTGTTTAAATATCCATAAGTTTTAGGTAGTTTCATTTATGTCACCTTTATTTTAAATTACGTGAAAAATCTTTCAGTCAACGGGTTGTTTCCTTCCCATATGCATAGCCGCAACGCCGAGTGAGTAACTTTTCACTTCGACGAAAGAAAAACCTGCTTCTTCAAACATTTCTTTCAGTTTTTCTTTATCGGGGAAACTTTGCGTCGATTCATTGAGCCACGCATATTCATCGTAACTTTTTGCGAAAAGCTTGCCAAACCAAGGCATGATGTGGCGGAAATATAAGAAATATAATTGCCTGAATCCGATGAGTTCAGGTTGGGAAGTTTCCAGACAAACGACAATTCCGTTCGGTTTAACGACCCGGTACATTTCTTTCAAGACCGTCATATAATCACGGACGTTTCGTAAACCGAAACCGATTGTCACATAATCGAACGTATTATCAGGGAAAGGCAAGTCCATCGCATTGCCATGGACGAGTTCCAGTTGATCGAGTTGTAAACGTTCTTTTTTTTCTTCAGCAATGGATAGCATATTTTTACTGAAATCGAGTCCGACGACTTTTCCATCTTTCCCCACCGCTTCAGCGAGGGCGATGGACCAGTCCCCTGTACCGCAACAAACATCCAGTGCTTTAGTTCCTTTTTGAACATGCATCCGTTCCATGACGTCTTTCCGCCAAATTTTATGTTGCTGGAACGAGATGACGGAATTCATGGAATCGTAATGTTTGTATATTTTTTCAAACACGTGATGGACACGTTCTTCTTTCGAGTGTTTTTGCATGCTTTACCCTTCTTCCACATTTAAAGTATTCATGGATGTACAAGCCATCCTTTTACGATTGAAGTAGGATTTGATTTCCAATATCGAATGAGGCAGTTCATTCAATTTGTTTTGAAAAACGAGCCATTCTCGATGAATCAGCGAACGGAGTTTGTCCTCAGCTGTCAAATAGGCACTTTTTGTTTTCGCATCCATAACGCCATTCAACAAAATTTCATCGTTTAAAATACGTTTTTTTTCCCGGATGAGCGTTCTCACAAACAACCACTGTTGGAAACTGTCCGCAAAGCCAGGTTGGTTGAAATAGGCGGCTGCTTTTTCAAATAACAGGCTTTCAATCGCTACCTTCAAATGTATAAACTCATCAAAGTTTTCATACTCGTGATAATAAAGTTTCATTTTCAGTTCGTTGATCTGTTTGATGGCAACGGCTAATGTATGTATAAATGCGACATCTTCCATTTCAGAAAGCAAATAATAGTATAAGCCGCTATAATAATCACCTGCTAGTACATGAAGTTGTCGAGTGAGCTTTTCTTCATTCGTTTCGTCGGGCGCATCATCATTTACAAGCTCATGACTATCAAGGGCTGTTTGGACGAGCATCGTCGTTACAATATAGACATCACGATTTTCACGACTTTGTGGGGGATTTTTCGGAACGATTTTCGATAAAATGAACAACTTATCCTCGTCGATTTCGGGCTTTTCGATTTTTTCCCACAGGAAGGTATGCTCCATTTTATTTTCTATTATTTTCTTTAAGCGTTTCATCTCATAAGTTGATTTATTCAAAGAAATCACCTAAGCCCTTTCATCTAAAGAACTGACTTTGATATTATAGCATAATTATTTCTTGTGGACATCTAATCGTCTTATTCGTTGCTCATTTCCCCATTGCTCGTTTGAATCACCGCTTTGCCACGGATTTTGATCGCTGACGTATGTTCGGTAAACTGGGCAATCATGATTTCCCCTTTATCGAGCTTTTCCGTATGGTGGAATTTCGTATCGATTCCGCGGGTAAGTCCGATGACATTGACGCCATTTTCCAATGCTTTAATCACAATATAATCAGATTTGATGATCGGATCCATCTTCATCTCCCCTTTTCGTTTGATTTGTGGATACGCTTAACATCAATTCGAATTCTTAATCCATCTCCTACTATTATATGCATATCCGATGATTATCTGCATGTTTTTTGCTGCCAGGAAGTGGACATTAAAAAAGGGTACGTCTCGCGTACCCTTGATTAGCCCTATGTAGCAAGAGCAAAGTTATTTTACAGCTTCTTTCAACGCTTTACCTGGTTTAAACGCAGGAACTTTACTTGCAGGGATTTGAATTTCTTCGCCAGTTTGCGGGTTACGTCCTTTACGAGCTGCACGTTGACGCACCTCGAAGTTTCCGAACCCGATCAACTGTACTTTTTCACCTCTGCTTAGTGAATCCATGACAGTCTCGAATACTGCTTCAACAGCCTTCGTAGCGTCTTTCTTTGAAAGTTCGGTCTTCTCTGCTACAGCATTGATCAAATCAGTCTTGTTCATGACATTCACCTCCTCCCAGATGGTTGAACTTTTGAAAGTAACAAATTAAAACTACTTACTCCATTTGTTCACATCTTTTTCTCTTTTTATACTTGGTTACTGGAACCAAACTGGTGACAAGGCTTATATTATACGACTTTGCCATAAAATTCAACATTATATGCGGAATTTCTTCATTTTTATTATAAAGATTACCATTTTTATCTAAGAAAATAAAGTGTTTCCCTGAAAGTAGTAGTTTAAATTTGCTGCTCATTATATACATTCGACACGGGATTGATTTTTCCTTCCGTTCCAAAATAAAAAGCAGCTATTTATTTAGCTGCTATAAAATGATGGCCAATAAGCCTCCGGAACCTTCGTTGATGATCCGTTCCAGCGTGTCCTTCAATTTATATCTGGCGTTTTCCGGCATCAATGAAATTTTTCCTTGTATCCCTTCCCGGACGATGGAACTCAATGACCTGCCGAATATGTCCGACTCCCAAATCGATAAAGGATCATCCTCAAAATCTTGCATTAAATATCTCACCAGTTCCTCGCTCTGTTTTTCGGTTCCGATGATGGGGGCAAACTCCGATTCCACTTCCACCCGGATCATATGGATCGATGGGGCGACCGCTTTCAATCGGACGCCGAATCTCGTCCCTTGACGAATGATTTCCGGTTCGTCGAGGATCATATCTTGGACACTCGGTGCTGCGATGCCATAACCCGTCTGTTTGACCATTTGGAGGGCACTGGCGATTTGGTCATACTCCCTTTTCGCATGGGTGAATTCTTGCATCAATTCCAACAAATGGTCTTTCCCACGGATTTCTTCCCCGACGATTTCTTTTAAAATTTCATCATACAATTCCGGAGGTGCGTGCAAATCGATTTCAGCGATACCTTCACCCATTTCCATACCGGCGAGATTCGCCCTTTCGATATGTTCGTATTCAGTGAATGTAGATACGATTTGATCGACGTCTCGCAATCTTTTGATATTTTTTACCGTAGACTTAATCGCTTCTTGGTAATTTTCCCGCAACCAATGATTTTCCTTCAAAACCATGACCCAACTCGGCAAGTTCACATTGACTTCCAACACCGGAAATTCGAATAATGCTTCACGAAGGATGTTGTAAACGTCGTGTTCGGTCATATTTTCCACACTGACTGCCAGAACAGGGATGTCGTACTTTTCCATCAATTCTTGCCGTAAAAATTCGGTTTCCGCACTTGTCGGTCGTACGGAATTGACAATCATGATGAACGGCTTGCCGACATCTTTCAATTCCTCAATGACTTTTTCTTCCGCTTCTTCGTAATCGGAACGCGGTATTTCTCCGATCGTTCCATCTGTCGTCACGACGATTCCTATCGTAGAATGCTCTTGGATCACTTTTCGGGTTCCGATTTCCGCCGCATCATGAAAAGGGATCGGCTCCTCATACCATGGCGTATGGATCATTCTCGGACCGTTTTCATCCTCAAACCCTTTTGCTCCTTCGACTGCATAACCGACACAATCTACGAGTCTTACATTCACATCAAGCCCTTCATCAACATGGACGGTTACGGCTTGATTCGGTACGAATTTCGGCTCTGTCGTCATGATGGTTTTTCCTGCGGCACTTTGCGGCAACTCATCAAGAGCCCTTGATTTGTCGCTATCATCAACAATGTTCGGCAACACGACAAGCTCCATGAAACGTTTGATGAAAGTAGATTTTCCGGTACGGACAGCTCCGACAATCCCGAGATATATATCTCCATTTGTCCGTTTAGAAATATCTTTAAAAAGATCGATTTTCTCCAAAGAAATCCCTCCCAATCCTATGAACTATTGTCCAGACAAAAAAATATTACTTGACACTACCAGTCTATGATGTTGTCCCAACGTTATGCATGATTCCGAGAAAGCAGTTGCAGTGGAATTTTTTTGCTAATTTAGGTAGATGGAAAAAATAAACATGAATGCAAAAAACCCTTGCAACAATATATGTCGCAAGGGTATCCATTTATGCCTCTTCAATCTATTCTTCCATAAAGACGGGTTCTCCGTCTTTTACCGTGTACGGCAAAGAATACGTAGGAGCGAATGGGGTGTGATCCGTCAAAAGATAGCGGATGTCATCCCCTTCTTCATAGTCATGTTCATATTCATTCAATGCACGTTGCAAATCTTTCCGGTAATCGATATAAAGATTTCCGTAAACGTCCATGATGATAGGCAAATGTTCTTTACTATATGGACTAACGACAGTTGGCGGTTCGTCCATTTTCAGCTTCTCGTAGTCGACGAGATAAATGCCTTCCTCAACCTTTTCACCAAATGGCGGATACGTATGCTCCTGTCTGAACGCTTCCAAGCGGATATAAACGCTCCGGAGGGCTTCCGTGACTCGCAAATCGATCAACTTCACCGTCGGATCTTCTTCCGGTGTAATCAAAATATATTGATAAAAACCGCCATTTTCAAAAGCGTTTCCCGGAATTTCCGCAATTGCATTCTGGTCTTTCAATAATTTGAAATCGATCAAATATTTTTCAAAAATCGGCGTATCACTTGGTTTTGTCCGAATCGGCAATAATCCGTCCGTCTGCTCCTGATATGAATCGACTGCAGCTTGAACCATTTCCAGTTGCGTTTCATGGGGGACTTGATTTTCCACACGTTCACTATCCGGATACAAACATCCTGTCAACAAAAAAAGGAATGACACAAGAACCATGGTTTTTATGTAATGAAATTTCAATGCTAAGCCTCCTGACAACTAACTACCTGGTGGGACCTGTGAAGACGATGAAAATGATGATGATGGCACCTGAGATCAAACTTATATATGCCAATAAGGAAACGATGCCGGCAAGCAAGCCCTTCAATTTCCTTCTGCTTAACCAAATAAGACCCATCGCCAGAAACAACAATAACATGCCGGCAAAGGATATGTACATTTTGAGCATGGATAAACTCATTGGATTTTCACCTCTAAATCGATAAAGTCCGTTTGAATCAAACTATATTATAACATAAGGCGGTTGGTAAATTATATTAAAATGGCTGCGAGAAGAAAAAATCCGGGATGGAAGGGGCTCACTCCATCCCGGTCGACTAGATAATACCCATGCAGGCTCTATCCATGAATGCTTGTGCGATTTATTCTATGCGAGAATTTTCTTTTCTGCATCCTCATCTGCCTAATAACAGATTAGTCATCAAAGAATTGATCCATATTTTGCGAATTCAAAGGGATGTTTTTCTTGATGACAGCTTCGACGATTTTATCTTCTTTTTCTTTTGAAATCGGTTTGTTCGCTAGTCTCGACAGCTGTCGGATCAAATTGCGAACCGTACGTTCATCGTTGAAATCAGCATGTTTGACGGAGTCTGCAACTTTGAAAATCTCATCAGGTGTTATATCGGCTTTTTCTTGGATTTTATCGAATATACCTTTATGGAAATGATTCACCGCATATCCTCCTTGCTCGTTGATTCAACATAGTATATGCGGGGAATCTTATTGCGTGTGGTTCAGGAATAGAGTTCTTTGATCAATTGTTCCAATCCTGCCATTTCTTCACGCTTATCGCGGTTCATCAATTCACTGACGATTTCTTTAGGCTTTTTGTTTTCGAATAAAATCTCATAAATGCCTGTTGTGATCGGCATGTCGACTTTTTGCTTTTTGGCGATTTGATATGCGGCTCTAACCGTCCGTACACCTTCGACGACCATGCCCATTTCTTCAAGGATATCGTCGAGTTTATGGCCTTTTCCCAATAAATTTCCCGCTCGCCAATTTCGACTATGGACGCTGGTGCACGTCACAATGAGATCTCCGACTCCGGACAAACCGAGGAAACTGATCGGGTTCGCCCCCATCGACGTCCCCAATCGGGTGATTTCCGCCAACCCTCTTGTGATTAAAGCGGCTTTTGCATTATCGCCGAAACCTAACCCATCCGATATACCTGCACCGAGGGCGATGATGTTTTTCAGAGCACCACCCAATTCAATTCCTAATACGTCCTGACTCGTATATACTCTGAACGTATCGCTGTTGAACAAATCTTGCGCATGGATACTACGTTCAATGTTTTTCGATGCGACCGTTACAGTAGTGGGATGCCGAAGTGCCACTTCTTCTGCATGACTAGGTCCGGACAACACGACGATGTCTTCATATGGATACGATGGTAATTCTTCCGCAATCATTTCCGAGACGCGTTTTAAAGTGACCGGTTCGATCCCTTTTGTCGCATGGATGATCGTTATGTTTTCCGGAATGATTCCGTCCAAAGCCCGGGCGACTTCCCGGATCGCTTTTGCCGGAACAACGATGACAATCGCTTCCACGTCACGGACCGTTTCCTGTAAATCGGCAAAAGCTTGGATACCGTCCGGCAATATGACATCCAAATAATGCTCATTCCGACGTGTTTTATTGATCTCTTCCACTTGTTCCGGCCGGTAACTCCATAGTTTCACTTCATGTCCATTATCGGCCAAGACGATACTTAAAGCAGTGCCCCAACTGCCTGCACCTAATACGGCTACTTTCTTCATAAATCCCCCTCCTCGTACTTTACTGGCGCTTCCTGACAAAAATGTTGATTGGTGTACCGGTAAAGTCGAACGCTTCTCTTATTTTGTTTTCTAAAAAACGTTTATAGGAATAATGCATCAATTCCGGATCATTGACAAAGACAACAAATGTCGGAGGTTTTACGGAGACTTGGGTCGTATAAAAAATTTTCAAACGTCTCCCTTTATACGTAGGTGTCGGATTGACGGCCAAAGCATCCATGATGACATCATTCAATAAATTCGTCGGAATCCGTCTCACATGGCTTTCACTCGCCACATTCACAACAGGTAAGAGCGTATGCAGTCTTTTCTTCGTTTTCGCAGATAAAAACACGATTGGCGCATAATCGAGAAACTGGAATTGTTCTCTAATCTCTTTTTCAAATTCTTGCATCGCTTTTTCATCGGAGTCGACCGTATCCCATTTATTCACAACAATGATGACTGCCCGCCCTTCTTCATGGGCATAACCGGCGATTCGTTTATCTTGTTCAATGATGCCGGTTTCCGCATCGAGAAGCACGAGCACGACATCTGAACGTTCGATGGCTTTCAACGCACGTAACACACTATATTTTTCCGTCGTTTCATAAACTTTTCCGCGTTTCCGCATACCTGCCGTATCGATGATGACATAGTCTTGACCATCGATGGAAAAAGGCGTGTCCACCGCATCCCGGGTTGTACCGGCAATGTCACTGACAATGACCCGCTCTTCGTTCAAAATGGCGTTCACTAATGAAGATTTCCCTACATTCGGCCGGCCGATCAAACTGAAGTAAATCGTTTCGTCATCATCTTCCGGAACTTCTCGAGTCGGAAAATGTTTGAAAACTTCATCCAATAAATCACCCAAACCTATTCCATGAGTGCCGGAAATGGGAAACGGTTCGCCAAATCCAAGAGAGTAGTATTCGTATATGTTTTGCCGCATTTCAGGATTATCCATTTTGTTTACGCCTAAAACGACCGGTTTGTCCGATTTGAAAAGGAGTCGAGCCACCTCTTCGTCAGCCGCAGTGATGCCTTCTTTTCCATCGACGAGGAAAATGATGACATCCGCTTCATCTATCGCAATTTCCGCTTGTTCACGCATTTTGACAAGCAACGGCTCGTCTCCGGATTCAATTCCACCCGTATCGATGAGATTGAATTCTTGGTTGAGCCATTCTGCTTTCGCATAAATCCGGTCACGGGTAACACCTGGAACATCTTCGACAATCGATATCCTCTCACCGACAAGCCGGTTGAATATGGTTGATTTGCCGACATTCGGCCTTCCTACAATTGCAACTGTTGATCTGCTCATGAAAGATTTCCCTTCTTCCAAATTCTTTTCATTACTGCATTCATTCTAGCAAAATCAACCCACGATAACAATTTTTAACAAGAAGCGGTTTGTGTCAAGCTTTTCTCGGTACCGTAATGGCACCAATATTTTGAGCACT
>CALKWU010000033.1 GCA_938004015.1 uncultured Oceanobacillus sp.
ATCGATGATCGGCAGAACCGGATCGATGCCAACTTGTTCCACTAATCGGGTGTAATAAATCAACGTATTGTTTGGCAACTTATCTTGTTCCACTTCTTTTGCGGATAAATCTTGCAAGTACTCCGTAGTGTTTATCGTGATTGTTTCGAGTTCGATTTCCAGAAGTTCCCTTGCCGTGTGATTTGTGACGGCAAGCTGAATCTGGTCGGATACCCGGGCATCGCGGATCAATGTATTCAAAAATGGCATGATTCCGGCTTCAGCAGCTTCCTTCCCATATACTTCAATATTGATTTTCCCTGGCGATAACAGGTAGCTCGATTGTTTAGCGGCATCTTCCCGTGCCCCTTTAATCGTTTTCCCCCTCCCGACGAGGATGTTCGTCATTTCTTCCGCATTTGGATCGAATAAAAACGGAACGATCGTCGTTTCAATGATCCGTTCGCCTTCAACCTCGATTAAATCCACCCCGCGGGCGTTGATGATCGCTGTATCTTCAATTTGGTTCGGTGGAATGCATCCTTGAAAACATATCATCATTAGGATGAACGGAAGAAGAACTGTTTTTCGCATCTGTTAATTCTCCTTATTTTTGCGGGATTTTTTGAATAAAACCAATGGAAGCAAAAGGAAGGGATAAATATAAACGAGTCTGATAGCAACGATTCTCGAGCTTTCAATCAAATTTTGGATTTCAAAATGCTGGTCGAAAAATGGAATGATGCAAAGTAGAAGAATGGCCAACCCATAGACGCTGTATTTTTTCGGAATTTGGTACATCCTTTTTAAAATGTAAATGACACACCACATGATGAGGATGACTCTTGGCACGGTGACCATCATCCATTCCGCCACGACAATATAATCCAACCGTTCAATGATTGGCGTCGTTTGGAGTTTATACAAATTTAGGACGACCCAGATTCGCCGTTCCAGCTGGGGTGCACTGAGGAAACCGATGGAAATGACGGTCAACAGTAAAATGAAAAATGCCGTCGATGTGAATCCCCAAAAAAGTGGCTTGCCGATTTTATCCTTATCTTGGACGAACGGATATAAAAAAAATAAAACTTCAATTCCTGTAAACGTGAAAGCGGTGGCCTGCACACCGTCGAGGATGGCTGGAATCCCCTCATCGAAGATCGGCAGGAAATTAAGGAATTCCATTTGCATGGCAGGTTGGATCAATAACAACAGGAGCCAAGATGACAACACGATGAATACGAAGACGACACCGATGACGACACGCAACCCGCCCAACAAACTGTATACAATCAAACTCAATAACATGAAACCGAGTACGAAAGAATTGCTCTCCGGAAAGATGAATGCTTGGATGATTTCAATGTAAATGAGCAACGTGGCAAGGATTTGCGATGCAAAAAAAACGATATAGACGATGCCGATTGCTTTGGAAATGAAAGAACCGAACAAATCGGTCTGGATTCCTAAAATATCCGCATTTTCATATTGTCTGAGAATGTACAACATCGTAAAAATAAGCAACAAAATATAGAAATAAGCAAGGATGATGGAAATCCAGGAATCATGTCCCGCTCTTATAAATATGATTCCTGGACTACCGATCATATCGACACCAATGATGGCCCCGATCATAATGAAAAACATATAAAAGGCGCGGAATTGCAGATTTTTTGGAATGTCCAGATTGATTTTCACCGTTATCCCTACTTACCGATATCTTTTCTTTCCATTGCTTTTTTATTGGGAAATGAATGTTTATCTTTAGGCTGATAGGATAAGAACCTTCTTCCTTGCCATTGTTCCGGCAAGCGGAAGAAAACTTTGTTGAAATCCGCAAGCCGCAACGGGTATAAAGGAGCGAGATACGATCTGCCGAGTGATTGCAGGCGCAATAAGTGGATGACTAAAAAACTCACTCCGAACATAAGTCCGATAATTCCATAGAATCCGCTCAAAATGATGAGCGGAAAACGGATGAAGCGGATCGTGTTCCCCATGATGTAACTCGGCGTCGCAAAGGAAGCGAGAGCGCTGAACGTCACTAAAATGACGAGGACGTTACTGGTGATCCCGGCTTGAACCGCTGCGGTACCGACGACGACACCACCGACGATCCCAATCGTTTGCCCAACCCTCGATGGAAGCCTGGCACCGGCTTCCCGTAACAGCTCAATGACCAGTTCGAGGATAAGCACTTCAATGATAGGTGGAAAGGGTACAGCTGCCCGTGATTCACCTACAGAAATAAGCAGTTGGGAAGGGATCAGTTCATAATGATACGTAATCGCAGCAACATAAAATGGTGTCATGATCAGCGTCACAAAAGCAGCCAAAAAACGGAGTCCGATAATGAAAGAACTGAGATTCCAATGGAAATATCTGTCTTCCGTCGATTCGAAAAAGCTGAAAAAAGTCGAAGGGGCGATGAGCGCGAGCGGACTGTCTTCAATCAACACGATGATTTTTCCTTCTTTTATCGTGTACATCGCCCGATCCACCAATTCGGTAGCTACAAATTGAGGAAAGACGGAATAAGAATTATCGAGGATGTACTGTTTGATCATGTGGATGTCCTCCACCATGTCCAAATCAAGTTCGTTCAACCGTTGCCGCATCGTATTGACATCCGTTTCATTAGCGACGGATTTCAAATAAATCATTCTCGTTTCTTTCGGATTCCGTTTTCCGATCATGAATTTTTCCATCGCCAAATCAGGCGTGTTCAAGCGCCAGCTGATGACATTCAAGTTGCTGGCGATCGATTCGGTGAAAGCGAGTTGAGGCCCGATGACGATTGATTCCGTTTCTGCTTTATCCAATGCCCGTTTTTCCGACTTGGCCAATTGATAAGTGATAAGATGTTTTTCATTTTCCACGTATAAATGGACATCGCCACTGTTAAGCCCTTTGATGATGTTTTTCGTGTCGGAATTTGTTTGGCCGCCCCCTAAAGGGATTTCATCTAATATGCTCTGTCCCGTCCATGGTGTTTCCATGTCGAGAAGTGGTTTCAACAACATCTCTTCAACTTTTTGCTGGTCGACGAGGAAAGCAATATAAAACACAACTATTTTTTTGCTTTCTTGTTGATAAACGGTGAAAGCGACATCTTCGCTTTTAAGAAATTCTGATTCTATTTTTTTCTTCAATTTTTCAATAGATGTAGGGAAAATCGACTGGGAAGAATGTTTTTTCAATCGTCGCATAGTTACCTCCAACAAATGGAATGTATGCTTAGTATGGATAAAACAAGCAAAAATATCCTGCCGAATTGATAAGGACATAAAAGTTATGATAACGACAAAATTTGAGTAATTAGTCGGATAAAAGGTGATACTGAAGTATTATTTTTCGAAAAATTCTAAAATAAGCTTGTTTTCAATGTATATTTCATGTATGATAGTAGCAATTCATGTAAGGGGTGAAAAAGATGAGTGAAATTGTTCGAAAATGCCGATTATGCAGTGAACCGCTCGTAAACAGCCCTTTTAAGTTATGTAGCGAATGCTTAGCGGATAGCGAACAAGTTTGGCATTTCATCAAGAAAAACCCTTATGTTTCAATTAAAAGCATTGCTTTATCGACTGGAATCCATGTTGAAAAGGTTGAACGTATGATTGTTCTCGGAAAGGAACGTCATCAACGGGAGCTGGAAAAACGTCACTATTTATAGATTAAATAACATCCATAGAAATGCTGGACATTCTCTTATTCCATAGAGAATTTTTTTTGTGCATTTTCGGGACGAAACGGGACAGTCCCTGTTTGTCCCATTCGGGTCAAACAGGGACTGTCCCGTTTTGTCTCAATTCGATTGACGGAAAATATTCTTAATACTATAATTATTACGGAATCTGAAATGTTTGGAGGTCATGAAGGTGATGCAAATGAGATTGGACCGAATGAATAGAATATCCAGTGTGACCTCTGTTCGCTTGATGACAGGAAAAGCAGACAGATAGCGCACGAAGGATTCGTGTGGCTTTGGACAATATACGGTTTTATCGATACACACGAGCAGATTTGATGAATGTCGTGTGTTTTTTATTTTCTTAAATTGAAAAAGCAGGTGGGAAAGATGTTCCAAGTTTTCAAGAAATTGAGTTGGTTTTTCAAACATTATTGGAAACGTTATTCGTTTGCGGTTATCGCTTTATGTACAGCGAGCGCCATCGGTTTGTTTCCACCGAAGCTCATCGGTCATACGATTGATCATATTCAATTCGAAACGTTGACACGGGAAGTGTTGCTCACCATCATTTTGCTGTTCGTCATGTTGCTCGTCGCCCATTATACGATCGGTTTTTTATGGGATTACACGCTATTTGGCGGTGCGGTGATTCTCGAGAAATGGTTGCGGACGAAATTGATGAGTCACTTTCTGAAAATGACGGCGACGTTCTTTGGAAAATACCGTACGGGTGACTTAATGGCAAGGGCGACGAATGACTTGAAAGCGATCAGCCAAACGGCCGGTTTCGGCGTGCTCACCCTAGTCGACTCCAGTGTTTTCATGCTTATGATCATCGGGATGATGGGTTTCACCATCAGCTGGAAGCTCACCTTTGCAGCGCTATTGCCACTTCCGGTCATGGCGGTCATCATGAATAAATATGGTGCGGCGATCCACGAACGGTTCACGAAAGCCCAAGCCGCATTTGGCGATATGAATAATGATGTGTTGGAATCGATCCGGGGTGTCCGTGTCATCCGCGCGTACGTCCAGGAAAACCAAGAGTTGAAAAGATTCGATGACATGACCGAGGATGTCTATTTGAAAAATATGGAAGTGACAAAAATCGACGCTCTATTCGAACCGACAATTAAAATTCTTGTCGGACTTTCTTATACGATCGGTTTAGGCTATGGTGCCTTTCTTGTTTTCGATAATGAACTGACATTGGGCAGTTTAGTGACCTTCAACGTTTACTTGGGGATGCTCATTTGGCCGATGTTTGCCGTCGGAGAATTAATCAATATCCTGCAACGCGGGAACGCTTCCCTCGACCGGGTCGACGATACATTGAAGTATCAAGCGGATGTGACAGATCCAGTCCATCCGGAAAAACTGGAGGAAATCGAAAGCATTGATTTCAATAATGTGTCTTTTGCTTATCCGAATATGAAACACAAACAATTGAAAAATTTCAACCTCCATGTTGAAAAAGGGCAAACGATCGGTGTTGTCGGAAAAACCGGTGCGGGAAAGACGACTTTGTTCAAGCTGATGCTCAGGGAATATCCTGGGATGGAAGGGAGCATCACGTTGTCCGGAATTCCGATTGAAAAATTGAAACTAGCAGAACTCCGTGATTGGATCGGTTACGTCCCGCAAGACCAAGTGTTGTTTTCGAAAACAATCCGGGAAAACATCCAATTCGGAAAAGCTGACGCCACCGATGAAGAAATTTATCGGGTGCTTGAACTTGCCCACTTTCTTGATGACATCAAACAACTTCCACAAGGGTTGGACACAGAGGTCGGAGAAAGCGGCATCACCCTTTCCGGAGGGCAAAAACAACGGGTCGCACTGGCCAGGGCATTCATTAAACATCCGGAAATTTTAATTTTGGACGATTCTTTGTCTGCCGTCGATGGAAAAACAGAAGCGATGATCATCAAGCATTTGCGGGAAGAGAGGAAAAACAAAACGACATTCATTTCCGCACACCGTTTATCAGCCGTCACCCATGCGGATCAAATCATCGTCTTGGAAAATGGGAATATCGTCGAACGAGGCACCCATGAACAACTGTTGGCAAATGGCGGCTGGTACAAAGAACAGTACGAACTGCAGCAAATGGAAGAAATGGAGGTGATGGGCGGATGAAAAAACAATCGACAGAGAAACGGCTTTTCCTGTATGCCTTGCGTTATAAAAAGGGAATCTTGATCGGTCTCCTTTGTCTTGGCATCTCTGTGTTCCTCGAACTGTTGGGTCCTTTCATCGCCAAAACGGTGATTGATGACCATATCTTGGGCGTGGAAGGATACTGGCAAGAAGTTGCCGAAGAAACCGATCGCTATACAATTCCTTATGGTGGGAAATATTTCAAGCGGGTCGACCGTTTGGAAAATACGGATGAAGTGATCGGTGAGCCGGTGACGTTGCTGCAGATCGGCACGTCTTATTATATGATTGATGCAGAAGCACCTCTTATCGGAACACGGGATGCAGCAGATGGAATCATCACCATTGAAGCTGGGAGAAATGTGTACACGTATGAAGCCGTGGAGCTCGGTTTAGATGAGATGTATGCTTTTTTCAAACCGGAACAACGGCCGATCATTATGCTGCTTGTCTTATATATGATTCTCCTCATCATCGCTGGGGTATTTAAATATTTCGAAACGTATTTGTTACAACGGACATCCAATGAAATCATCAAAAGGATGCGGATGGACTTGTTCGGCCACATCCAGAAGTTGCCGATCGATTATTTCACCGATCGGCCGGCGGGGACGATTGTTTCGAGGATCACGAACGATACCGAAGCCATCCGCGACTTGTATGAACGGGTATTATCCATCATCGTCTCGAGCATCGTTTATATGGTAGGTATTTTCGTCGCACTATTCATCCTTGATGCAAAATTGGCAGCCATTTGTCTGCTTGTCATTCCGCTCATTTACTTGTGGATGAGGGTATATAAACACTTTGGCACGAAATACAATACGGTCATCCGGGCGACGATCAGTGACATCAACGGAAAAATCAATGAAGCAATCCAAGGGATGTCGATTATTCAAGCGTTCAATCAAGAAAAAAATACAAAAAATGAATTTGAACAATTGAACGAACGTCATTATCAATATCAGAAAAAACTCGTCCGGTTGAGTGCCCTCACTTCTTTTAACTTAGTGACGGCATTACGAAACTTGACATTCGTCGGTTTCATTTGGTATTTCGGTTCGAGTGCCCTCGATATGTCGAGCGTCATTTCCATCGGAATGTTGTACGCCTTTGTCGATTATATTACCCGGTTGTTTGAACCGGTTTCCGACATTGTGAACCAATTGCCGCTTGTGGAACAAGCCCGAGTTGCTGGAAACCGTGTTTTTGAAGTGATGGATTATGAAGGGGAAGAAGTGGACACAACTGAAGTCTCCCGCTACCGGGGGCATGTCCAGTTCGAACGGGTGACGTTTTCCTACAATGGAAAAGATGAAGTGTTGAAAAACATTTCATTTGAAGTGAAACCAGGGGAAACCGCCGCCTTTGTCGGTCATACCGGTTCAGGGAAAAGCTCGATCATGAATTTGTTGTTCCGTTTCTACGACCCGCAACAAGGAGAAATCAAAATTGATGGCCAACCGATAAAAGAGTTGTCCCGCCAACAAGTGAGGAGTCATATGGGAATTGTTCTCCAAGATCCGTTCTTGTTTACCGGTTCCATCATTTCCAATGTGACGATGAACGATCCGGCGATTCCTCGGGAAAGGGCAATCGAAGCACTGAAAGCTGTCGGGGCGGCCGATTTCATTGAAAAACTGCCTAGCGGTTATGACGAGACGGTTACGGAAGGAGGAAGCACTTTTTCCCTTGGTGAACGTCAGTTGATCGCATTCGCCCGGGCCCTTGCTTTCGATCCGGCGATTTTGATATTGGATGAAGCGACGGCAAATATGGATACGGAATCGGAAAGTGTCATCCAACGTGCTTTGGATGTGTTGCAGAAAGGCCGGACAACATTGGTCATCGCCCATCGCTTATCGACGATCCAATATGCAGATCGGATTTTCGTCCTCGATAAAGGGAGTATTATTGAACGGGGAAATCATGATACACTAATGGAAGATAGAGGGTTATATTACCAGATGTATCAAATGCAGCAAGGAAGAACACGACTGGAAGTGTCATAGGCGGGGTGTGAAATGGAAGATATAGAAAAAAATCGGCACGACATCGACATCATCGATGAAGATTTATATGAAGATATTGATGAAGAAGAAATGCAACGCTTAGTGGAAGAAGCACGCCAAGAAGCGTTGGAGCGGGCGAAAAAAGAAGAGGAAGAACCGCCGAAACGCGTATTTCCAAGATGGCTGTTTTGGCTTATAGCTATAGCGATGTTCATTCACGTCATCGCTTTGCTGCCGCAGACTTTTTCGATTCCTGCCATCGACTTTTTATTGACGAGTACGCGACTATCACAACATGAAGATATCCAATCATATAAAGAAGCGGTTGTCGTCATTGAAACCCCGGATAGTAAGGGGACGGGGTTTGCCATTGATGAAAACGGAACAATCCTGACGAATCATCATGTCATTGAAGGGGAAGAGACGGTCACTGTCGCTTTTCCTGAAGACGGTCTCCATGTAGGAAAAGTCACCGCCGAGTTTCCGGATATCGACTTGGCTATTTTGGAAACGGATGGAGAAGGACTGCCCTATTTGCGATTGGCTGAAAGCGCAGCGTTTTCCGAAAATGAAAAAATCCATTTCATCGGGAACCCACTGCGTTTCAACGGCATCGCCAATGAAGGGACGATCATCGGTTCAACAGAACTTTCCAGTTGGGAAAAACCGGTTTTGATGATTCAAGCCCCGGTTTACCGGGGAAACAGCGGCAGTCCAATCATTACGCAAGATGGGGAAGTAATCGGTGTCATTTTCGCTACGTTGGATCATGACATCCATGGAAAAGTCGGTTTATTTGTGCCAATCGATTATTATTATGAACAAATCCGCTAATCCGGATGGACGACTTGCAACAGGGTACACTTCATAACAACGGAATGTTGCCGATAATTATGAAAAACAAACGGCGACATTCCCGGATGGTGGAAAAATGCTGGAACAAGGGGAATCCGGATATGACGAAGAAAAATCGGATGGAACAAATCCCGATAGAGGAATTGGTTTTGCAAGTCCAACAGGGAGACGAAGAAAAACATCATTATTTATTGAAGTCCTATAAACCGTTTATGGTGAAAGTCGTGTCCGAAGTATGCCGCCGTTATATCGACCCGCTTCGGGATGATGAATTCAGCATCGGTTTGGCGGCTTTCAATGATGCGATATTTTTATATTCACCGTCAAAAAACCGTTCTTTCCTTTCCTTTGCAAAGATCGTTGTCTCGAGAAAGGTGATCGATTATATCCGCTCTAATTCACGGAGACAACATGTCGTCTCTTTCGATTATGTTTTCGATGAAGAATCGTCGCAAAACCCTGCGGAAGTCGCTTTAGTGACGGAAAGATACCAAGATGAGGAGCATGCTTTCATCCGGCGGGAAGAAACACGGGATTACATAAGTAAGCTCAAGGAATATAATTTGTCATTGATGGAATTGACGGAAGTCGCACCAAAACATAAAAACTCGAGAAAAAATGCAATCCGAATTGCTCGATTGCTCGTTGAAAATGAAGATATGCAGCAATATGTCGTGAAAAGGAAAAAATTGCCGTTATCCAAATTGCAACAATATGTCAATGTAAGCAAAAAAACCTTGGAAAAACATCGTAAATATATTTTAGCGGTTTTCATCGTGTTAAACGGAGATTTCGACTATCTGAAGGAATATTTGAAGGAGGCTGGGCAGTGAAAAAGGGAATCATCATGGAGATACGTCGGAATTATGTCATCGTCCTTACTGCCGATGGGGAGTTTGAAAAGGGCCGGATTGCCAGCCGGAGTGTGCGAGTGGGGGAGGAGGTCTACTACCGCCCTGTCACCACACGAGTTAAAAGAAATGCTTTGAAAATCCCATTGGTCTCCTTTTTAACGCTCACATCGATTTCCACCATCTTCGTCCTTTGCTTTTTGTTCGCAAGGGAATCAACCTATGCTTATGTGAACATCGAGATTAATCCAAGCATCGAACTGGAATTGGATGAAAATATGGAAGTCCAAGAAATCATTGCTTTAAATGCAGATGGAGAACATTTGTCTGCGAAACTCAATGCTTTGGATGAAAAACACTTATTTTCAATCCTCGACGTCATTGTAGATAGTTGTGGCGATAAGATTTCAATCGATGAGAAAAAAATGCTGATCGGCGTAAATTATACCGGACAAGCAGATGTTGAAATTTTGGAACAAGTGAAAGAATATTTTCAGATGATTTATCATGATTGGCAACTGATCACAATCCGTGTTCCGGACGAGATACGAGAACTGGCTCTCCGCAATAATACATCGATGAACAAAGCTTTCCTCAACATGATCCGCAATGAAGACGAAGCGATGCCGGCCGGACTCATAGTCGATGAAGAAAAGAAAAACAAAATCTATTCCTTTTATGATATATCAAACGAACAAGAAGAAGGTTTTCAAACATTACGTATCCATCATTAAAAAACGAAAAAGCCGAACAATTCCTTATATTCCGGGCGATTGTTCGGCTTCTCCGGTTCATCGCTATGATATTTCATGTTCACATTTCCAACGTGACACTGGAGTCTTGCTGCATCGCATGGTCGAGATAATAAAGCAATTGATCATGGGTGCGCATGATTTTTTCTTCATCAAGGGAATAGTGGTAAGCATTTAAAAACTTTTCGATTTTTTTCGATAAGAAATCGTCTTTTGTCCGTACCATCAAAATCAACAACTCATCCCATTGTCCCCATAAGGTATAGTACAGTGCTTTGTCATAATCATGAATCAATGTTCTCCTCCTAACTCCGTGCGGTCATTTTGTATTGTCTCCATTTCCGTTTTTCATTTCCGCCGACAAATCTGGTCTCCATGCCAAAAAAAGGATGGACGACGAACGGCATATTCTCCTTCGCAAGTAACATACTAAAAGCAAATATGGAAGGAGGATATTTTCGAATGAAATGGAATGTAATCAGTTTGTTTACCGTACTTTTGCTTGTACTCGGTGGATGTCAAGGGACGGATGACGCTCAAAGGAGTGCAGACCAGCCGAATATCGATCCGACGACGAACCGGAATACGATGGATCGTGCCAATAATGACCAAGATTATATGCTTGAGAGGGAAGGAAATCGAACCGGTCAGCAATTCAACCGGAACGATCGGATGGGTAACCGGATGAACGATGATCGTGATTCCCGTTTTGAAGTAGCCGAAGAGGCGGCGGAAAGGATTACTGATGAAATCGACGAAATTGAAAACGTCTATGTGTTGACGATGGGAAATACTGCGTATGTTGCTGCAAACTTCGGTGACGATGACAGAAATCGAAACCGCACGGATAACCGCAATCGGAATCGTGACGGAGATGATGATATCTCGGATGAAATGAAAGATCGGATCGGAGAGATTGTCCGCTCGGTCGATCGGGATATCGAAAATGTTTACGTTTCAACAAACCCGGATTTTCTGGACCTTGCCAACAATTACGCGAATGATGTCGATCGAGGCAGACCGATCGGTGGTTTCTTCGACCAGATCAATGAAATGATCGAACGAGTCTTCCCGGAAAACACGGACCGCCGTCGTTAAAGGACTAGAAAGCATCCAAAGGGAAAAAAGCGTGCCGGTTTAGTCGCTGGCATGCTTCTTTTTTCTGCTCTTTTCTGCTCTATTTCGCCGGAGCTATGATGCAAGTGCCCTTCCTCTTTCGAATGCAATGCTTTCGGATATTTCCATTTTGGTGTATGATTTAGAGTAGACAGTTATTGAACAGGAGAGATGAAAATGACGAAAAAAATGAATGTCGAGAGTTTCAACCTTGACCATACGAAAGTGAAAGCTCCATATATCCGCCTTGCCAGCGTGATGCAAGGGGAGAAGGGTGACAAAGTATACAAATATGATATTCGTTTCAAACAACCGAACAAAGAAAAAATGGACATGGCGGCAATCCACTCCTTGGAACATTTAATGGCTGAGAATATCCGCAATCATGAAGAAAATGTCCTTGATTTGAGTCCAATGGGATGCCAAACAGGTTTTTATTTGTCGATCATCAACGACACGACGGATGAAAAAGTGATGGACGTCATCGAAAAAACATTGAAAGACGTCCTCGAAGCGGATGAAGTGCCGGCAAGCAATGAAGTCCAATGCGGCTGGGCGGCAAACCATGACTTGGAAGGGGCAAAAGAAATCGCAAAAGCCATGTTGGAAAAACGCGACGAATGGCATGAAGTATTCTGATTTTGCGATTTTTTGAACGAGGAGGAATGGAACTTGACGGAAACGGTGATTCAATATTTAAGGGACAATCGAGAAAGGTTTTTAGAAACACTGAATGAATTTTTATCGATACCTAGTGTCAGCACAGACTCCAATTATAAACAAGATGTGGAATGGGCGGCGGATTTCCTCATCGATTATTTGGAAAAACTTTCTTTTGAAAACATCGAAAAAATGGAAACTCCTGGCCACCCGATTGTTTATGCGGAATACAACGGAGCCGGTGATCGTGCTCCAACCGTTTTATTTTACGGGCATTATGATGTGCAACCGGCTGATCCGCTTGATGAGTGGGATAGCGACCCGTTTCGTCCGGAAATCCGCAATGGCCGGATATATGCCAGGGGAGCAAGTGACGACAAGGGGCAAGTGTTCATGCATCTTGCCGTATTTGAAGCGTATTTGCAAACGACGGGAAGTATCCCTGTCAATGTGAAAGTATTGATTGAAGGTGAAGAGGAAATCGGCAGTGCGAATCTTCACCAGCTTTTACATGAACAAAAAGAAAAATTCGCAGCCGATTTTTGTGTCATTTCGGATTCGGGAATGGTCGCGAAAAATCAGCCGACGATCTTATACGGTTTGAAAGGTTTCACCGGATTGGAAATCACAGTGAAGGGACCGGACCATGATTTGCATTCCGGTATGTATGGTGGTGCCGTACGCAATCCGATCATGGCGCTCAGCCATATCCTCGCGTCGATGAAAAACACGGATGAAGTCGTCACTGTCGACGGTTTTTACGAGAGCGTCGAACCGATGACGGAAGAAGAACGAGAACTGATTAAACAAGCTCCGAGTGAAGATTTCGTCAAGTCGACGGGAGTTCCCGAAACCGTTTCGGAAAAAGGTTACACTGCTCAAGAGCATACGATGGGACGACCAACTTTTGAAATCAACGGAATTTACGGCGGATATCAAGGGGAAGGTACAAAAACGATCATACCTGCTGAAGCGACGGCGAAAATCACATGTCGCCTCGTTCCAGGACAAGATCCGGAAAAAATCCAACAATTGTTGGAAGAACATATTCATAAACATGCCCCATCCGGCGTAAAAGTGGAAGTGAAAAAAGAAAAACTTTCGGCGAAAGCTTATAAGGTCGAACCGAATCATCCGCTCATCCAAAAGGCAGCGGAAAGTTATACGGAAAGCTTCGGTAAAGAGACTGTGTTCGTCCGAATGGGTGGTTCGATACCGGTGGTCGAATGGATTGACGCGATTTACGGTATGCCGATCATTTTACTGGGCTTTGGTACACCGGAAGACCGCCTCCATTCACCGAATGAGAGTTTCCCTTTGGACAGTTTCGATAAAGGGATGGAAACCCTCGTCCACTACTGGGATAAGGTGAAGGAGAAATAAATCTTCAATGTCATAAGGGGGATTGGACTTGGCTAATCTTGCAGTCATTACAGGTGTTTCCAGAGGGCTTGGCGCATCGTTGGCGAGACTCTTGTTGGAAACCGGAGTTGGTGTGATTGGCATTTCCCGCTCGGAAAATAAGGAACTTGTGACGATTGCAACGGAAAACAATCAATTTTACCAACATTTTTCCTGTGATTTATCGGATGTCGAGGAATTGGAAAAAACGATTGATGAAATCCATGATGTATTGAAAGAGAGACATGCGGAACAAGAAATAGAAACGATTTATTTACTTAATAACGCCGGTGTCGTCCAACCGATCCACCAATCGCAATATATCGAAACGGACGAACTTGTCAATCATGTCGCGATCAATACAATCGCACCGATGGTATTGACAAACCAATTTTTACGCCGGCAAAAGGACCATCAAATTCCGCTCATCGTAGCGAATGTCACTTCCGGGGCTGCGGAACGGCCGATGTACGGCTGGAGCGCCTATTGTTCAACAAAAGCGAGCCTCAATATGTATACGAAAACCGTTGCTCTTGAACAAGAACAATTGGAGACGGAAAACAAAATCATCGCTTTCAGCCCGGGAGTGATGGATACGGACATGCAGTCAGAGATCCGTTCCACGACGAAAGAACAATTTATCGAAGTGGACAAATTCAAAGATTATAAAACGAGCGATTCTTTGCGACATACGGATATCGTCGCTGGTGTCCTCATCGATATCATTTCGGATGAAGATGTGAAGAACGGGAAAATTTACTACATCAGCAACTACCTCTAACGAATCGAGCATCAGGCATTCGCCCTCCCATTTTTCCAGGGACTGCATAGATTAATGTAGTCTTGACTGAAGGAGGGAATGCCATGAGCAAATCATCTGGCGGCAGATTCGGTTCAGGAGGCTTTGCGCTCCTCGTCGTTTTATTCATTCTGCTGATCATTATTGGAACGTCATACACCAGTGGATATGGTGGAGGATACTACTAATATTATAAGAAGAATAGCCTGATTCATTTTGGTAAGCCGCATGGTGCCGAGGGAACTTGGTTCATGCGGTTTCTTGCCGTGTATCCATCCGGCAAGAAAACTGGAACGTTTTATGATAAACTTGAAAAGGCATGAATAAGAAACGAACGCTATCGAAAAAATGGAAAGATGAAAGGTAGGCTTGGTATGATAACAAGAAAAAGTGCTCGTGAAATAGAGCAAATGCAGAAGGCAGCGGACATTCTCGTTGCTTGTCATAAAGAAATCGCTAAAATGATCCGTCCAGGAATTACGACGATGGAAATTGATGAATTTGCTGAAGAATTCATCAGAAAACACGGGGCAACTCCCGAACAAAAAGGATATAACGGCTATCCATACGCAACCTGCGCCTCGATCAATGATGAAATTTGCCACGGCTTTCCGAGAAATGAAAAACTACAGGACGGCGATATTGTAACGATTGACATGGTCGTCAATTGGAAGGGCGGCCTTGCCGATTCGGCCTGGACGTATGCCGTCGGTGATGTCGATGAAGCCGGCCTCCGTTTGATGGAAGTGACGAAAAACGCTCTATATAAAGGAATCGAACAGGCCCAGGTCGGTAATCGGATCGGTGATATCGGACATGCCATCCAAACTTATGCGGAGGGAGAAGGCTTCTCTGTCGTACGGGATTTCACCGGTCATGGTATTGGACCGACGATTCATGAAGAACCTCATGTGCCTCATTTCGGATTGCCGAATAAAGGTTTGCGCTTGAAAGAAGGGATGGTCATCACGATTGAACCGATGATCAATGAAGGGGCATGGCAAAGTAAAATGGATGCAAACAATTGGACGGCCCGCACAGTCGACAAAAGCCGTTCCGCCCAATATGAACATCAAATCGTCATCCAAAAAGATGGTCCGCTTATTCTGACAGACCAAGATCGGGAAATCGATTTGAGTAAGCTTGGATAAAGTGAATAAAAACAATGCGAAATCCGAACTGTCTACATTTATTTAGAAATCCAAGTAGACAAGTTCGGATTTTTTCATGCGACTGTAGATTTCTGAAAGACGAAAAAGAATCATTTTTTGGTTGTATTCAAACACTTCTTGTGAGAGCGCTAGGCTGGTGGAGACTCCGGCATAGAAGATACTGTGAGAAACGGTCAACGTGAAAGCGAAGGATATTTCGGGTGTGATGCTTTTTTTATTATACGACGGGCTTTTTAATTTTCAAAAAATGAGGTATAATAAGTGCAATTTCAAAAAATGCAGGAGGCGAAGTTCCAGTGAATCAGGCTGCTGTAAAAAAAGAGGAATTGCATGCGGTCCATCTATTCCGAAAAGGCTTGGCGACCGGTTTTCCAATTATGCTCGGCTATTTGCCGATAGCGATCACATACGGTGTGCTCGCCCGGCAGACGGGATTATCCTTTTTGGAGCTCGTCATGATGAGTGGACTCGTGTATGCCGGAGCCAGTCAATTTATGGCAGTCAATATGATTGCTGCAAGTGCGACCGTTTTGGAAATAACGATTGCAACCTTTGTGTTGAATTTCCGCCATTTCGTCATGAGTTTATCGTTCATGAATCGATTGCGTCATGTTTCGAATAAATGGAAGCTCCCACTTTCCATGGGCTTGACGGATGAAACTTTCGCCGTCGCCTCTTTCCATCCGGGAGAAGCGGAGAAAAAGAACGGCACTTACTTTTATTTAGGCATTTTCCTTATCGCTTATTTATCCTGGGTGGTCGGTTCCTTATTAGGCGGCTTGCTCGGTGACATCATTCCGGAAGCGCTGAGCCAAAGTATGGGGATTGCACTGTATGCCATGTTCATCGGATTATTGATTCCGTCGGTGAAAAAGAACGTTAAAACAGGGTTGATTGCTGTTTTGGCCATGATGATCAATTTTCTATGCGTTGAACTCGGCATGAGCTCCGGTTGGGCGATCGTCGTCGGCACGGTCATCGGTGGTTTGAGTGGAATCCATTTATTGAAGGAGGAGGAGGCATGATCATTTTAGCCATTATCGGCATGTCGCTCGCAACAATGATTCCGCGGATCATTCCGGGCTTTCTTGTGGACAAGCTGCAATTCAAGCCGTGGGTGAATCGTTTTTTAAATGCCATTCCTTATGCAGCGTTAGGAGCATTGATTTTTCCGGGAATCTTGTCGGTCATCCCGGAAGAACCGATTGTCGGAATCATTGGTGGTGTGGTCGCTGCCATCCTTGCATATTTCGGACTTAACGTCGTGCTCGTCGTATTGGGAGCGATTTTGACGGTGTTTTTACTTACATTTTAATTCAATATGGTTCGATATGGATATGGGCATGGGTCACACCATGCTTTTTTGCTAAGTTTTTTTCGATCCGTTCTGTAATCCGGTGGCTATGTTCCACGGTCAACGTTGCGTCGACGAGAATCGTCACCTCCAGGAGGGCCTGACTTCCATGCACCCTTCCTTTGAGATCGACGACTTCTTTCACTTCGTCGACAGCCTCGATGGAGTTTTTGATCAGTGCCAATTCCTCTTCGTCAAAAGCATCTGTAAGCGTCAATGTCGCATCTTTAAAAATATCGAATGCCGTTTTACAGATGATGAGGCCGACAATCGTTCCGGTCAGCGGATCGAGCCAATAAAGACCAACGTGTGCACCGACGATTCCAATGAAGGCACCAATGCTCACGAGTGCATCCGAACGGTTGTCTTGACTGACAGCAAATAGAGCTTGACTGTTCAACTTTTTGGAAAGTCTCCGATTGTAAAAATAAACGAGGAACATAATAAGCGCCGAAGCGAGGGCTGTCCAGGCGGTAAGCATATTCGGTTCCACCATTTCACCGACAATGACTTTCCTGACAGTATCATAAATGACTTGGATGCCGATGAACATCATGATGAATGCGGCGAAAAGAGCGGCAACCGTTTCTGCTCGGTAATGCCCGTACCGATGATTTTCATCCGCCGGTTTTTGGGAAATCCGTAATCCGACGAGTACGGCGATGGATGCGATCACATCCGTTGTATTATTCAACCCGTCTGCACGTAAAGCGAGGGAATGCCCCCAATTTGCGACGGTGATTTTGATAATGGCCAACAGCAAATAAGTAAAAATACTGAGCCATGCGCCTTTTTCCGCAATTCTCAGATTTTCTGCATGATTCATTGCTTATCCTCCAATCTATCTGGCTTTCCTAGTGTATCAAATGAACTTCGTGTGGGTCTAGAGAAAAAAGTGCGCCTTCATCAATCTCTCTTGACCGCTACGAATGAAGTTTCGCATGGGAAACAAATGAAATATGTTGCTTTTATTCGGAAAATTTAGGATAATAAAAGAAAGGCCAAAGGGGGCAATTCCAATGAAAAAAGAAAAAGTCTCTATTCGCTATTTCCGTTACACAGGTGAGCCGATTCGTGCAAAAAGGGAAATCCCTTTTCATATCTGTTTGCAAGCCCGCCTCATATTGGATGCCATTTGTTTTGAATACAATCGTGCCAAATTGATGGAAGCCATCGATCGAGCTTTGCTGGAAAATGATAGACAAAATTTTCTGCAATTATGTGATGCTTATAGACAATACATGTGGGAATAATGTATGACATAGGAAAGCAGCCATCGGAACCCATACGGTGGCTGCTTCAAATTCGCAAACATTTTTATTGTCGTTCCATTGGGAGGTTGATTATGGATAAAGCAATTTTCATTCGTAAACAGCATCAGTTTTTATTTTATTTATTGATATTTTCCCTCGTTTTAGGTCTTGGAGCGGAACTGGTCGTCGGTGCACCTGTCGGGAACTTGCTTGCCATGGGTATCGGCGGAAGTTCAGGTTTGATGTTGATTGCCTATTTCCACTATCGTCGGCGTCATATCCGATTGATTCCATACATAGCAGTGTTCGCTGTTGCGGGAATTGCCCTTGTCGTCATGCTTAGTTCCGATTATGTGACGAATATTTTATTCGTATATTTTTTGCTCGCCGTTGCGACGCTGGCTTTATCACGTGCTGTCCTCATCACTAGCGGTTGTTTAGGAATTGCTTTGCTTTCCTTTTTTGTTTTTACAAAAGGGGAAATGACCGGTTTGGATAGCCGCGCCATGGTGATTGCTCTCGTCTTTTTCTCGCTTATGTTCGTCGTCCTTTATATGTTGGTGGTCCATACGAAAAAGCTGTTGACGGATTTGGAAGAGTCGCTTTTCATTAGTGAAACGTCCACAGAAAAACTGAAAGCACAAACAAAATTGATTCGAGGAAAAGTGGATGAAATGAATCGACAAACGACAGAAGCAAAACAAACCGGAGAAAGGAACCAAAAAGAGATGAGACGGATGCTCGAAGCTTTCCATGAAATCAACCGGGCTTCCGAGGCCCAGGCGGAAGCTGCTGAAGAAATCACCGAATCCCAAGAACAAAACCATCAACTGATCAGCAAAATGATGAAATCTTTTGAGCGAAGTAAACAAGACGGGGAGGATTTGAAGGCGTTGTCGATGAAAGGCCAAGCCCAAGTCGAGGATTTATCCCGGCTCATGAATAATTTCCAAGTCTCTTTTGATCGCCTCATTGAAAAAATGGAAGCGCTTGTACATACGATTCAAGAGAACAACCGTTATACGAAAACGATTCAAGAGATCGCTGAACAAACGAATTTGTTGGCATTGAATGCAAGCATTGAAGCAGCCCGGGCAGGGGAAGCCGGTGCGGGATTTTCCATTGTGGCAGCGGAAATCCGCAAGCTCGCTGAAATCTCGGAAAATGCTGCGGAGCAAATTTCCCGAAACTTGGCGCTTGTGGAGGAACATGCACTCGTAACACAGGAAGAGTTGCACGGCAATAAACATGAATTGATGGAAAATATTTCGAAAACAGACACGGCTAAAGCTAACTTCGCGGAAATCACGAAGCAATTGATCGCTTATATCCACTACTTGGAGTATTTGGAACATCAAGGGAAGAAAATCCAACAATCAACGGAAGTGATCGACCAAGCGGTTATCCAGCTGGCATCCCATATCGAAGAAACGAATGCGACGACTTCCGATCTTGTGTCTGTAGTTGATGCTGCCATTGCCGAAGTGGACGGGATGGTCGCTATCATTGAAGAAACGTATGAAGCAGCGGCGAGTTTGGAAGCGTCCGGTTATTTGGATGTAAAATGATTGTAAAATTTTTATGGATTTGCCTGAAATTGACAGTATTTTTGCTATGCTTGCTATGAAGGGGAGGGCGGAAATTGGTGGATAAAGTGAATAAAAAGAAACTGCAACGAAGCTGGATGATGTATGATTTCGGAAATTCCGCATTTGCAACGACGATTATGGCAGCCGTTTTACCGGTTTACTATGCGAATGTCGCTGCGAGCGGGTTGGAGGATGGACTTGCCACAAGTTATTGGGGTTATTCACAATCGATTTCGGTTTTGATCGTCGCCATTTTAGCCCCGATATTAGGGGCGATCAGTGACTTTTCTGCGGCGAAAAAGAAATTCCTGCAATTTTTCTTATTTATGGGAGTGATTGCCAGTATATTATTGGCCTTTGTCGGTGAAGGAGATTACATATTGGCATCCGTCCTCTTTATCGTAGGTTCCATCGGTTTTTCAGGCGGGAATGTGTTTTACGACGGATTTTTGCCGGAAGTGGCGGATAAAGATGAAATCGACAAAGTGTCTGCTGGCGGTTTTGCTTATGGCTATATCGGCGGTGGCGTGCTTTTGACGATCAACATTCTGATGATTATGAATCCGCACTGGTTCGGTCTTCCGGATACGGTTGTTGCCACGAAACTTTCTTTTGCTTCCGTCGGGGTTTGGTGGTTGGTGTTTTCCATTCCACTGTTGAAAAACATCAAAGATGAGAAAAAAATGGTGGTGAAACGGGATCGATCTTACATCGCCATCGGTTTTTCCCGTGTCGGAAACACGTTCCGGGAGATTAAACAATACAAGCAAGCACTACTTTTCTTATTCGCTTTTTGGTTGTATAACGATGGAATATCGACGATCATGCGGATGGCCACCATTTATGGAGCGGAAATCGGCATCGCCGGGAATGATTTGATCGTCGCTCTACTCATCACGCAATTTGTCGGTATCCCATTCACCTTTTTCTTCGGTTGGTTGGCGGCGAAAATCACAGCTAAGCGGGCATTGTATATCACATTGATCACGTATATGACGATAACGATCCTCGGGTACTTCATGACATCCGCCATCCATTTTTACTTGCTGGCCATCGCTGTCGGAATGGTGCAAGGTGGCGCCCAGTCACTGAGCAGATCGATATTCGGACGGATGATCCCGAAAAACAAACACGCGGAATTTTTCGGATTCTATGGCATATCGTCCAAATTCGCCGCAATGTTCGGTCCATTCCTCTTCGCCTTTATCGGGCAAATTACAGGAAACAGCCGCTATGGCATCATTTCTCTGATTTTCTTCTTCATCGCAGGCATCATCATCTTAAGATTCGTCGACGTGGAAAAAGGGATGGAAGAAGCACAAGGAAAAGCATAGTAATGAAAAAGGCCGGGACGTTCAGGTCCTGGCCTTTCTTTAAACAATCGGATCGGAGTATTTGTTTTCCAATTTCAAGTGGAGCGGCTTTCCGGTATCGTAAGAAATGTCACCGATCAATCGTTCCAGCTTTTCCTTCGAATATTCGGCTCCATTTTCCCAGTATTTCAGCACCTCTGTCACGATATCAATTCCTTCCAGACGACTTTCTTGATACAACTCGATAAAGCTTTTGTCAGATGGTTCTTTTGTCGCCGGATGATACCAAGTTGTTTTTTTTTCATTCAGGTAATCCACATCATCTTTAATCGGTTGATGGGAATAGGCCGATATAAGAGAACCGAGCAATTTGTTTTTTATGCCGGTCGGATCGGCCAATATTTTCAACGCAAGCAGCATATCACGATACGCTTTATTTATGTACGAATCATCTGTCCGTTTTAAGGATGGATAATGTTTATTGATCAAGCGGAAAAGCAGATCCGTAATTTTCGGATTGAGTTTTCTGCCGATATCGATTTCTTTAAAAACCGGGGTTCTCCATGTTTTTATATTTTGGAATTTCTCCATCATGAGCGTATCGATTTGGATTTCCAGCCGTTGATGATTGTTACCTTCATAACCGGCCCGATAATGGATGTAAGGATGTGTGTTCCGATCTAAGATATGGTGCGTAATGAAGCCGATGACGAATGCTTTTATTTCACTGCCACTTTCTTTTGCAGCCTCAATCATATCGAGGAGGAAAGTGCCGCAGTTACTCGTATGCAAGGCCATCCCTACATCATGAACCGGTTCCTCTTTTATCCAAGGCCAAAAGTTGTAATAAAAAAAGGGATCTGGACCTTGGGCGCCTAGCCTCATATAATTCTCGTGCTGTGAGAACGGACGGATCTTACTACCGATCGCATCGACCACTTCCTCACAAAAGAGAATATGAGTCCATATATTCGGCATAGTGATTTCCTCCTTTTCTCGGTCCTTCTCTAAAACATTTCACAACATTCCCATATATTATATAGTATATCCGTAGAAATTTAAGCCTTGTAGTAGTACAATTTTGTGTCAATTTATGAATTTCCAATCTGTTTAGTGCGAATTCCCGCTTTTTGCATGGACAAGTAAACCAGTGTCGTTTCCTGGAAAAATTTGATACAATATAGAGGAAACATAAAATACACAGGGAGGAACTAGATGTGGACTATCGTTTGGAGAAAGATACATTAGGGGAAATCAAAGTTCCTGCGGATAAATTCTGGGGAGCGCAGACACAGAGAAGTAAACAAAACTTTCCGATTGGCAATGAGAAGATGCCGCTTGAGATCATCCGTGCATTCGCCATCCTTAAAAAAAGCGCTGCAAAAGTGAATCATGACTTGGGACTATTGGAAAAAGAAAAAATGAAAGCGATTGAATATGCTGCGGATGAAGTGCTGGCAGGCAAACTCGATGAACATTTTCCGCTGGTCGTTTGGCAAACTGGAAGCGGTACCCAATCGAATATGAACATGAACGAGGTGCTCAGCTACTTCGGTAACCAATGGCTTGAAGAAAAAGGAAGCGAGCTTCGACTTCATCCGAATGATGATGTCAACAAATCTCAAAGCTCGAATGATACATATCCAACGGCGATGCATATCGCATTTGTGTTGAAATTAGAGGATCATGTATTGCCGGCAGTCGAAAAGTTCAAACATACGCTCAAAGAAAAATCCGAAGCGTTCCAAGATATTGTGAAAATCGGCCGTACCCATTTACAGGATGCGACACCGCTCACACTCGGGCAGGAAATCAGCGGTTGGCACCGTATGTTGGAAAAGTCGGAAGCCATGATCAAAAAAGGCATTGATGAATTGCGAGAGTTGGCGCTAGGCGGTACTGCAGTAGGGACGGGACTCAATGCTCATCCTGAATACGCTGAGCGTGTGGCAAAACAAATCAGTGAATACACTGGGAAAGATTTCGTAACTGCTAAGAATAAATTCCATTCGTTGACGAGCTATGACGAAGCAGTCTTTGCGCACGGTGCTTTAAAAGCGCTTGCAGCCGATGTCATGAAAATCGCCAATGACATCCGTTGGTTGGCAAGCGGACCACGTTCAGGACTTGGTGAAATCACGATTCCATCCAACGAGCCGGGAAGTTCCATCATGCCGGGTAAAGTGAATCCGACACAAAGTGAAGCGCTCACGATGGTTGCTGCGCAAGTCATGGGGAATGATGCGACGATCGGCTTTGCGGCAAGTCAAGGAAATTTCGAGCTGAACGTCTTCAAACCGGTCATTGCCTACAACTTCTTGCAATCTGCGCAACTCTTGGGCGACAGCATCGTATCCTTCAATGACCGTTGTGCAGTCGGCATCGAACCGAACCGTGAAACGATCGAGAAACATTTGAATGAATCACTCATGCTCGTCACGGCATTGAACCCGCATATTGGGTACGAAAATGCTGCAAAAATCGCCAACACCGCTTTTGAAGATAATACAACATTGAAAGAAGCTGCAGTGAAACTCGGTTTACTCACAGAAGAAGAATTCGACAAATATGTCGTTCCGGAAGAAATGACAAAACCGAAATAATGACTATCTGAAAAAATGATCTCCTTTCATTCGAAAGCGAGGTCATTTTTTGTTGTAAAGACTAGTTGAAAAAATTATTGCACAATTGGAATACTATCTACATTTTACCAGTCTTTTTTTGTCATAAGTTGAGAAGTTTTAGCGGACAATAGGATTACAGAAGGAGGTGACTAGTCATGCCTAACAACAACTCGAACCAATTGCTCGTTCCTGGAGTGGAGCAAGCATTGGAACAAATGAAATATGAAATTGCTCAAGAGTTCGGCGTGAATCTTGGAGCGGATACGACTTCCCGTGCTAATGGTTCCGTCGGAGGAGAAATCACGAAGCGTTTAGTACGTACTGCTCAGCAACAACTAAGCGGGGGCGTACAATAACAAAAAAATCACTACTAATGGGGCAGGCTATTCAGCTTGCCCTATTCGGTTTTATAAAATATTTTTTTAAAAAATTGTATAAAAATATTGAGGAATAATACAGAATAATATATAATATTCTTGAAAATTGTTTATCATAAAAAAATGATGGTATACATCCTGCCCATCATTTGATATAGTAACTATAAAATATGTATTGGAGTGATGGAAATGACCAACATTTATGACCACGCTTACAGCTTGGAGAAAGCGATCCGGGAAAGTGATGAATTCCAACGTTTGAAGGCAGCTTACACCAATGTGATGGATGACCCGGAATCGAGGAAAACATTCATTTCTTTTCGGGACACCCAATTGGAACTGCAAGAGAAGCAGATGCAAGGTTTGGAAGTATCCGAAGAAGAATTGAACAGAGCCCGTGAAATCGTCGAATCGGTGCAAAAAGACGAGACGATTGCCAAGCTGATGGAGGAAGAACAACGGTTGAATGTTATTATTGGCGATATCAGCTCAATTATTACAAAACCGTTGGAAGAAGTGTATGGTTTCAACAATGAAGATTGACAAGAAACCGGAAAGTTAAATCATAGAAATCCGAACAATCCACAACAAATGAGGATAATTCTGCTCCTAAAAATTACATTCCATGACCAGCCGATGTTCCCCGCTTGATTCTGTTTCATTTGGATGGACGAGCATCCGCTTGTTTCGGACGCTTCCATAACGATTTGTCATCTCGCCGCATCAGTCGATTTTGCGGTTTATGACCGGCCTGATATGGCAACTGGGAATTTCTGTAAATTTTTAGGAGCTTTTTTGTGTTTCTATGTTTCGGACATTCCGATGTTCTGACCATCGATCAGCGATGGAACAACAAAAGTTTCGCTTCAGGATTAACGAGACGATGGGTATGTTCCGTATACCCTTTTTCTTCGAGTTTTTGTTCCCCGATTTTCTTTGCTTCTTCATCATTTGCCGCACTAAACGACTCATCCAACAGTTTTTCGCCATCTGGATTGAAAACGGTTAAATAATAGTTTTTCATATGTATTCTCCTCTCCCTTTGTTAATGTCATTATAATTCATTATTGGAAATAATGCGAAAAAATCGATGTCCTTGAAAAAATGAAACCAATCGATTTGTCATCCGTACTACCGGACAGAAAGGGGATGGAGTCATGACATTGATTATCGACAATGTGACAAAACGGTTCGGCAACTTTACGGCTGTCGACCAATTGAACCTCACGATACCAAAACATGAAATATACGGATTTTTAGGTGGGAATGGCGCCGGAAAGACGACGACATTCCGGATGATCCTCGGGTTATTGAACAAAACCGAGGGTGACATCACGTGGAACGGTGAAACGATCGATTATGACAAAAGCGATTCCATCGGATATTTACCGGAAGAACGCGGCTTGTATCCGAAATTGACGGTGAAAAATCAAATCACTTATTTGGCTCGGCTCCGTGGCGTGCCGAAACAAGATATTCTGCCGGAATTGGAAAAATGGCTTGACCGTTTCAAAGTTCCGGAATACATGAATAAAAAAGTGGAGGAGTTGTCCAAAGGGAACCAACAAAAAATCCAATTCATCTCTGCCGTCATCCATAAGCCGGAACTCGTCATTTTGGATGAACCGTTTTCAGGGCTCGACCCGATCAATGTGGAGATGTTGAAGGAAGCGGTGCTGGATTTGAAAAAAGAGGGTACGACAATCGTCTTTTCTTCCCACCAAATGGATCATGTGGAAGAGCTTTGTGAAAATTTGTGTATATTATTGAAAGGTAAACCGGTGGTGGAAGGGTCATTACGGGAAATCAAACGCTCTTTCGGTAAGAAAAACTTATTGATCCATGCGGACTTCCCATTGGAGTTTTTGGAAGACTTTCCGGGTGTCGTCAAGTATCGTCGGTTGAACAACGGCTGTGATTTGCAGATTGAAAATGAGACGGTGTCCCAAGAAATATTCGCTGCTTTGCAAAATCGTGGTTTTATCCGGAAATTTGAATTGGAAGAACCGTCTTTGAATGACATTTTCATCGAAAAGGTCGGTGCTTCCTATGAATAAATTTTTGATCATATTCAGCCAAACGTATTTGGAAAAATTAAAATCGAAATCGTTCATCATTACGACGGTAATTCTCATGTTGCTCATCATTGGGGCTGCAAATTTTCAAACGGTTCCTGATTTGTTCTCAAGTGATGTTGAGGAAAAAGATAAAATTGCCGTGATTGATGAGTCCGGCGTGTTGTTTGAGCCGTTGAAACAGGGCGTCGAAGCAATTGATGATGATTTGGAGTTGGAAAACTACTCGGGTACGGAAGAAGATGCTAAGACAGCTGTGGAAGAAGAAGAGTATTATGCTCTATTGGTAGTGGGGATGGATGGGGAAAACATGCCCGAAGCCACGTACTATGCGTATAACTTGACGGACATTTCCACACAGCATGTGCTGGAAGAACAACTGCAGAACTTGAAAACGGCCATTTCCATCGAACAGGCTGGTTTTGATGAACAAATGATTGAAGAAATTTATGCACCGATTACGTTCGATGCTGTAGCTCTTGATACGGATGCGAAATCGCTGGAAGAAATGTTCCAAGCTCAAGGAATCGTTTACATCATGGTGTTTTTCATGTATATGGTCGTCATCATTTATGGCCAGATGATTGCGCAGGATGTAGCGAACGAAAAATCATCCCGGGTGATGGAAATATTGATATCCAGTGCACCACCGGTAACCCACATGTTTGCCAAAATATTCGGTGTAGCGATGGTTGGATTGACGCAAATCTTAGCTTTGGTCCTTGTCGGATATTTCGCCATCACAGGAAAACAAGACGAGCTGGCCGGGGGTGTGTTGGACACCTTTGGTTTGGTAGACATCCCGGTCGATTTGATCATATACGGAATCGTCTTTTTCTTGCTCGGCTATCTGCTGTATGCAACGCTTTCGGCGATGCTCGGCTCGTTGGTTTCCAGAGCGGAAGATGTCGGGCAATTGTTGTTCCCGGTGATCACTCTCCTTATCATCGCCCTGTTCATTGCGATGCATGGATTGACTTCACCTGAATCGAATATCGTGACGATTTCGTCTTACATTCCATTTTTCACACCGATGGTCATGATATTACGGATTGGCATGTTGAACTTGCCGGTGTGGGAAATCGCTTTATCCATTGGCATTATGATTGTCACGATCGGCATTTTCGGCATCATCGGCGCAAGAGTGTACAGAGGAGGAGTGTTGATGTACGGAAAATCCGCCTCCTTGAAAGATTTCACGAAAGCGATAAGTTTGTCGAAAAAAGAATAAACGGAAAAGAGGACGGAGCAATCGATGCTTGTTGCATTGCTCCGCCTCTTTTTTTTGATGGATGAAAACCTGTAAACAGAACGTGCATTCCCATCTTAGGTTTGTTACAATGAATCTAATGACTAATACGGAGGCGGAATCATGAAAAGGGAAATCACTTTTATCCATGCGGCTGATTTACATCTCGACAGTCCCTTTAAAGGATTGAGCGATATGCCGCCCGAACTTTTCGGTGAAATGAAAAACAGTACCTTCGAAGCGCTCCATCATTTGGTGGACGCCGCCATCGAGCATCAGGTGGATTTCGTCCTTTTAGTCGGCGATCTTTTCGATAATGAAAGGCAAAGTCTCAAGGCACAAATTCGTTTGCGAAACGCTTTTGAACGGTTGCAGGAACACGGGATTCCAGTTTACATGAGTTATGGGAACCATGATTTTTTAAAAGGGAATGTCCATCGTGTCACTTATCCCGACAACGTACATATTTTTCCGGATGAAACCGTCCAGTCCTTTTTTTACAGAAAAAATGGGAAACCGATGGCAAAAATTTATGGTTTCAGTTATGTCGAGCGCTCGGTCACAGAAAATAAAACCGGCGAATTTTCAATTGAGGATGACGATGTACCATTTCATATCGCCATGTTGCATGGTAGCGTCCAAGGTAATGCTGACCATGCCCCTTATGCTCCTTTCACCATTTCTGACATGTTGGACAAGAACTTCGATTATTGGGCGCTCGGCCATATCCATAAGCGGCAAGTATTGAAGACGGAGCCTTACATTGTTTATCCCGGAAATACGCAAGGACGCCACCGGAAAGAGACGGGGGAGAAGGGTTGTTATCTCGTCCAGATGACGGACAGCGGAACGGACATTTCTTTCATACCTCTTCATGCCATTGAATTTACTGCTTTGACAGTGGATGTAAGCGATGTGGATGATGTGTTCCAATTGGAAAAGGAATTGTTGGTTGCCGGCGGAAAACTGGCGTCAAGCACACCGCAATTGTTGGATGTGACGTTGATTTCTTCCCATGAGAAATTGGCAGATTGGCAAACAGACGGAAAATTGGCTGACATGATTGCGATTATCAACGAAACATTGACGGATCAAACTCCATGGCAATATATTTTTCATACATCCGTCCAAGTGGAAAAAAAACTCACATCGGCCGAAACGGCTTATGGAGAGCATTTCCCTGGAGAATTGAACAAAACTTTTGATGAAACAGTCGGTGCGGAACATTTGCATGAGCTTTTCCGGCACCGGCAAGCGAGGAAATTTTTGGAAGTCCCTGAAGAGGAAGAAATGATGGAATGGAAAGAGGAAGCACGTAGGCGGCTTTTCGACCAATTGTTGCGAGGTGGAAACAGATGAGGATCATCCGTGCCAATATATTCGGTTTTGGAAAATGGGTCGATGCGGAATTTAACTTCCCCGAGGAGGGACCCGTCGTTTTTTTCGGGGAAAATGAGTCGGGAAAATCAACCTTCCATCAGTTCCTTCTTTTCATGTTGTTTGGCATGCGACCGAAACAAAGGAAATTTTATCAGCCGAAAACGAGCGGCAAATTGGGAGGACAACTTTTCCTGGAAGATACGGAAGTCGGCCGTTTCACGATCGAGCGTTTCGATGATCAATACAATGGGGAGGCTCGCTGCATCACAGAAGAAGGGAAAATCTATGATGAAGTTTGGTTGCAGGAACGTCTGCATGGGATGGATGAAAATACATTTGCAGCGATTTTTTCATTTTCCGCCCTCGACTTGAATGCGATTGAACATATGAGCGAAGCAGAGCTGAGCGATGTGCTGCTCAGCATTGGCTTGACCGGATCGAATCGGATCCACCAGATTGAAAAACAGCTGGATCAACGTCTCGGTGAGCTGTTCAAACCATATGGAAAAAATCCTGAAATCAACAAGCAACTGCAAACGGTGCAACGACTTGCCGATGAACTTGCCGACCTTCGCAAAGAAGAAGCTGCCTATTACGAGAAAACAACAGAAGCAGAAACGTTGGAAGAAAGGTTGCACAGCTTGCAGGAAACTCAGCTTACGTTGGAGAAAAAAAGCAACGAACTTGCGAAAAAAGCCGGTGCCTTGCCAATCGTTGAAAAATATCAACATCTTCTGGAAAAACGGCAATCTTTCCAAGAAATATACGAATTCCCCGCAAATGGGCTGGAACGATTGGAAAAAGTCAAGGAAACACTCAGGCCGCTTGAAAGTGAATATAACGTATTGGAAAACAATTTGGCGAATTACCGAAACAGCCTGGAAGCGCTGGAAAAGGACAGGCTGTCGAAAGAAGTTTCAGCTGAACTGGACATTAAACTCGCCAAGAAATCGGTCTATGAAAAACTGTTGGAAAACCGACAGCAATTGGAGAAGCATCTAGAGGAACTGGACTGGCAAATTGGAAAAGAACTGGCTGAGTTGGAAATCGACCTTAATGAAGATCAACTCGGTGACTTGTCACTTCCATTTTACATTGAAGAAACGTGGAAAAATTTGCGGGAGCAGAAGGAACGGCTTGCTGCGGAAAAAATCTCTTTGGATACAGAAAAAAGTGCATTGATGGAAACGGAAAAATATTTGGAAGGCCAACTCGCTGAAAAACGGAACGCCCTTTTAGATGAACGGGAAATTGCAAAATTACAACAAACGTTGGATGAACAACGGGAATTGAAAGAACGGAAGCGGATTCGGGAAGCAGCGCTGAAGCAACAGAAACGATTCCAAGAAGATAAAAAGAAAAAACTGAAGCGTGCTAAACGTTTTGTCGGTTTAGGCGTGATTTTTTCCTTTGCCAGTTTTCTCGGAGGTTTTATCCTCGAAGAATCAGCTTTATACGGTTTAGGCGTGCTTCTCTTGCTTTTCGGAACCGGCATTTACGCCATGACGATGCAAAACACGAAAGAAATGGAAAAGCTGTTCGAAGCTCCAATGGAACAGCATGAAAAGTCCATGTTTTCCGAGGACGAAATAGAAGACATCCAACAAATTTTGAATAAGGAAGCGGAGAAAAACGAACATGTCCAAAGCTTGGAGAAGGACTTACAGACGCAACGAATCCGTTTGCTGCAATGGGAAGAAAAAGCCCGTGTATTTACGGAAAAAGAGAAAAGATATGTCGAACTGATGGAACAACAATATGAACTGTTTCCATTTTTACGTTCAATCGATCCGACATATTGGCCGGACTATTACCGGCGGTTGAAAGAACTCATCACACTTCATGAGAAAAAAGCGAACTTGAATGAAACGTTGCAGGAGTTGGGGAGGAAACTTTCGAACTTGGAAGATGAACTTTTTTCGTTTGTGGATACGCTGAAGGCCGCAGCGGTTTCCTCTATCGAAGAAGCTTTTTCCATCATGGAAGACATCTCTGAAGCAGAACTTCGACGGGAACAACGCAAAAACCATTTGCAAGAACTGATTGAAGCAGCTGAACAAAAACAATTGAGCCTTGTTGAAGAAATCAATGTGCACCAGCGGGATAAGGACGAGTTATTCCAGATGGCCGGCGCCCGGACGGAAGAAGAATTCCATGAAATTGCACGTTATAATGCTGAGAAAAAAAGGTTGGAAGATGAGCTGAAAATGACGGAACGACAACTTTCCGCACTTTTTCCTGAAAAAGAATGGAAGACTTTTGCCCAAGAGCGACCGGATGCCTTTGAATTGGAGAACAGCCAAAAGGAAACGGAAAAAGAACAGCGAGAAATCAGCCGACAAATGGAAGAAACGAGGGAAAAGTTGGCGGATGTTTATGCTGAATTGAAACGGATGGAAGGTTCGGAAGTGTATTCGGAAAAATTGCATCAATTGGAAATGGAGAAGGAAAAATTGCATCGTTTAGCGAAAGAATGGGCAATCGTCAAAATGGAAAAAGAGGTGCTTGCGGAAACGAAGCTCCGGTATCAAGAAAAATATTTATCGAAAGTGATGGAAACGACGACAGCTTATTTTCGGACGATCACCGGCGGCCGATTTACAGCAGTCTATTTGCCAGAAGACGAGGAAACATTCCAAGTGATGACGGAAGACGGTATGTTGTACACGGTCGGAGAATTGTCGCAAGGAGCGACGAACCAACTTTATGTCGCATTGCGATTGGCAATCAGTACGGTGATGACTGAGAAAAGCCGGCTTCCTTTCATTTTGGACGATGCGTTTGTCCATTTTGATGAAAAACGGACGAAATGGACGATGGAACTGTTGGTAAAAATCGCTAAAGTGCGCCAAGTGATATTGTTTACATGCAAGTCAGATGTCCGGAAAGCTTGTGATGACCTCGGAATTGCGGTACAGATGTTGCAACGGGGAAGTGACATCGTAGCATCCTACGAAGGGACAAATACGTGAGGAAGAACTGGAGTGGTAGCATTGACCGAAACACAGCGTTATTTTTATAGTTTCATACCAATCATTTATGAGGTGACTGAAGAGGAAAAAACACAGATTTTGCAACGATACCCGATTCCAACATTGCCGGATGAGCAGGAAAGTTTCCAAATCGATGAACATGAAAAAGGCGATTTCGTTTCCATCCGGGCGTTGTTGAATGAAGTGGATGTTTATACGACAAAAACAAATAACCAATATTTGAAAATGACGTTCAGCAACAATCGGGGGACGATGCAAGCGAAAATGTGGGATAATGACGGTGCTGTCGAACGGCATTTGCCTTTGTTGGAAGCGTACTCGATTTTCGATATCGAAGGGGTCGTCGATGAATTCCGTGGATTCAAATCGTTGACGTTGAACAAATTGGAACCGTGTCATGAAGAAGTCAACCCATTTTCTTACTTGCCTTTTACAAAACAAAACATCGAAAATTTTACTGTGGAACTGTTTGCTTATATCAATGAGCTGGGGGCGCCCTACCGGGAGTTGGCTTTGGCGGTGATGGACAAGTTTTGGGACGAGTTTTCCACGAGCCCGGCCGCAAAAAGTTTCCACCATAATTACTTGGGGGGGCTTCTCAAGCATACAATCGGATTGATGCGCTTTGCCCGTTATATATTGAAACAGGAAGCGGACCCTTTCCAAGCCGTGATGAAATTGATTCAAATTGTCGAAAAAGCGCATAAACGGGAGCTTTGGAAAAATTTCACAGCGGAAGAAACAACGAAAAACCTCGTGTGGAAGGGCACCATCGATCATCTGTACCACATGCTTTCAGGAATGATGGAACATAAAGGGGAAAAACCGAATGATGACGCACTGTTCGTAAGCATTTTGTTCCATGATTTTGGGAAAATGTTGGAGTACGATCATGCGGGGAAGTCGTATGATGCTTTCCGTTATCTTTATCCATATGCAGATGGACGTCAATTGGAAAACCGCAAACAAACCGGAATCACGATGGATGAGCTTGGTGTCATGGTCGGTCACATCCCATACGGGGTGTTGTTGTTTACAAAAATGCTGGAACAAGAACAAATTGCTTTGTCAATGGAAGAAATCCATCTCATTTCACACTGTATTCTCTGTCATCATGGCTTGCCGGAATGGGGAGCTGCGGTAAGACCACAAACGATTGAAGGTTTTATCATCCATATCGTCGATTACTTGGACAGCAGATATGAAAATACGGAAACAGTGAAATGATGTTTCGCATGGAATGGTTTTTTCCGTTCACGCATGTTTCCTTACCCCCTCTCATAGAATGGAATAGATAGATTTGGACAAGGAGGGGAAAGGATTGATGATCGGTGGCGTTCCCTTATGGGTGTTCATCGTCATTGTCATGATATTTTTCAGCGGATATATGGCATTCCGCACGATGCAGGCAGAAAGGAAATTGGACGAGCAATTCATTGAAAAGGAAGGCCAAATCTATATCGACCGGATGCGGGAAGAAAAAGAACGGAAAGCGATGCGGAAACGGGAGGGTAATGGCTGACTTTTACAATAAAAAACGGGACTTGACTGTTTCATTACTATCCAGTCAAGCCCCGGTTTTTTATGGATCAACCTTGGGTGTCTTCAAGATCAAGCGGATCGAATAAGTTTTCCATTCCTTCGATATTCACTTTTATATCAGCCTCTTGAATGATGTGATCGATTTTCGCCGCAGCTTCGCTCATGTCCATTTTCGCCAATTGCAATTCCCTGCGGATATCGTCTTTCACATCCTCAAACTCGCCGATATCTTCTTCCACATCCCGGATGTCATTCACTTTAATGATATGGAAACCATATTGGGTTTCGACCGGTTCGCTGATTTCACCGACTTCCAGGTTAAAGGCGGCATCTTCAAACTCTGGAACCATTTGACCAGCGGAAAAATAGCCCAACTCACCTTCTTCTTGAGCTGTTCCATCAGTTGAGTATTCCGCTGCCAACTCACCGAAATCTTCGCCGTTTTCCAGTTTTTCTAGCACTTCCAGCGCCGTTTCTTCATCGGCTACGAGAATATGCTGTGCATCAATTTCTATTTGCATCCGCTCATAACGTTCTTCGATTTCTTCTTCCGTCACTTCAATATCTTCGGCCAAAGCTTGTTCTTGAAGCAAGCTGATGTACAGCACTTTGGCATAGTCTTCTTCCGAAGCTAACCCGTTTTGCAAAAGGACGAATTCGAAGTTTTCCCCGAATTGTTCTTTCGCTTTATTCAGTTCTGCTTCCACCATTTCATCGGTCACTTCGTATTTATCTTCCAAAACCTTTACGGTGACCATTTCCGACAATACTTCTTCACCGTAACGGTCTTTCAATTCTTCATAAAATTCCTCTTTCGTGATGTCCCCGACACTCGTTTCCACCACTGTTTCCGAATCATTGCAAGCGGCCAGTGTAAGGGCAGTTGCGATCGCCAATAGGAAGATGGCTGACTTCTTCATGAATGAACACTCCTAATCATTTACATATTCGACATATAGATAATATACCACACTTTATGATGAAAAAAATAGTAAAAAGACGAACCAATGTAATAGTTAATCAGATCATGGCGTTCATGAAGCGTAAGTAAGAACAGACGAGCATCGTCACCATGATGACATTCGTCATTTGATACATTCGTTTCGTTGCCCGTTCGTTCAATTCCAGCTTTTCACAAAAATTGTATGCCATTGTATTAAAGACGGTTAATACGAAAAAAGCGAAAACAAGGTAAAAAAGAATCAAACCAATCCCCCCTGTTTCATAAAACCTTTACTATATACTGTATCAAAAAAAATGAGTGGTGGACAGCTCCATTTTTTGCAGACAAAAAAGCCTGGACAAAACTTTTTAAGTAGGCGTTTTGACCAGGCTTTAAGATTAAATGCTTTTCACTTTATTTTCCAAATCACGCAGACTCGCTTCAATCTGTTCAAGATATTGATAAATCCCCTCTTGATGGGGTTCGACGGTTTCTTTCCATTCTTCAACAGATTTTTTCATTTCCTCTGTCAATTCTTTTACGACGACGATGCTTTCTTTGGAAGTTTCACGAAGTTGTTCAGTCAAGTTGTTGATCGTCAGTTTCAATTCCACCAGCTGTTCCTTGATTCGGTTTCTGACATCGCGACCTGATTCTGGTGTGCTCAGCAATGTCGCAGATGCGCCGATCACGCTTCCGACAAGCAGTCCAAGAAATAATGATTTGCTTGACATGACGGATTTGCTCCCTTCTTCTTTACCTTCTCTTTTCCGGATTCCCATCACACGAAACCTGATACGGGAAAATCTATATCCATTATAACAGATTTAAGACCAGGTGCTAAATTTTCTGCTAAAAAAATCCTCTGAAACTTGTCAGAGGATTTTCCTGGTATTTTTGCTGTCAAACAGAAATCGGATTGGTCCGTTTGAAAATTCCTTGTACGATCGGATAGACGACCAACATGATCAACGCATTCACTGCCGTTGCCGGTAACACGACCATGAGGAAGAGTGGAATCAATCCGCCTTCCGGAATGCCGGCGATGATGGAAATGACAGTGATGAATATCGATCCGCTGATGATTGTGCCGACTCCTGCAAGTAGAGGAGCCGTGATGTTCAAATTCATGCGGTCTTTCAGTACAAGGAAAATGGCAAGGACGATGAATGCGGTGAGCGGTTTATCGATCATGTTTGCAATTTGTCCGCCCGGTGCTCCGGTCGTCAATGCTGACATGACACCTGTCGCCAAGGATAAGATAAGGACGTACTTCGGTTTCGGGAATAAGAAAATCCCCAGGAACATCATGGATAACAGCATATCCGGCTTCACCCCGAAAAATATCGGCGGGATGATCGCATGCAACACCGCTCCAATACCAACAAGCAACGCCAACAAAATCAAAACTCTAACTTTCACTCTGATCTCTCCTCATCTCTACTCATTTATTTCCAGCTGTACACTCATTGTCAGCTGCGAAATATGAATCCAATTATATCATACCTTCGTTCCCTTGAATAGGGGAAAAGGCAAATAATCAAAAATGTTCGGAAAATAAAATAGGGACTGGGATAAAACATCTTTCAATCGGCATTTATGATTGTCCCAGTCCCGTATACTAAGTATTAAAGTAAATTTTTTTGTTTTTTTACGTACTGACAATATACTGGAAGAATCGCTGTGATTACTATCTAGCTTTAAGCGAAATCAATTTTTTATATTGCTGCTGATTTCGCCAGCGATTTTTTGTAAGTCCTCGCTAGTGTAGTCGTCGTTGTGTACAGTCCAGTTGAGCTTGTAACCGTCGCCTTCACCGTAACGCGGGATAAGGTGGATATGCAAGTGGAAGACGGATTGTTCGGCTGCCGCCTCATTATTGTTCAACAAGTTCATCCCCTTCGGCTGATACGTGTCACGGATCGCATTGGCGATTTTCGGTACACGTTCAAACAGCTCCTTGGCGACTTCCGGAGGGGTTTCATAAATGTTTTTCACATGGGTTTTGGGAATGACAAGCGTATGGCCTTTCGTCACTTGGCTGATGTCGAGAAACGCATACACCTTGTCATCCTCGTACACTTTTGCGGAAGGAATCTCCCCCTGAATGATTTTACAGAAAATGCAATCATCATGGCTCATGTAAACTCACTCCTTTTTCATATTAACATTATTGTAACCCGTGCACCTTAAAAACTCAAAATGGACCAAGTGGGTCAAACAGGGACAGTCCCTAAATGACCCACAAAGACCGACTTGGTTTAAAATCGGCAAATAAGTAACAGGCTGGTCCAAGGGGGAGAACCAGCCTGCTTTAAGAAGGCAAAGCAGTGCAGATGGGCACGAGCTTGCTAGTGGGGAAGGTAACGAAGCTGGAGTGAAAAAGCTTCGTTCACAAGACCTTTCTCATAATCGGGAAACAAGGGAGAAAGGGCTGGGAATAAAGTTAAGCTGTTCCAATTACGAATTTGTGCATGTCCACTTAACCAGGTATTTAGAACACCTCGCTTATGTCATGCAGCAAAATCATGTTGCACTCTGTCGCCTTCGTTTTTTATTTTGTTCGGTTTTATTTTTCTTATACATGAAAATTTGCTGCAACGATTTTTGGCAAGTAAATCCAAAGATGATAAAATGAAGGGAAGTATGAAGGAGTGAGCGATGTGGAGCCATTACTAGCGATTGAAAATTTGCATGGCGGATATACGCATAAAAATGTATTGCATGGCATTTCTTTTGACGTGTCCCCGAATGAAATCGTCGGATTGATCGGCTTGAACGGTGCGGGAAAAAGTACAGTGTTGAAACATGTCATCGGACTGATGCATCCGAAAAAAGGAACCATCAAAGTGAAGGGGAAAACGTTCCAAGAACATCCGGAAAATTACCGCAGTCAAATCGGATACATCCCGGAGATGCCGATTTTATACGAGGAGCTGACCCTTTATGAACATTTGCGGCTTACCGCGATGACCTATGGTGTGCCGGAAGATGAGTTTGAAAAACGCTTGACTCCCTTATTGGTAGAGTTTCGGATGGAAAAACGGCTGAACTGGTTTCCTGTCCATTTTTCCAAAGGGATGCGGCAAAAAGTGATGATCATGTGTGCCTTTTTAATCGAACCGCCTCTTTATATTGTGGACGAACCTTTTGTCGGACTGGATCCGCTCGGAATTGCCTCGTATTTGAATTTGATGGAAGAAATGAAACGGAAAGGTTCCGGTGTCCTCATGTCCACTCATATTTTGGCGACGGCCGAACGGTATTGCGACCGCTTCGTCATCATCCATGAAGGTGAAATCCGTGCCAGCGGTACTTTACCGGAATTACAGGAAGAGTTCGACATGCCCGGTGCGTCACTGGACGACTTGTATGTGCAACTGACGAAAGAAGAGGATCGTCATGTTTGATTCCAATGCCTTTTATAAAAAACGCTTGACGTCCCATATAAAAGAATTGAGCCGTTACTTACGTTATATTTTCAACGGACATACCGCAATTGCCATTCTTTTTCTCATCGCTGCGGCTGCTTATTATTATCAAAACTGGTTGCAACAAATGCCGGAAAACTTCCCGACCGCCCTCGTTATCGGTGTCGTTTTCGGGTTCATCGCCAGTTACAGCCGAGTGCGGACGTTGCTACAGGACCCGGATGTCGTCTTTTTAGCGCCTGCGGAACATCAAATGAGAGCCTATTTCCGCAATTCCATCCTATACAGTTTTTTCGTCCAATTGTATTTGGTGTTGTTGGCGGCTGCCGCATTAGGCCCTTTGTATGCGGAAAGCTTCCCGGAGCGGAGCGGAAACATTTATTTGTTGACACTCGTCATCTTGCTCATCTTCAAATTCGCCAACCTCATCGCCAATTGGTGGACGTACAACATAAGGGATGTGAATTACCGCCGTTTGGAAATCCTTGTCCGGACGCTGATGAACATCTTCGTTTTCTATTTCATCGTAAAAGGGGAAATGATCGCAGCCGGGATCGTTACGTTGCTTTTTGCAGCCCTTTTCCTCTACGATTACGTCCAAGCGAAAAACCAACCGGGAATTTTATGGGATGTGTTGCTGGAAAAAGAACAAAGCAGCATGCAGACGTTTTACCGGATTGCGAACATGTTCAGCGACGTCCCTCATATCAAAACAAAAGTGAAAAGGCGCAACTGGCTCGTTTCACTCGTGACGAAAAATATCCCATTCGAAAAGCGGGCAAGTTTCGATTATTTGTATCGTATCACGTTCATCCGGAGCGGTGACTATGCCGGCATGTATTTCCGGCTTTTGATCATAGGCGGCTTGTTCATCTACTTCATTCCAAACCTTTGGGTGAAGCTCGCATTTGTCATTTTGTTTTTATATTTGAGCAGTTTTCAAATGATGTCCTTGTACCGGCACCATCGGACGATTGTATGGCTCGATATTTACCCAGTGGATAAAGAAAATAGACAACAAGCGATGGTGAAACTGATCCATCAGTTGAACCTTTTTAAAACGGTCATCTTCGCTTTGGTGTTCTTGCCGTTGGGAGAATATATCGGGGCACTTCTCGCCTTCGTTTGCGGAATTGTTTTCACATTCGCATTCGTTCAACTTTATGTGAAGAAAAAGCTCGTTTGACGTGGAACTGCTTTTCTATGGCAACGTTTACTTTCAGGAGGCTGTCATGAAACGTCGGAAAAATTTATTGCTCATCTTGTTTTTCATTGTGGCAACGGTGACGGCGATTTGGGTCATCCAATTAAGCCAAGGGAATATGCCTTACGTCGACCAATGGACAAACGCTTTTGCCCTCTGGCTCGGGGAATCCTATGTTTATGAACCATTCCGGTTTGTGACACAATTCGGTTCGAGTTTTTTCCTATACCCCTTCGTTACCGTTGTGACGATTCTTTTATTCTTTTTCTTCCGTCATCTGTTGCCTCCGCTCCTATTTGCAGGAGGTACATTTATCACACATAAAACCAATGAGCTCATCAAAGAACTTGTCCTCCGGGAACGGCCGGTCATTTCCGCCAGCTTGAATGCGGAAGGGTACAGCTTTCCATCGGGACATGCGATGGTCTCGACAGTTTGTTATGGACTATTGGCATATTTTTTAACGAAAAAACTGAAATCAAAACGGGCGATTCTAACCGTGCAAATTGGATTTTCCGTTTTGATTCTCCTCGTCGGCATCAGCAGATACGTCCTTCGTGTCCATTACTTGACGGATGTCGTCGCCGGTTTTTTCATCGGATATCTTTTTCTGGTCGGCTTCATCTTCCTCTATGACTTTTTGATGAGAAAAGCATCTCCGTCTAAAGGCTGAGACGAAAGCGTACTCCGGTTGGTATCCGGGTTTGGAAATGCCGTTTATACTAGAAATAGATAAAAGAAGACGTAGACAATTCTTCGTTATTCTTTTTGGCATCAAGCGAAGAAAGGGTGATGCGAATGGGTGGAATCATCCGATTCACGTTGGCCGTGTTGTTGATTGGACTGGGCGTGTTGCTCGTCCTGGGCAATGTCGGCATAGTCGATATCGGTCTCCGTGTGTTTTGGCACCATCTGTATCCAGTATTGATTCTTGCCATCGGTTTGAAATGGCTGTTTGACTTTTTCCGGAGACGGGGACACCATTGGTTTTCGGGACTATTCTTTACCGTTTTCGGTGGTTTATTGCTGTTGGATCGATTTGAAATTTTGACTTTCTATTTCCGTGATGTTTTTAAACTATGGCCGTTGTTGATCATTTATATCGGCTTTCAATTACTTGGCTTTGGCGGGAAATGGCGGCGGAGCACATGGTATATCCGAGATGATGAATATGAGCGGGACTCGGACTACAAACGTCGCAGGGATGTCAAAACAGAAAACTTCGCCATCGGCAGTCAAGATTACAGTGAACCGAACTGGCAAGTCGAGCCGATGAACATCAATACGTTAGTCGGGGACTTTTATCTCGATCTCACAAAAGCGTTTATCCCGGAAAAAGAAATACCGATTTCTATCCGCTCTCTCGCCGGAGATGTCCATATTTTAGTACCCGAACAGGTGGAATTCCGTATTGAGGCCTATGTAAAAGCGGGAGATATCGAAGTCCTTGGCAATGATCGGACGGGGATCGGTGCTTCGTATATGTTTGAAACGGAAAATTACAAAAATGCAGAGCGTAAAATTGACTTTTTCGTCAAATTGCAAGCAGGGAGTATCCGTGTAGACCAAGTTTAGGAGGATGTAAAATGAAAAACAGATTTTCGAGTATCCGTTACATTTTTATCCGTTCTCATCTGTCTGGACTTGTGATGACGACAGTGACGCTCCTTGCAGTTTTTTTGGCGATTCATGTTTTGTTTGAACCGGAGTGGCTCACGGCCACGGCGATATTTTTCTTCATCGGAGTCTATATCGTTCTCGGTTTGATCATTGCGTTTTATACTGGATTTACGACGAGTGGCAATTTTAAAACCCGACTTGATTCCTTATCCGTTCTGATCACGCAATTCGCCAATGGAAACTATCAATCGAGCATTTACTTTGAAGAAAAAGACGAGATCACAAGGATTGGCAATGAGTTGAATGAATTGGGGAAAAAGCTGCTCGACCAAGTGAAGTCATTGCAACGGATGGCAGATGAAAAAGCGGAATTGGCAAAATCCGCCCATCGCTCGGCTGTCATTGAGGAAAGGCAACGTCTGGCGCGGGATTTGCATGATGCAGTGAGCCAACAGTTGTTTGCCTTGACGATGATGTCGGAAGCGGCGGTGAAACAAATTGATGACAATCCGGACTTGGCGAGAGAACAAATGGCGGAAGTCGCCGAGATGGCTTTGAAAGCACAGACAGAAATGCGGGCATTGCTTTTGCATTTGCGTCCGGTGCATTTATCCGGGGAGCCGTTACATAAAGGTGTGAAAAAACTCGTCGATGAATTACGGATGAGGAGTACGATCGATTTTCAAGTGGAGATTGAAGAAAACTTGTCCTTATCGGAAACGGTGGAGGAACATGTATTCCGGATCATCCAAGAAGCCTTTTCCAATATTTTGCGGCATTCGGAAGCATCCTCCGTTCATCTTAGCATCCGGAACTTGCGGAACGAACTTTTCATCCATATCCGGGATAATGGCAAAGGTTTTGAAGTGACCAAAGACAAGGATAAGAAAACGTCTTACGGTTTGAAGACGATGCGGGAAAGAAGTGAAGAACTCGGTGGTACATTCCAAATCAAATCGAAACCTGGCGAAGGAACGTATATCGATATTAGAATTCCAAATTAAGGGGGAAACGATATGGTTCGGGTAACAGTAGTTGATGATCATGAGGTCGTAAGAAAAGGGATTATCGCTTATTTGAAAACCGATCCGCGCATTGACGTTGTCGGAGAAGCGGAAAGCGGCAAAGAAAGCATTCCGATCATTGAAAAGGAAAAACCGGATGTCGTGTTGATGGATTTGATCATGGAAAACGGCAACGGCATCGAAGCGACGAAGAAAATTATGGAAATCCATCCGGACTGTCGAGTCATCATTTTGACGAGTTATTACGATGATGAACAAGTTTTTCCGGCATTGGAAGCAGGGGCGTTCAGTTATCTGTTGAAAACCTCCTCCGGTACGGAAATCGTCGATGCGATTTTAAAGGCGAGCGAGGGAGAAAATGTCATCGAACCGAAAGTGGCTGGGAAAATGCTGTCGAATTTCCGTAAAGAAGAGAAAAAACCCCATGAAGAATTGACGGAAAGGGAGATGGAAGTGCTCCTTTGCATCGGTAACGGTATGACAAACCAAGAGATCAGCGAACATTTATTCATCGGCATTAAAACAGTGAAAACCCATGTAAGCAACATATTATCGAAACTTGGTGTGAAGGATCGGACACAAGCTGCCGTCTATGTCCACCGCAACAATTTGTTGTGACTGTCGCGTCACGGAACGGTCACAAGGAAATTAGGCATAGAAATTGTTTTTTTTCCATCCCATTCGTATAATGAGTAAGAAAAGTAACTGAGGAGAAACATCAATGCAAACATGGACGAAAAAAGCGGAAAACATATTGCTCATCATTTGGATCCAAGCGCTTATTGCTACAATCGGCAGTTTATTCTACTCTGAAGTGATGAAATTCATTCCGTGTGAATTGTGCTGGTACCAGCGGATTTTAATGTATCCGCTCGTCATCATTTACGGTGCGGCTCTTTTGAAAAAAGATGTGAAAATCGCCTTTTCCGGTTTGATATTAAGTGGAATCGGCATGGTCGTGTCCACGTACCATTATTTATTGCAAAAAGCGCCCGCATTCCATGACTTGGGCGGAGCTTGCAGTGGACCCGTACCGTGTAATGCCATTTATGTGAATTATTTCGGCTTCATCACCATTCCTTTTATGGCAGGTGTCGCCTTTATCGTCATTTTTGTATTGCATCTACTTTTAGTGAGAGAAACGAGGAGGAACTAAAGCGAATGGGAAAAAAACTTACCATTATCGTTGGGGTCATAGCAGTTTTGTTTGTAGCACTCTACTTTGCACTTGATTATAAAAACAACCGGGCGTTAGAGGGAAATAATCCATATGGGAAAACGGATTTACACCAGTTGACGATCGATCAATTGGACGACCCGTTATACGACAACCAAATTTTGCCGGAAGATTTGCTGGAACTTGTAGAGAGCGGAGAACCGGCCACCGTTTATTTTTACAGTCCGGACTGTATTTATTGTCAACAAACGACCCCATATCTTGTGCCATTGGCAGAGGAAATGGACATCGATATGAAAAAATTGAACCTGTTGGAATTTGGAGAGGAAGCCGGGCCATTCGGAATCCGTTCAACACCGACCGTCATCCACTATGAGGGTGGCAAAGAAGTAGCCCGTTTGGAAGGTCAATATCCGGAAGAACAATATGAACAATTTTTCAATGAATTCGTATTGAAAAACGAATAAAAAACCCGGGACTAGGGGGAACACTGGTCCCGGGTTTTATTCGTCTTCCTCTTCTGTATACATCTTGAAGTATGTGATATGGGGACTTTCAAATAGATAGGTGGATGATTTCACCGTCGCTGGTTGATGGGTTTCATGGAACTCATCCAACCCTTTCCAACGATTGAAATCTTTTTTCGTCCTCCATTGAGTCAAGACAATGTACATATTTCCTTTCAACGGCTTCAAAAAACGGAATGCTTGAAAACCAGGCATTTCTTCAACTAAATGTATTCTTCTTCCGATACGTTCTTCAAAAGTCGGCTGATTTTCTTCATCGACAGGAATATGATTCATCACGACATAGCCGGCATCTTGGATATTCCCGATTGTTTCGACGATTTCATAGCCTCGTCCGGCTTGGAATACTTTTTTTCTGTTATGTTCGTAATAGGCGAGACCACCTTCGTTATTATGCATCAACTTCATATCGAGATTGTCATGTTTTTCCACCAATTTCAATAAAAAATCAACCGTGCCGTTCGTCATGAAAGCTTTCAATCGAATTTCCCCTTCCAACGATATACTTATCTTTTATTTTACCCGATATGGAAGATTTGAACAGATAATCAACTCCTTTTCTTTAAAACGACAAATTTCAGCAACAAATTCGCTTTATCGACTTCCGATATTATCGTATAATGCAGAAGTAGAGGTGGAATCATGAGGATACGGAAATCATGGAATGCAGGAAAAATAGTAAAATGGAGTTTTGTCGGCCTTACTTCCGTCATTGGTTTAGGTCTTATCGGCTATTTGATCATCATTTTTCTTGGCAGTAAAATCGTCGATGATGATACGTTGATTTTAGCGGAAACGACGACGATCGAAACTGCCGATGGTAAAGTAATCGCCGAACTCTATCAGGAGGATCGTGCTTACGTCCCTTTAGAAGATATACCGGAACATGTGATGGATGCATACATTGCGATTGAGGATCGGCGTTTTTACGACCATGCCGGAGTTGATTGGAAATCGGTGATGAGGGCGGTTTACCGTGACATCATCGCCATGGATAAAGTGGAAGGCGCCAGTACGATCACACAACAACTGGCGAAAAATTTATTTTTATACAATGACAAAACGTGGACGAGAAAAGCAAAAGAAGTCATGGCGGCGCTTTATATGGAAAGGAAGTTTTCCAAAGATGAAATTTTGGAACTTTATTTGAATGAAATTTATTTCGGACACGGGATATACGGAATTGGAAAAGCGGCAGAGTTTTATTTTTCGAAAGATGTGGAAGATCTCACCATTGCAGAGGGGGCGTTGCTTGCAGGTCTTGCGAAAGCTCCCAATGGCTATTCACCTATCGATTATCCTGAAAAAGCATTGGAGCGGCGGAATGTCGTTTTGCATGCCATGGCAGATGCGGGGATGATTTCCGCTGAAACGAAACAAATCGAACAAGGGAAAACATTGGGACTATCCGTGAAAGAAACGGCCAGTGCTTCATGGGCCGACAGTTATGTCGATCTCGTCTTGAAAGAAGCCCAGGAGAATCTCCAGTTTTCCATCGACCATTTGAAAGTCGGCGGCTATCGGATTGTCGTCGCGATGGATCCGCAAATCCAACAAATAGCATATGAATCGTTCCAAAAGGATGAATATTTCCCTGGAAATACTCCCGCTGTCGAGGGCGCTTTTGTCATGATGGAAAAGGATAGCGGAAAATTGGTTTCTGCAATCGGCGGCAGAAATTATGTCTTGGGGGATTTGAACCGGACCATGGTGAAACGGCAACCCGGCTCGACTTTCAAGCCATTAGCGGTTTATGCCCCGGCTCTGATGCATGAAGATTATTCCGCCTACAGCCTGTTGCCGGACGAACAAGAAGTGAATGATTCGTATCTCGTGGCGAATGTGGACGGAACGTATGAAAAAGCAGTCAGTCTGTATGATAGTCTCGTTGCTTCCAAAAACGTCCCTGCCGTTTGGCTTCTCGATCAGATCGGAATTGAATATGCGAAGAACTATTTGGAAAAGATGGATATATCGATTGCAGACGAAGGATTGGCCATTGCATTAGGCGGACTGGCAGAAGGGGTGACTCCTCTCGACTTGGTGGAAGGCTACCGCACGTTCGCAGCCGATGGCAAATTTGTACAAGCCTATACGATTGAAAAAATATATGACAAAAACGATGTGCTCATATACGAAAACAACCAAGAAGAAAAGGAAATATTCTCTCCGCAAGTTGCTTGGGACATGACGGAAATGCTCTCAAAGGCAGCGGCGAATTCACTCCGGCAGGCAGGAGGTTTTGAAAAAGCGATGGCAGGGAAAACCGGAACGACGCAACATCCGTTTGTGGAAAATCAAGCGAAGGATATATGGTTTGCAGGTTTTACGCCGGAATATGTGATGGCGACGTGGATGGGCTATGACCGATCGGATAAACATCATTATTTGACTGGTGGCAGTTCATATCCGGCTAGCTTGACGAAATGGATTTTGGAAGAAATCGATTCACTCGAACCGCTTGCAAGTTCCTTCGAAAAACCGGAGGATGTGGAAAAATTGGAAGAACCGGTCAGGATTGATCCAGTGACGAACGTCCAAGCGAAATATGAGTTTGGCGGCATATCACTAGTAAAAGCAAAAATCACTTGGGAACCGTTGGATGATGAACGGGCGGTCTACCGGATTTATGAAGAAAGGGAAGGCGTCGATCGCCGGGTCGATGAAGTGCAGGGACAAAGTGAATACGTCATCGAACATGCATTCTTCAAGCCGAAACGGTATTACGTCGTTGCATATGATCCGTATACGAAAATGGAGAGTGTAAAATCGGAAACGGTCGTTCTTGAATTTTGAATGGATGCGTAGATATGGTATGGAGGATAGAGGTGGATGAACATGGGAAAAACAGTGAAAGGTTTATTAGTTATCGGTAACGGAACACGGCCAGGAGAAGAGACGGATCCGGACAACAAGCCGGAAGGAATCGAACGGTTTATCGAAACGACGGAAAAACAAGCGGAAAGTCTCCGCGATCAGTTGAACGAATTGCAAGACGGAACGGATTATCAAGTCTATGTCGGCTTTCCTTCCGCTTCACCGACAATTGAACAAGCGGTGGAAAAAATGGCGCAAGATGGTATTGATGAAGCGGTGTCGATCGTCCTCACACCGCATTATTCGACATTGACCGTCAAACGGTTCCAAGATCGGGCGAAAGCAAAAGCGGAAGAGTCCGGTATTGAATTATCGGTAATCAATAGTTGGCATGAAGCTCCCGGCTATATTTGGTACTGGACGAATGCCATCAAAGATATTTATGATGAGATGACATTTGAAGAACAAGAGAAAACGGTCGTCCTGTTTTCCGCTCAAAGTTTGCCTGATAAAATCGTCGATGTAGGGGATCCATATCCGCACCAAGTGGAAGAATCGGCACAACTTATTTCCGATGCTTCCGGTGTCTTCCATTTCGATATCGGCTGGCAAAGTGAAGGGAATGGGTCGGAACCTTGGCTTGGACCGGACATTGAAGATTTGACCCGTATTTTGTACCATGAAATGGATTATCGTTCGTTTATCTTTGCTCCGATCGGCTATGTGACGGATCAGCCGGACGTTCTGCATGATATCGATGTACGTTGCAAGGCGGTTTGCCAGGAGTTGGAAGCCCAATTTTACCGTCCGGAATTGCCGAATACGGACTTGTTGTTCATTGATGGTTTGGCGAATGTCGTTTTAAAACATCAGTAGGATTCGTTTAAGCGGAATTTTGTTTGAGAACAACAGCGAGAATGCAAGAAATGAAA
>CALKWU010000034.1 GCA_938004015.1 uncultured Oceanobacillus sp.
TTAATATCGAGATTCACGTATAGGGCAAGCTCATTTAACAATGAGTTTGCGATTAATTTTTGTTGTTGACAATCTAATGAATCCCTGTATATAATGATTCAAATCAAAACAAAAAATTAAGGGGATTAGCAAATGGAAGCAATTCATTGTTATCGTTTTGAAGCCGATATTGCAGCACCGATTGGACTCGTTTTTGACTGTTTAAACAAGGACGAACATGTATTGAAATGGAACACCTATATCATCGAGCATATATATGATGGCAGTGAAGATGATATCAAAGAAGGTTCCACCTACAGGTCAAGACAGTGGGTCGGGAAAAAAGAATATGAATTTGAAGCGAAATATTCAACATATCGGCCACCACATCTGGTTGTCATTGAAACAGAAACGAAAGAAGGAATCAGCAAAACGGAATATCGTCTCGAGGAAACCGGAGCTCACACAAAGTTTGTCGTCGATGTGTATTTAATCCCATCCAACTGGTTTTATAAACTGAGTGGAAAAATATTTAAAAGCGGATTACAGACGCTTTATGACGAACCATTTGTCCGCTTTGTCGATTATGTAAACGATTTGAAACACGAAGTCAAATCACTTTAAACAAGTGTGGAATATGATATGAATCCAACAAGCGAACAGACACCCTTCCGCTGAAAAGGTGTCTGTTTTTGCTTGCCTTCTTATTGACCAATGACCAACTCTTTATAGCGAAAAGAAATACTCGCAGGCTCCCCTTTTTCCAAGCAACGAGGACAGCCTGTGAAGAAATCTTCGACCGGATATGTATGCTTGCACTTGATGCATTCCAATGACCATCGATAAAATCAAAGAAATCAATGAAACAGGCAGTGCTTATAATCTCGTCGACCTGATCACAAAAGTTTCCCTGCGACCGAATATCATGTTTTGTTCACAGTTTGTCTACAGCATTTTGAAGGAGTGTGGACTGGCATATTTTGAAAGTCCAGCGACAAAAATCAAACCGACAGACTTAGTGGAAAAAGATTATTACCGTAAACTCGAATTTTGTTATGAAATTAAATTTAATGAACTTTAAAGAACAGGACTTGTTCATTACATGCAACGAATCAATCAATATTCAATGAGTCTAAACAGGAAAATTCATGATTTTTGGTTTAAAATAGGATGGGGTGGGAAATGGAATTTTAGGGATTGGTATAGCGAAGATCCTAAACCGGATTGTCAATGGACATTTATTTCTATCATGTGAATTTTTACATATTCCATGAAGAAAGAAGGAAAATTAATAAAGAATTGCATCATGAATCGCAGTCGTCATGTAAGAAAAATATGGAGGGATTAACGATGAGATTTGGAATTATCGGGACAAATTGGATTACAGATCGTTTTATTGAATCTGCTCAACATCATCCTGAATTTTCCATCGGAGCTGTTTACTCCAGAACGATGGAAAAAGGAAAAGCATTCGCCGAAAAATACGGCGTGACACATGTATACACAAATATGGAAGAAATGTTCAAAAGCGGACATATCGATGCTGTTTACATTGCCTCACCAAATAAATTCCATGCTTCACAAAGTATCCAGGCAATGAAAAACGGAATTCACGTTTTATGCGAAAAACCTGCCGTCACCACTGTCGAGGAAATGGAAGAAGTGATAAAAGCAGCCGAAAAATATCAAACGACGTTTATGGAAGCGATGAAATCAACAGTTACTCCCACCTTCCTTCAAGTGAAAAAAAATATCGATAAGATTGGTACGTTGCGTAGAATTGTTTTTCATTACAATCAATATTCATCCCGATACGATAAATTGAAACAAGGTATTGTGGAAAATGCGTTTAAACCGGAATTGGGAAATGGTGCTCATATGGATCTTGGCGTCTATTGCATTGCACCGCTTCTCCATTTGGTAGGTGAGCCGAACGCTGTTTGGAAAAATCACTTTTTGCTGGAGACTGGTGCGGAAGGTATGGGCAGCATGATTTTACAGTATGATACGTTTGAAGCGGTCATCATGTATTCGAAAATTATGGATACCTTTTTACCTAGTGAAATACAGGGAGAAAAGGGCGTCATTGAAATCGACCATATCGACGACCCGACTGAAGCGATCATTCGTTACCGTAATGGGGAAACGGAAGACATTTCCGTGAAGCACGAGTTTCCTACGATGTATTATGAAGTGGAAGAATTCATCCGGTGCGTGAAAAACAATAAAATTTCCTCGCCGATCAACAGCCATGAACTTTCCAAAAGTACAATCAAATTGTTGACTGCCGAAGTAAGTAGATAAAGGCAAATCCAAAAATTTTCCCGGAGTTTGTTTTGTAAAACTCCGGGTTTTTGCTTACCATCATTCATAAGCTCGATTTTTCAGCAAAAAATAATGGCAACTCCTTCTAGTTTCAAGGAGTTGCCTACTGTCGAAATTTCATTGAACTTATCCAATAACCAGTGCCATTTCCGGATTCAATAAGAAAGGACGATAATATCCGAGAGTGCTTGCAAGAGGCAGCACTTCAGGTTTTAAATCAATATTCAAGTTTTCTTTCAAATAA
>CALKWU010000035.1 GCA_938004015.1 uncultured Oceanobacillus sp.
GTGTTATCCAAATCGAGACGCGCCGTTTCCATGAAATAGTCGTACGCTTTCTCATGATAACCGAGCTTCGCTGCCATGATACTGAAAATGCAATGGGAAAGAGAAGAATCATGGGTGGTGATTTTTTCATAGTAATCATATGAATGTTTCATCGTTTCCAAATCGTGTTCATCTTCCACAAGAAAATGGGCGAGAATCGTGTCCGGCTGCTTGCAAACTTGGTGGCGATATAATGTAAGAGGGTGGTAATGCAATAATAACGGATATTTTTCTTTCGGTGTCTGTTGCAAATTCCATTGCTTTTTTTGTAAAAACTGCGCAACAGTGCAACAAAAATAGTGACAAATGATGTATGCCGTTAACTTGCTACATCAGAATCTCGCATCCGTTTTGCGAATGCTAGTTTCGGGATCATCCACAAAAAATTGCCAGAACAAAATCCCCTATCCAAGGAACTTGCTCTGGCAATTCAGTCTTCTCTTCAACTTGTAAACTGTTCCGCTTCTGTCGAGCCTTCAAGGGCGGTGGTCGATGATGTTCCACCGGAAATCACTTGGGCGACTTCATCAAAGTAACCGGTGCCGACTTCCCGTTGATGTCTCGTTGCGCTATATCCATATTTTTCGCTGGCGAATTCGGCTTGTTGCAATTCAGAATAGGCAGCCATTCCTTCATCTTTATATTTTCTCGCCAATTCGAACATGCTGTGGTTCAACGAATGGAATCCGGCTAAAGTGACGAATTGGAATTTGTAGCCCATTGCCGCAAGTTCACGCTGGAAGGAAGCGATTTCCGAATCGGATAATTTCCGTTTCCAGTTGAACGATGGAGAGCAATTGTAAGCCAAAAGCTTACCAGGAAACTGTTCGTGGATTGCTTCGGCAAATTGTCGGGCTTCCTCCAAGTCCGGTTCGGCGGTCTCACACCATACCATGTCCGCATATGGAGCGTATGCCAATCCTCGGGCGATGGCCTGATCGAGACCAGCTCTTGTCCGGAAAAACCCTTCCGACGTCCGTTCTCCCGTTATGAAAGGGGCATCGTATGGGTCGACATCACTCGTGATCATGTCTGCAGCGTTCGCATCCGTCCGGGCGATGATGATTGTCGGCGTTCCCATGACATCCGCTGCAAAACGGGCAGCCACCAAATTTCGGATGGCTGTTTGTGTCGGCAACAACACTTTTCCACCCAAATGCCCGCATTTTTTCTCAGAAGAAAGCTGATCTTCAAAATGGACTCCAGAAGCTCCGGCTTCGATCATCGCTTTCATCAATTCGAAAACGTTCAACTGTCCGCCGAAACCAGCCTCCGCGTCTGCCACAATCGGAGCAAACCAATCGATGTCTTCTGTCCCTTCCGAATAATGGATTTGATCGGCACGTTGTAATGCTTGGTTAATCCGTTTCACGACATGTGGCACACTGTTTGCCGGATACAAACTTTGGTCCGGATACATATGCCCGGAAAGGTTCGCATCCGCCGCCACTTGCCAACCACTTAAGTAAATTGCTTTCAATCCTGCCTTCACTTGCTGGACCGCCTGGTTTCCGGTCAACGCTCCCAATGCATGGACATAATCTTCCTCATGGAGCAATTTCCATAATTTTTCTGCACCACGGCTTGCAAGCGTATATTCAATATCAATAGACCCACTCAGCCGGATCACATCTTCCGCCGAATACTCTCGTTTGACCCCTTCCCAACGTGAATTCGTTTCCCATTCTTTTTGCAATGCTTTTGCCCGTTCTTGATACATCATTCATTTCCCCCTTCAGTTAATTGTTCATAAGCCGGCAACGTCAAAAACTCCTCAAATTCATCCGCTTTGATCAGTTGATCGAAAATCTTTGCCGCTTCTTGGTAATTTCCTTTGACAAACGCTTCTTCACCGAGCTGGTCTTTCATTTTTCCCAGTTCTTCCTCCATGATGTCCTCGACCAGTTCATAGGTTACCTTCCTCCCATCGGAAAGGACGCCTTTCGGATAACGGACCCACTGCCAAACTTGTGCCCGGGAAATTTCCGCTGTAGCGGCATCTTCCATCAAGTTGTTGATTGGCACAGCTCCACGGCCGGACAACCACGCCGCTGAATATTGGATGCCGACACTGATATTTGTCCGCAAACCCTCTTCGGTTATTTCGCCCTCCGGCAAACGGAGAAGATCTTCAGCGGTCACTTCTACATCCTCACGTTTCCGGTGCAATTGATTTGCTGTCGGCATGTATTCATCAAATACTTCTTTCACCAGCTGGACCATTCCCGGATGTGCCACCCAAGTGCCGTCGTGGCCATCCCGAGCTTCCCGTTCTTTGTCTTGCCGGACTTTTTCAAAAGCGATCCGATTTTTCTCTTCATCGTTTTTCACCGGAATATGGGCGGCCATTCCACCGATGGCAAAAGCATTCCGCTTGTGGCACGTTTGAATGGCAAGCAAGGAATAAGAGCGCATGAACGGAACTTCCATCGTCACTTGCCCCCGATCCGGTAAAATCCGCTCCGGATCTTTATGGAACTTTTTGATGTAACTGAAAATATAATCCCAACGGCCACAATTGAGACCTGCTGCATGTTCCCGCAGTTCATATAAAATTTCATCCATCTCGAATGCAGCGGTGATCGTTTCAATTAATACCGTCGCCTTAATCGTGCCTTGGGGAATTCCCAATTCATTTTGCGCAAAGACGAAGACGTCGTTCCAAAGCCTTGCTTCCAAACGGTTTTCCAACTTCGGCAAATAGAAATAAGGACCTGTGCCACGCGCCAACAATTCAAAGGCATTGTGGAAAAAATAAAGTCCAAAATCAACTAAACTGGCAGACATCGATTTGCCATTCACCTTCAGATGCTTTTCATCCAGATGCCAACCTCGGGGACGTACAATCAGTACAGCTATCTCATCATTCAATTGATACTTTTTCCCATTCGGCGCTTCAAAATCAATTCTTCTCCTCACTGCATCTCGCAAGTTGATTTGACCATTCATCATATTTTCCCACGTCGGGGAAGTGGCATCTTCAAAATCCGCCATAAATGTATTGGCACCGGAGTTCAAGGCATTGATGATCATTTTCCGATCGACGGGGCCTGTGATTTCCACCCGGCGATCCTTCAAATCTTTCGGAATTTGGGCGACTGTCCAATTCCCCTTTCGAATATGTTCGGTTTCCTCCAAAAAATCCAATGATTTCCCTTCATTCAAATTCATTTGGATTTGCCGTCTGATTTCCAATAAGTTCCGGCGGCGTTCATCAAAGTGGTTGTGAAGTTTCTCTAGAAATTCCAATGCTTGTGGTGTCAATATTTCCGGAAATTTTGCTTTATGGCGGATTTCCACCGAAGTTTGCTCAGTAAACATCCTGTCACATCCTCTCCTTTTGTTATAATATAAATACTTAAATTTTATTATGTTATATAACAGTTGCGGCAAAAAAATTAATCATCCCTTTTCGACAAACAATAATCACACTCCAACGTATAACTGTCGGCAGCCACTTCCTTCCCGCATTCTGGACAAAAGGCTTTCTCTTTTCGGTACATGATTCTCCCTCCTTTTATATAACAGTTTATATATTATATTTTGTTATATTACAGTTTATTCGATTCACACGAATATTGCAACCCTTTTTTCAGAAAAAAATATCAATTTAATCTTTCTTGAATAATGCGTATGGGTGAAAGATATTTTGTTCAATAATAAACAACTCGCTTTTCTCGTTTGACCACAGAGAAACTACGAATCATTCTTTATTCAAGATTTCCATCAATTCTTCACCGGCGATCGTTTCTTTTTTCAACAGATGATGGGACAGTTTGTGGATTTCATCGATATTGTCACATAAAATTTGTTTCGCTTCGTCCTAACAATCTTGAATGATTGTGCCGGCAATGGCCGTTAGTTTGACAATCCGACAAATTAATGATTTTGCTAGACAAATAGCGTATAATGTGGGTGATGACTAATAGAGAATGGAGAGTGGCTATGTACAAACTGATTGCGATTGATATGGACGGAACATTGTTGAATGATCAACATGAGGTGTCGGGGAAAGTCAAGGAAACGATTGCAGAAGCAAAAAAAAGTGGAGTGAAAATTGTCCTTTGCTCAGGACGCCCATTTGTCGGCATGCTCCCTTATATTGAGGAATTGAATTTGAATGACGAAGGTGACTATTTGATTGCTTACAATGGTGCCGTCACGAAAGATACCCATACCGGGGAAGTCGTATCGGAAATTTCTCTTCAGTACGAAGATCTAGTGGAGCTTTATGAACTTAGTGTCGAACTGGATACACCGATGCACTTTTTTGACATCGATCAGCTCTATACTCCGAATAAAAAAATCAGCAAATTTACGATTTTGGAATCTTACTTGAACGACATGCCGTTGACTTTTTGTCCGGTTGAAGAATTCCCCAAAAACCGAACCATCCCAAACATCAGCTATATCGACTATCCGGAAAAATTAAGCCGGACAATCGATAACATCCCTGCATCGATTACTGAAAAGTATGCTTTTACAGTCAGTGCGCCACATTTCAGTGAGTTCACCCATCGTGAAGCGACGAAAGGAAATGCGGTGAAGAAACTGGCAGAACATTTAGGGATCAAACAGGAAGAAGTGATGACAATCGGAGACAACGGAAACGATATGTCGATGATCGAATATGCCGGCTGTGGTGTTGCCATGGGAAACGCCATTCCTGAATTGAAAGAAGCCGCCGATTACATCACCCTCTCAAACAACGAAAATGGCGTCGCCCACGCTATTCAAAAATTCGTACTTGACAAATTGGAAGTTTAGTTGGGACAATCAGGGACAGTCCCTGTTTGTCCCTTTTTTTGGGTCAAAAAGGGACAGTCCCTATTTGACCCATTCCAATTTCCTCACGCATCTGACATTTCTTCCTCTGTGCCCTCTCCTTTACTGGATCATCGAATCCCTAATGGAAAAAAATGGTTATTTTAATGAGAATAAGGTTACTCTTTATAATGCATGCACATTTTTTTCATAGGAGTTGTGACAAATGCATAATAAAATGCCTAAAGAAGCTGTGATAGACAATACATGGAACTTAATGAAAGATGGATATTATTTTATCATGAATAGACGAAATCAACTGAATTCCGACGTATTCGAAACCCGATTGCTCGGGAAAAAAGCAATCTGTATGGTCGGTAAAGAAGCCGCAAAGGTCTTTTACGATGAGGAGAAATTCAAAAGAAATGGAGCAGCACCGAAAAGGGTGAAAGAAACGTTATTCGGAGTAGGAGGTCTACAAACGTTAGATGGCAAGACCCATAAACATCGGAAAGAAATGTTCATGTCCATCATGACCAAAAACAATCTCGAAAAGCTGAATGAGATATTGAAGGACCAGTGGGATATGGCACTACATAAATGGACGAAGATGAAGGAAATTATTTTCTATGAAGAAGTCCAGGAAATTTTAGCTTCATCAGCTTGTAGGTGGGCCGGCATCCCGGTAGAGGACATGAACATACCGACAAAACAATTGGCGGCAATGTTCGAATCCCCAGCCAAAATCGGACCTCTCCACTGGCACGGGAGAAATGCACGAAACGAGATGGAAAAATGGATTAGAAAATTAATAGAAGAAGTGAGAGCAGATAAGATTCATCCACCTGAACATACCGCTTTGCATCAATTCAGTTGGCACCGGAATCTAGAGGGAAAATATATCGATTCGCAAATTGCCGCAGTGGAAGTGATTAATGTTTTACGACCAATTGTCGCCGTCTCCATTTACATCAATTTTATCGTTTTAGCTTTGCATGACCATCCAGATCAAAAAGAAAAATTAAAAAACAGAGACGAAAAATATAAAGAAATATTCATTCAAGAAATCCGCCGGTATTATCCCTTCTTCCCTTTCCTTACTGCCATTGTAAATAATAGCTTTATTTGGAACGATTACAAATTTGAACAAGGTACACTAACTTTGTTGGATCTGTATGGTACAAACCACCATCCGGAACTTTGGGATCGACCGAACGATTTTCATCCGGAACGCTTTACCGACCAGAAAATTCATCCCTATTCCTTCATTCCCCAAGGAGGTGGCGACTATTTTTCCAATCATCGCTGTCCTGGAGAAGGAATCACTTTGGAAATCATGAAACTGAGTGTCGATTTTTTGGTGAACCGAATGACCTATGAACTTCCTGAACAAGATTTTAGCTTGAAGATGAATGATATCCCTTGCATTCCGAAAAGCAAAATTTTGCTGAGAAACATTAAAAGCATTTGAATAGTTTTTTCAACTTAGAGCGGGTTTTTTCTGCATGATTAAGACTTGAAGCAAAGACCCGCTCTTCATACTAACTTTCCTTTTCCAAAACAATATCCAAATATGCATCAATTTGTTTGGCTAAAAAGTGCGATCCCAATTGGGAAGAAATTTTACTTGCTTGTTGAACCAATTCCATTCCTTTTTCTCTATTGCCTTTTCTTATTTCATATATGCCTTTCACTTGCATGAAGAAATTGCGAGAATACAAATCATTCTCAGGAATACCCAACTTTTCGATGTACTTGAAGAATTGTTCCACTTCTTCCACATACCGAAATTTCCCTTCGCCACCGGTCAAATAAATCAACGTATTCAACAAAATCCCCGTCAACATTTTCTTTGATTCTCTCATTCCACGGTATTCATAACCTTTTTCAAAAGCCGTCTTCGATAATACAAGCACCATCTCTAGAGGCATCGAAAGCATTGTCGAATTATACAAACGCATTTCGTAATTACCCCAAACTTCCGTATTAAAAAGATATTCATACAACGTCTTCACCGCTTCATCTTCTGCAGAGATGATTTCATTGCTTAAGATTGAATCATAAATATCGAGCATGACCGTATTGCACAGATACTGGTCCATCTGCTCGTCTTGCCACTTTTCATGTTGCACTTTCCGCAACCTGCGGATCGTCGTGAAATCCCGATTGACGAAAGCTTCGTCCGCTTCATCGAAAAACGTTTCGAACGTTTCCAACACACCGTGATGCAGATGGAAAAATTCATCAAAAGAAACTGCCAGACGATTTAATAACTGGACAAAATTGTGTAGCGATATTTCCGATTCGCCTCGTTCAAATTTGGAGAGGAACGAAACAGACAAGATTCCATTTGCCAATTGTTGTAACGTATAGCCTTTTTGCAAGCGGATTTTCCTCAACGTTTGTCCATATTTTTCCATAACCATCACCCACCCGATTGATAATTCCACTATATGAAAATTTTATTAAAGGAGCAACTTTCCTCTTTTATACTTGAATCTAACAAGAAAGGAAAGGGGAAAAAGCATGAATCATTATATTTTAGCAAACGGTCGGATCATTGATGTTATCACTGGGGAAATTTTTAAAGGAGCATTGGAAATAAAAGATGGCCATATCCTGAAGATTTTTCCTGGAGAAGTGGATCGTCCGAATCAAAAAGTCTTGGATGTGAATGGAAGGTATATTTTGCCAGGTCTTATCGATATGCATTGTCATATCAACGAGCCTTTTGCTCGACAGTTTATAGCATCCGGTGTAACGACCGTACGTAATACCGGTGGTCAAGGTTTGAAACAACTTGAAAAATTATTGACAGCTCCAAAAGATGCACCGACACCACGGGTGTATGCTGCAGACCGCTTGATCGACGGACCGCCCGGACTTTGGGGGCCGACAAGTGAAGGGAATTTTGTGACAGATGATCCGTATGAAGCCCGGGAAGAAGTGAAAAGACAAGCAGCTGCTGGAACAAAATTCATTAAAGTATACGGTTTGTTACCGAAACATGTCATGGCAGCCGTTGCTGATGAAGCAAGGAAACATGATTTGGAAGTCAGTTGTGATTTAATCCATTCCTCCCAGGTCAATGCTTTGGAAGCAGCGGAAATGGGAATCACGTGGTTCGAGCATGCTTCAGGATTCATCCAAGCGCTATATCCAGGTTGGTTTTCACTGGATGATAAAAATAAGTGGCAACATATTAATTGGCAAAAACCTGATCAGCAAAAAATAACGGAGCTTTGTCAACAGATGTTGGTATATGATGTGAAAATTTGTCCTACATTATTAATTAACGATCAAATTGACCGCTATCCTGACTATTGGAATCCGAACAACATCGTTACGAAAAGTTTGCCTGATGGAGAAGGCTTGATGAAACATTGGCATGAGATGGAGAATCATGCCGAAACGTTTAAAGAGCAACTTGGCTTCCAAAACAATATGCTCAAGGCGATTACGAAAGCTTATTTCGAGCTCGGTGGAACTGTTGTCGCTGGTACGGACACACCTGCAGGGCTTTTCAGTTTTCCGGGAATGGGACTGCATCGTGAGTTAGAACTATTTGTCGAAATCGGCATGACGGAACTCGAAGCCATCCAAGCTGCGACTATAAAAGCTGCACAAGCTATCCATTTGGATGAAATTGGCGTCATCGAGGAGGGAAAAATTGCAGATTTGCTGATACTCGATAAACATCCATTGGAAGAGATCAAACATACGAAAGACATTCATTTGATTGTGAAAGGCGGGAAAATTTACAGTCAAGGGGAACTGTTGGAAGTTTCATGCCATCCTTAATGGAAGATTACTACGAATAGCCTTTCATATCTCTTATAAACCGAATGGTCCATATCGAGATGGTGCGAATAAAAATATTTTCAACTTAAATCAAGACTATAGGAAAGACGCCGAACGATAATTATATCTACCAGATTCGGGATACTTAAATACTTTGACAAGGTAACACTTAGAAATGGAAAATACAACCAGATCCAATTAAGAGAAAAGAAAAAGTGAAGAAAATTTTTTTAGACTTTAAAAGTGCTCAAAATAAAAAAGTGCCGATCCACAACATAAAGGGATTTGGCACTCATTTTCGTATAAAGAAATATGTATGGAGACGGTGGGACGTGCTCTTCCATGCTTTCGCAATGGCACTGACTATATCTTGAACC
>CALKWU010000036.1 GCA_938004015.1 uncultured Oceanobacillus sp.
ATCCTATTATTCAACAAATATGTAACATCAAAGGAGGTTTCATCTATGTCTACTATGCCGTCGAATCAAGATATGGAGCAAATTCAGTCAAGCTCCGGTTCTTTCAACAATTTCAAAGAATTTTATAAGCGGCTTTCAAAAAACAAAGCAGCATTAATTGGAGGCTATTTGATTCTTTTTCTTATTTTAGTTGCGATTGTCGGTCCTTATTTGACTACATACGATCCGAACGAAACAGATTACAGTGTGAAATTTGAAAGCCCATCTGCAGAGCATTGGTTTGGTACAGACCATCATGGGAGAGATATCTTCACAAGAGTTATTCATGGATTAGGTATCACAATGACTATTGGAATTTTATCAACAATTCTAGGTGGTATTGTAGGGATTATTCTGGGAATCGTCTCCGGTTACTACGGAGGGAAAGTTGACACGGTCATCATGCGATTAATGGACATTTTGCTTGCATTCCCGGGAATCCTGTTGGCGTTGGCACTAATCAGTATCCTCGGTCCAAGCAGGGAAAATGTCATCTTTGCAATCGCTCTGTTCGCTGTCCCGAACTTTGCCAGAATTGTAAGAGGCTCTACACTTTCCGTGAAAAACTTGGAGTATATCGATGCAATGAAAGCACTAGGTGCATCCGATTTGCGGATCATTTGTCTGCATATTTTTCCAAACATTTTATCTCCAATCATCGTACAAGGAAGCGTTTTCATGGCAAGTGCGGTTTTGTCCGCCAGTGGATTGTCCTTCCTTGGATTGGGAGAACAACCACCTTCACCGGAATTGGGAGCTCTATTGAGTGATGGACGTGACTTTATTTGGGAAGCAGGTCATATCGCATTTTTCCCTGGTCTCGCAATTATGTTAATCGTTCTGGCGTTCAACGTGTTTGGTGACGGTCTGCGTGACGCGCTGGATCCGAAGATGAAATAAGGGAGGTTAGTGCTACAATGATTAAATTCATCGCTCGTCGTTTAATTCAACTGATACCAGTATTACTCGGGGTAATCATCATCGTGTTTTCCCTTATGCATTTGACACCGGGAAACCCGGCGCATATTATCGCCGGAGAGAGCGCACCCCAGGAAACGGTTGAACAAATAGAGAGAAGGTTAGGATTGGATCAGCCGATCCTCGTTCAATTTTTCCATTTCGTCAAAGATGCAGTCACCCTCGATTTCGGGAATTCCTGGCGAACCAGTTTGCCGGTCACTACTGAACTATGGCCGAGGTTTTGGGTGACGGTGGAACTCGCCTTTTATAGTACGATATTTAGTATTGTGATTGGAATGACGGCAGGAATTATTTCTGCTGTAAGACAATATTCATGGACTGACGTCGGCGTGATGTTCGTCGCTCTATTCGGACTATCCATGCCGAACTTCTGGCTCGGTCTCATGTTGATGCAATGGTTTTCCATCAATCTCGGTTGGTTCCCACCGACGGGTTGGGGTTCCATCCAGCAAATCGTTCTTCCTGTCATCACATTGGGAACATCCGGAGCCGCAGTTATCGCAAGGATGACCCGCTCCAGTATGCTCGATGTGTTGTCTCAGGATTATATCCGTACGGCTCGGGCTAAAGGTTTGAAAGAACGGGTTGTCACGTATCGCCATGCATTGAAGAATGCACTCATTCCGGTCGTTACTGTCATAGGTTTGCAATTCGGCGGATTAATTGCCGGTGCCGTCCTTACAGAATCTGTATTTGCGATCAACGGAATGGGGAAACTGATCGTCGACCGGATTCTAGCAAGAGACTTCCCTGTCGTACAAGCAGGAATACTTATCAGTGCAGTAGTCTTTGTGTTCATTAACTTACTTGTCGACATTTCCTATAAGTTCTTAAATAAACGAATCGATCTAGACTAGACTACTCGGTTAAGAAAGAGGTGGAATGACATGAAGGAAGAAATCTTATTAGACGTGAGAAACTTAAGAACCTCATTCTTTGATGAAGATTTTGAAATTAAAGCAGTCGACGGGGTTTCCTTCCAATTGCCAAAGGGAAAAACTTTGGGAATTGTTGGAGAATCCGGTTCCGGGAAAAGCATTACTGCTCTTTCCATATTACGGCTGATAGATAAAAACGGAAAAATCACCGGTGGAGAAATTCTATTTGAAGGAAAAGACCTCACGAAGCTCAGTGAAAAAGAAATCCGTGAAATTCGCGGGAACGATATTTCAATGATATTCCAAGAACCGATGACTTCTTTGAATCCGGTGTACACCATCGGCAAACAAATATATGAAGCTTTGCAAGTACACCAAGGAATGGACAAAGAAGAGGGTGAAAAACGAGTCATTGAATTATTGGAATTGGTCGGGATTCCATCTCCGAAACAAAGATTTAAACAATATCCTCATGAATTGTCCGGGGGAATGCGGCAACGTGTCATGATTGCCATGGCATTGGCATGCAACCCGAAATTATTGATTGCGGATGAACCGACGACCGCATTGGACGTGACGATTCAAGCGCAAATTCTTGAGTTGATCAATAGCTTGCAAGAAGAGCTCGGAATGTCAGTCATCATGATCACCCACGATTTGGGTGTTGTCGCTGAAACTTGTGATTACGTAGCCGTCATGTATGGCGGTCAAGTCGTCGAATACCAAGAAGTGAAAGAACTGTTCAAAAACCCGAAACATCCTTATACGGTCGGTCTATTGAATTCGATGCCACGTCATGATGTGGACGTCGCTGAACTTGAACCAATCAAAGGAAATGTTCCGAGTGTCCGCAATATGCCGAAAGGATGCCGCTTTGCACCACGGTGCCCATTTGCTACCGAATTATGTGCGAAAGAGCTTCCAGAATTGAGAAGGGAAGACGATGGTTCCGAGATTCGTTGCTGGATATACACGGACAAGTGGGATGGAGACCCGGAGGTGAAAGTGAAAAATGAAGAAAGAACTACTTAAGGTTAAAAATTTGAAACAATATTTCCCTGTAAAAGGCGGCTTACTCGGTAGAACAATCAACCAAGTAAAAGCAGTTGACGATATATCTTTTGAAATATATGAAGGGGAGACATTGAGCTTAGTCGGTGAATCCGGTTGTGGGAAGTCCACAACAGGACGTGCGATTTTGCGCCTGGAAGAACCTACTTCAGGGGAAATCTATTTCGACGGTGAAGATTTGCTTTCCCTCAACAAACGGGAAATGAGGAAGAAAAGAAAAGATTTGCAAATCATTTTCCAAGATCCCTTCGCTTCGCTCAACCCTAGACAAACGGTTGGTCAAATTTTGATGGAAGCAATGCAGATCCAAAACGTTGTGCCTAAAAACCAACTGAAAAAGCGTGCCATTGAGCTTTTGGAAACGGTCGGTTTGAACGCCGAGCAATTCAACCGTTATCCCCATGAGTTTTCCGGAGGGCAAAGACAGCGGATTGGAATCGCAAGGGCATTATCAGTCGATCCGAAATTGATTATCGCTGATGAGGCGGTATCCGCCCTTGACGTGTCCATTCAAGCACAAGTGTTGAATTTGTTGAAAAGACTTCAACGTGAATTCGATCTTACGTATTTATTCATCGCCCATGACTTAGGTGTCGTCCGGCACATTTCCGACCGGATCATCGTCATGTACTTAGGGAAAATCATGGAAATCGCGGATAAAACATCATTGTTTGAAAATCCACAACATCCATATACGAAGGCTTTATTATCGGCAATTCCGATTCCGGATCCGGAGAAGAAAAAAGAACGGATCGTATTGAAGGGGGACGTCCCTTCACCAATCGATCCGCCTGCAGGATGTCGTTTCCATACGAGATGTCCGTTTGCGACTGACATTTGCCGCAAAAAAGTGCCGGAACTGCGGAATCTCGATCATATGAATGAAGGCCATCGTGCAGCATGCCACCATATTGAAAAAATCCATTCCGGTGAAATGACGCTGCAAAAATAAATGAAAAAAATCAGGTATTCCCAACAAAGGAGTACCTGATTTTTTTAGATGGAAGGGAAGGGATGACGATGAGTTATATTGAAAGAATCCAACAACTATTTACAGAACATCAAAATGAAGAAAACGCCATTCCTATGAAAAAATACATGCGTAACCGATTCCCATTTCTCGGTATAAAAACACCGTTGAGAAAAACATTAATGCGCCAATTTTTTAAAGAAAGCGGGATCCGCGAAGAACCCTTACAATCTGAATTTGTCCGATCATTATGGAAATTGCCTGAGAGGGAGTATCAATATGCTGCGATGGATTACCTCCATGTTTCTCTGAAAAAGTTGCATAAAAACGACCTAAATTTAATGGAAGAATTGATGACAACGAAATCCTGGTGGGATACCGTCGACATGCTCGCGCAAAAAGAGGTAGGCGAAATCGCCAAACGATTCCCAGTTGTGATCGATGAATATATTGAGAGTTGGAATACGAGTGAAAATATATGGTTACAACGGAGTTCTCTTCTGTTTCAATTGAAATATAAAGAACAGACCGATGAAGATTTGCTTTACCGTTATATCAGAAATTTAGCTGACAGTAGGGAATTTTTCATTCAAAAAGCAATCGGTTGGGTTCTCAGGGAATACTCAAAAACAAATCCAGAATCGGTTCGAATTTTCATCAATAATCATCGATTAGCTCCTTTAAGCGTAAGAGAGGGGAGCAAGTATTTATCGTAAACGATCGTGGCGTCTGAATCAACAAATATTGTAAAAGGATACCGTCATTATAATAGAATTTTGAATTGGATTTGATATAATGTCGGTATATAGGGAGTGGTAAGAATATTCGAAGCGAAGAAATCATGAATCAAATTGTGTTGGAGGACGACCATGGAAAAATGGAAAGTGTTAGAGCGGGAATATCTTTATCAAACACCATTCGGCAATCTTCGTAAAGATAAATGCCAAGTAAAGGCCGATTATATCATCGATGCGTACCATGTGAACGAATTTTCGGATTGGGTGAATGCAGTCGTCATTACAAAACAATCCGAGATGGTATTTGTGAAACAGTATCGTCATGGAGCTGGGGATGTTTTTTACGAAATTCCTGCCGGTGCTCCTGAAAAAGGTGAAACATATGCAGAAGCGATTAAACGAGAGGTTCTGGAAGAAACAGGTTACGCCTCGAAAACAGAACCGATTCGGCTGGGAGAGTTTTTCGTCAATCCGGCAACACAAAATAACAAAGTGATTACTTTCTTGATTCCAAACGCGATGAAAGTAAGTGAACAAAATTTGGATGAAGGGGAAGTCATAGAAGTTTTCAAAACGCCATTCCGTAAAGTGGAAACGATGGTAAAAACAGAGCAGTTAAGGCAATTATTTTCCGTAACCGCTTATCATTTAGCAAAAAATTATTTCATGGGGGAAGGAGAAGGTTTATGACCGAGAAAAACAAATCATTGGAAGGCATTTTTGCGGAGATCGAGAATCAAGTGAATCAAAATCCAGCTCCAATAAAAGATTTTCAAGCAATGTATCAATTTGAAATTACCAACCAAGAGAACAGTACGTATCAATTGGTTTTCCAAGAGGGAAAAGTAACTGTCATGCAAAACAGTGAACAACAAGCTGATTGTGTGTTGAAAATGTCCAGCGACAGTTTAGAAAAGTTCCTGAGTGGGAAATTGCAAGGAACGGTCGCTTTCATGACAGGCAAATTAAAAATAAACGGCGATATTTCGAAAGCGCTTAAGTTGGAATCGTTATTGAAGGAATATGATTTCGGCTGATCATTAAGCGGTTTCATTTGTGCTTTCGATTGTTGATGGCGATTGCACTCATATTTACCCTCCAAAAGAAGAAACTAAGTGCAGGAGGTGTTGATATGAGTAAGAAAAAGGTGAACGATCGTGGTTTTAGCGATAAACATGCCGTGCGGAATAAACTTTCCAAAAAATTTGATCATGAATTCGCTAATGAGCCGCTGACCGCAGCAGAAAGACATCATAACAAAAAGACGAAGAAACGCCAGTAAACAGCCAGCTGCAGTTTCGTCACAACTGCAGCTGCTTTTAGTAGTAATCGAGTGAATGAAAGAGAATTTGACAGGAAACGGAAAGGCTAATTTTGTGTCCTAATCCAAAATGAATAATTCCATTTCGGCACAGGAGTATTTGTTCAAGTATGTTAAGAATAGTTATATAAGGGGCCATTGCATTGTGGAGAAATAAAAATTTTCTTATGTTTTTCAGCGGTCAAATCGTTTCTTTTTAAATTGTAAATAAATGATAACACAGAAGAAAAATGGGGAGGATACTAATGAAAGTCGGTATAATCGGTGGTGGTTTCGGAACATCAGTTCAAGCTCCCATAATAAATACACATCCGAAAATGAAAGTAACCGCTGTTAGTACAATGAAAAGACATCGTTTGCCAGAGGAATTATTAAACTGGGAAAATCCACCTAATCATTATAAATACTGGACTGAAATGTTAGAAACAGAGGAACTTGATCTTTTATTTGTAAGCTCAATACCTATCTATCATTTTGAAATGGTTAAAGAAGCATTAATGAGAGGGATAAATGTAGTTTGTGAAAAGCCCTTTACGATGAATAGCAGCGAATCAAAAGAACTTTTAATCTTGTCTAAGTGCAGTAATGCAAAGGTATTGATCGATTTTGAATGGCGATATCTTCCCATACGTCAAAAGCTGAAAGAATTAATTGTGAAAGACAGTATCGGGAAAATAATTCATTTTGAATACCATATATTTAGTCCACAATACCAAAATCTATTAACATCGAAAAGAGGTTGGATGGGCGATAAACAAAAGTTCGGAGGTATGTTAGGTGCATTAGGAACACATATGATTGATTGTTTAAGGTGGTTAGTTAGAGATGAGATAAACATTATTAATGGATTATTACATACGCATGTACCAGAAGGGGCAGGAGAGCGAAGGGATGCAGATGATGCATTTTTTATTCACGGAAAGATGAACAATAATGCTACTTTTTCAATACAACTACTTTCTGGAATAAACCATGGATTCGGTTCCCAATTAAAGGTATTTGGAGATAAAGGAACAATCACTTTAAAGAATGACAAAGAACTTTTTATTGGGAAGATAAATGGTCCATTAAAAGAATTGAAGTTTCAATTCAAAGGAGAGATTCCATTACAATTGCCTAAGAAAGCGAGGGCCTATTATCCGGCATTTTATCCGTTTTTAGAAAAAGCGTATGACTATTTTGTCTTTGATAAAAGAGATGAAGATTTACCTGTTATTGAAGATGGTCATC
>CALKWU010000037.1 GCA_938004015.1 uncultured Oceanobacillus sp.
TACAGAGAAAAACCAGGTGGTGCTGAATGTGGAAATTGAAATGAGGAACATATGGAAGACGTTTGGCAAAAATGAAGTGTTAAAGGATGTGTCCATATCCATCAAAGGTGGAGAGATTTGTGCATTGCTTGGAGAAAACGGCGCAGGGAAGTCTACATTGATGAATATCCTCGGCGGTGTTATAAAAAAAGATTCAGGTTCCATCATCTTGGATGGAAAAGAAGTCGATTTCGAAAATCCCGGTGAGTCCATCGATTCAGGTATCGCTTTCATCCATCAAGAGTTGAATCTCGTCAATGATTTACCGATTTATGAAAATATGTTTCTCGGTCGGGAAATTAAAACGAAACGGGGAAGTCTGGATTTGAAGGAAATGTACCATCAAACGAAAGACATGTTTGAAAAGATGAATGTGGATTTAGATCCCAGAAAAATGGTAGGCGACTTGGATGCATCGTATAAACAGATCGTCGAAATTTGCCGGGCAATGATGATGGAGGCATCGATCATCATCATGGATGAGCCGACGACATCGCTTACGGATTCGGAAATCAAGCGCATATTCAAGATGATGAGAACGATGAAAGCACATGATGTCGGTATCATTTTCATTTCTCATAAATTGAACGAAGTGATGCAGGTTTGTGACAAATTCCTTGTTCTTCGGGATGGTAAGTTAGTCGCTGAAGGTGATGTGCAGGATGTGACTACGAAAGAACTTGCAAACCTCATGGTCGGATTCGATGTGAGGACGGATTTGCTAAGGAGGAATAAACATCCGGATGATATCGGCGAAGAAGTTCTGCGAGTTGAAGGTTTAACGGATGAAGAGCATTTCCGGGATATCCATTTTACAGTCCGTGCAGGAGAAATCATTGGATTCACCGGACTTCTTGGAGATGGAAGAAGTGAGCTGTTTCAAGCGGTTTTTGGCGCCCGACCGTTTGTTGATGGAAAAGTTTTTCTCTATGGAAAAGAAATGCAGTTCACCCGCACCTTCCAGGCGATTGAGGCAGGGATTGCTTATCTTCCACGCAACAGAAAAGAGAACGCCATCCTCAAAGACATGAATGTACTCGAAAATGCGTCAATTGTAACATGGCCGTTGTTTTCCAGAACGGGTTTGATTGATTTCAAGAAACATCGGCGGATTTTTGAACAGCAACGGGATACGTTGCGACTGAAAATGGGGGCATTGACCGATAGCATCACGAGCTTATCAGGAGGGAATCAACAAAAAGTCGTATTGTCAAAATGGTTGGCAGCAAAACCGAAAGTCCTGATTTTGGATAATCCGACTCAAGGGGTGGATGTTGGAGCGAAAGAAGACATTTACGATATCATCATCCAATTAGCGGAAGAAGAAAAAATTGCTGTAATCGTCCTTTCCAGTGAAGCACAAGAAGTGATTCGTGTCTGTGACAAAGTATATGTGATGTACCACGGGCTTATCCAAGGCGTAGTCCGTGATGAAGACATGAATGAGCATACGATTATGCGGCTTGCAACTGGAGGTTCAACATCGATGGATAGGAGGGAATATCAATTATGATGCCGAATCCAGTACCGACTCCTCCGGTCAAACAGAAACGGACTTTTGTTGAATGGTTCAAAAATAAATGGTCGAATGATCCGTTGTTCAGTATTTTAATCGCATTGTTGATCATGGTCATTTTGCAGACATTGACACTAGGATTCGATTATGATTCTCTTGGTCAATGGTTGCAAGCTTGGATGAATAACTGGATCAATATACTCAGAAACAACGCTGGCGTAGGAGTTGTTGCACTAGGGATGACATTCGTTATCATGACGGGGGGAATCGACCTATCTGTCGGCTCGACACTGGTCATTACGGGTGCATTTGCTATGTATTTATTGGATACCGGAGCTGGAGGTATCCTCGGATCCGTTGGTGTGACAGGTGTGCCTGCAATTATTTTGACGATTGTATTCGTGTTGGCATTCGGTTGTCTTTTGGGCGGGTTGATCGGAGCCACCATCACAAAAGGAATGGTTCCGCCTTTCATTGCCACTCTTGGAGCGATGATGATTTTCAGAAGTGTGACCCAGCATTTCACGCAAGGCTATAATACAACGTTACCATCAGAATTTTTACAAATATCGAGTTTCAAAATCGGGAATCTCATGATCATGCCGATTGTCTATTGGGCTATCATTGCGCTTATTCTGTATTATGTATCGAAACGGACGACTTTTGGGAGACAGGTCATTGCGGTCGGTTCGAATGAAAGAGCAGCGAGGTTGTCCGGTGTAAATGTCGATAAAGTCAAAATACGGGTTTACACATTGATGGGGCTTCTCGTCTCCATCGCTGCCATCATTCAAGTGTCCCGCATCGGTTCGATGGATTTTTCCAATGCTGGTCGCGGAATGGAAATGGATGCGATTGCGGCTGCTGTAGTTGGAGGCACTCATATGCTTGGAGGCCGGGGGTATATTTTGGGTACGGTCTATGGCATGTTGATTATCGCAGTGATGAACAACTTATTGAATCTGTTCGGCGTTCCACCATTTTTGCGCGAGGCTTTTAAAGGGTTGATTGTCATTATCGCAGTGCTTTTACAGAGAAAAAGCGAACAATCGTAGTGCCGGGTCAGTTTATTTTTCGTCACTTTATGGAAAAGCGGGCCGGTTTCCGTTTTGTCATTGTCATTATCTGTATCTATTGGATCATGGGAATTCCTTTGACCAACATACTGAACATTTTATCTAATTCTGAGAAATGGAGGAATTTGCAAGAATAATAGAAGGAATTTAACAACTGTTATATAATGAAATCGATTACAAAGTTGAGATGTAAGGGTGATGATGATGACAAACATACATAAAGTGGCAGAAAAAGCTGGCGTTTCCGTTGCAACGGTTTCGAGGGTGCTGAACAATCCGGATGTCGTGACACCTAAAACAAGGATTAAAGTTGAGCAGGCTATAAAAGAGTTGGATTATAAACCGAGTGCTCTAGCAAGGAATTTGAGAACATCCGAAAGTAAACTGATCCTTGTTCTATTACCTAGCATTTCCAACCCATTTTACACGGATATCATCAATGGCATAGAAGATACCGCCATAAAAGAAGGATACAATATTCTTCTCTGTCAAACGGATTCCAATCCTGAAAGGGAGAACATCTATTTCAATTTGATACGCAATCGGATGGCAGACGGAATCATCTCGATGGACCCCACCGTCAACAAGGAGACGTTGAATGAACTTGCCCGGGATTATCCGATTGTGCAGTGTAGTGAGTACGACAAGGATGGTACGATTTCGTATGTTTCCATTGATAGTGAATCGGCTGCCTACCATGCCGTCAAGCACTTAATCAAACTAGGTCATGAACGGATTGCACTTATCAACTCAGATCAAAAGTTTCTGTATGCTCGTGAACGCTATCAGGGCTATGAAAAAGCACTGAAAGAGTACAATTTGCCGATTCGAAAACAATGGATCTATCATACCGAACACGTGGAATTTGAAGATGGTCAGCAGGCGATGAAAGTGATTTTGCAACAAAAAGAACGGCCGACAGCTGTTTTCGCGGTGTCCGATGTTCTCGCGATAGGTGCTTTGAAAGAATTGAATAGTAATGGGATTCGCGTTCCGGAAGATATGGCGGTGGTCGGCTTCGATAAAATTGTTTTTTCAAATATGACACACCCAACATTGACGACAGTCGCCCAACCGATGTATAAAATGGGATGCATTTCAGCTGAAATGATTATTGATAAAATCCGGGGGAAAAAAGTGGAAAACCATATTTTGGAACACGAATTGATCATTCGGGAGTCGACATGAAATGAGAGTGGTGAATTCGACATGGTCAAAGGAAAAGGTGAAATTGCATTAGTAACAGGAGTCAGTCATGCAAAAGGAATAGGTGCAGCCATTTGTAAAAAACTTGCACAATCTGGTTATGATATCTTTTTCGCGTATTGGCAGTCGGCGCCAGGATGGGAAGGACAAATGGTGCAAGAAGTTGAAGCGGAAGGTATGCGCTGTAAAGGATTGGAGATCGATCTGTCTCAAGCAGACGCACCTTATCTGTTGCTTGATGCAGTGTCGGAACAGCTCGGATTTCCAACGGTGATTGTAAATAATGCGGCTTATTCGACACGAGATGGTTTTAAAAAACTTGATGCCGAGATGCTTGATGAGCATTATGCGGTCAATATGAGATCGACGTTTTTGCTCTGCA
>CALKWU010000038.1 GCA_938004015.1 uncultured Oceanobacillus sp.
CAATTCACTCATCGTGGAAGGCTTCGAAAGGGTGACGACCGCAGTCATGACTAGTCCTGGTCCCATACCGAGGATTGCGGAAAAGATATGAATGAATACAAGTGTTTCGTATAAAAATGTCATGTAAAATTCCTCCAATGTCGTTCGATACACTTCCATTTTACTGTCAAACCGAAAATAAAGCAGTGATTATTCTCACAACCATGTAAAACGAGTCATTTGCTTTACACCTGATTCCCATCTACAATTCTAATCGTCTGTGAAACTTTTAAAAGGGGGATGGAGAAATGGAAAAATCTTATTTGGCCAAAATCATCCGGGAACGGAGAGCCATTAAAAAAGGGTATAATAATAAACTCGTCACAGAAGAACTGGTCCGTGAATTGTTGGATGACGCACGATGGGCACCTACGCATGGAATGAGGCAACCGTGGAGATTCATTTTTGTCGGCAAAGAAGCATTGCCGGTTTTCGCAGAAAGAATCGCTGCAACTTACCCTGAGCACATGCAGGAAAACCGTGAAAACTATTTGAATGAGCCGAACGCTATTCTCGTTGCCATCATGGAAGTGCCGGAATTGGAGAAACAGTGGGACGAAAACTTCGGAGCGATCGCCACGATGATTCAGAATTTCTGGTTGCTCGCTTGGGAAAGAAAACTCGGAGTCGTTTGGAAAACGAACCCGCATATTTATGACGAAAGAGTAAAGGAAATCCTCGACGTGAAAGAAAATGAAAAAATCGTCGGATTCATCCATCTCGGTTATTTTGATGAAGCACCCGCACCAAAAGAGAGAATGCCGCTCGACGATAAATTCACCCGCTTCAAACCTTAAAAGGGACACGAGGAAAAACCTCTGTCCCTACTATAATTTACCTCTCCTCCGTTTTGCTTCTTCATAATCTGCTTTGGTGATTTCGCCTCTTTCATATCGTTCTTTCATGATTTCAAGCGAATCCCGAGCGTCGGTTTGCGACTTTCCACTTCGGAAGCGGATAAGAATAATCGCAAGCACGACGATTACAACCGCAGTGATGATCAACCTAATGATCATTTCCGTCGGCACAAGAGCCACCTCCATTCTCATGTCTGCATACACGACACGACTTGTCTCATCATCATCTTCAACAAAGAAAACTTAAATCCTTCATCATGCATTCCCATCTTTGCTATAATGAAAGCAATCATCCCTCAGTTGGGAGGTTTTGCCATTGTCTGCATTTCAACCGTTGACATCATTGAAAGATATTGAAAATTTCATCGATGAACATGAACTCGCTTTCCTATATATTTCGCGGACGCATTGTTCCGTTTGTCATGCCTTGAAGCCAAAAGTGGAAAGATTGATCGAGGGGTATCCAAAAATCACGGCTGGCCACATCATAGCGGATGATGTGGAAGCCGTCGCTGGACGATTTTCCATTTTCACCGTACCTGTCCTTCTCTTATTTTGGAACGGAAAAGAATGTCTGCGTGAAGCACGGATTATCCATATGGATTTGCTGAAGGAAAAACTCGATCGGATATATGGAAACGTGGTTGAGGAATGATGCTCAACCACGTCTTTTTGAAACCATGAGGGACCGCTTTTCTTTCATTTTTCCTGGATGGAGAAAATGTCCACGTCATAAACCATCGTTTCTTTCGGTGCCTCACTCAATTTGATTTCCACTTCAGAAACTAAATCTCCATCCGCCAAATCGACGACCATCATTTTCCTGATCCGATTGCTGTCATCCTCCGTTTTCGTATAAAGATAGATGCGATTACCTGCAGGATACAGCCCTGATAAACCAGCAACTTCCGCCTCACCAAGGATGACTTCTTTTTCACCTTCCTGTTTATTTTTCCCTAAATCATAGGAAACATAACGTAAGCCGTCAGAAGTATATTCCACAAAATGCACGTGTTCTTTTCCGACAGCAATAAATCCAACATCAAGCTGTTCCTCATCAAACGGATCATCAGGATAAGTCGTGAAACCTTCCGGGATGTCAATGGGTTGTATTTCTCCCGTAGGCAAATGATAGGAATATATTTCTTCATCCACAACATGGTAATAATAAGTGGCTTCGTCATATTCGACATATTCGATTCCAACAATGATATATTCTTGAAAGCTGATATCCGTTGTCAAATTGAACAGATTGATGTGATGGTCATGTTCTATTTCCACAACGGTATCATCGTTTACGATTTTCTCCTCTTCCAGCGATATTTCATAGACATGAAACTCCTTTTCATCCGGATAATGATTGATCGTAATCAAATACATGGCATTCCCATACAACTGCACATTTAAGACATGGATTTCCCTGAGTTCCTCGTCAGATGAAAAATCGAGTGCAAATTTCTGCTTATCCCTTGTCTCTCGATTAAGTATTTCCACCCTGAACTCATCCAATCCATTCGACATATATGGGCTGACATAGGCGATTTTCCCATCATCCTCGGCAAAAACATCAGGAAAGTAACTTTTTCCTCTCATAAAGTTCCGTTCTTCTTCAATCAACCACTCGATTGTCCACGGTTGGAAAAAGCCGCGGTGCTGCTCTAAAAAGTTCAGGTCTCGAAAATATGTAATCTCATCCGAAGTCAATCTGAAACTTTCCCAAGATGACTCTTGAGTAAAATCACCATAAACAATCATTTCCTCTAAAATGGTTTCGTCACCAGATATCGTCACAAGTTCAAATTCCGGCAAGGCAACCTGTGCCAGTGCCTTATGAATGTATAATGAACCGAACGTTCCGAATATGAGCAAAACTAAACCGATGATTTTCCAGTAACGCTTCATCTTCTTTCCTCCTCCTATACCGTAATCTTTTTATTCAGTAAGTAGTTGCCCATCCATATGCTCGTCCCTGTCACTAGCGCCCATAAAACCACCCCGACGATGAATAGTTCTTCCGGGTACAAAAAATCACCTGCAATAAAATAAGGTGAAAGGAAAATTGCGATAGCAACGATCGCATAGCCGATACCGAGGAAAATCCCCTTCAACCGATAGCTTCTTTCAAACAAAATCGCCGTGAATAAAATAAAGACTGCCATAAAACCCAACCCGTAATGGGTGAGGAATTGTGTAAAACTGTATGGAATAATGACCGCAAGATGATAATTTCCGACACTATCACCAATCAATTCCATGACCGAGTAATCAATGCGTAAATTTGCCGGAACCAGCCATTTCAAGATGTTTCCTTGGATGATCAACAGGATCACTTGCATGGCGACGAGACCAAGCACCATAAGAAAAATTGCTGCGGCTTTGGAAAAATATAGATTGATCCTTGGCGTCGGAAGCATCAATAAGCGGTAAATGAATGTATTTTTCCCAAACCAATCCCGATACCAGATGAAAAAACAATAAAAAATCAAAGCGACGATGGAAAATACAATCGGAATATTGAACCACATCGAGCTGGTGACTTGTTCAAGGCTCATCTTTCCATATTGTTCAATGAACTGTCCGATCGTCAGTTCCTCGAAATGGAGCGCATAATCAAAATGATCGAGATATAATTTGGAAATGATGATCGTTGCCATCAATTGTAAAACGACCGTCATTCCAATGAGCACAACATATATTCTACTGAAACGACTCAATTCAAAGTCGACGAGTTTCCAAAAACTTTTCATCCGCGATAGACCTCCCTCAATACATCCACGACCGATTTGCCTTCCACTTCGCGCATTTCTTCCGCATCGAATTCCTTGAAGACAATTCCATCATCAAGAATCACCGCTTTATCGATGAGATGCTCAATATCATTGATTTCATGGGTCGTGATCAG
>CALKWU010000039.1 GCA_938004015.1 uncultured Oceanobacillus sp.
TAAAAAAACCACCCGGATATACCAGGTGGTTGTTCCATCAACGGAAATCTCTTGTTTCTTCCAACATGTCACTCACGATACGGTAGCCGATGAGTGCTGCAACCGCAAGCAGAATCAAGTTACATAGTCTTTTCATAGGTTATCTACCCCTCTTTCCTCTTTGTCGCTTTTATTTAGAAAGGACGAAATTTCCCTTTTTTCAATAGAGCTTTCGGACCGCCGACAGCGAGAAGCGCACGGTCATCGACAACTTTCTTCATCGCAGCAGCTGTTTTTCCTTGCAATTTGATTCCGGAGAAAATGTTTCCGATTCCGTCAGAAAACCCTAAAGAAGCGACGGTACCTTTGTCATCAAAAACAAAGTCTTCCAGTGGCAAACCATATAAGAGATTTTTGATGTTCTTGGCCACATGGGCACCTTCTTGGGTCGCCAATTGACCAGTCGGAGGGTAAGGTTTTCCTGTTTCTTGGTTCATCGTCCATGAGCAGTCACCGATGATGAACACATTTTCAGATTCAGGCAAACGAAGATCCGGATTGACGTTCACTTTTCCGCGGAAAACTTCAAACCCTGATTTTTCAAGTACTGGACTGCCCATGACGCCTCCAGTCCAAACCATCGTACCTGCTTTGATCAATTCGTTGTCTTCCCCGACGATGAAGCCTTCCGGTGTACATTCGGAAATGGCTGCACCAATCCGGAATTCCACTCCACGATCTTCGAGGGATTTTTTCGCATATGCCACGAGATCGTCATCAAATACCGGTAGAATGGAAGGTGCCGCTTCCACGTTGATGATTCTTGCTTTATTGCGTGGAATATCGTATTTCTTGCATAATTCAGGAACTTTATCTGCCAATTCTCCGACAAATTCAATACCGGTGAATCCACCACCCCCGACAAGAATTGTCAAATCGTTTTCATCAGTGGATTCGCCGCTGGAGAATTGTGCGAACTTATACTCGATATGTTCGCGGATGAGGCGGGCACTTTCAATATCCTGGATGAAGAATGCATGTTCTTCCATTCCTTTGATTCCGAATGTGTTCGTGACAAATCCTAAAGCGACGACAAGATAATCATATTCGATTTCACTGTTTTCCAAAACGACACGTTGGTCATCTTTCTTGATTTCCACTACGGTGTCATAAATCAAACGGACACGCTTTGGATCCACCACGTCTGAAATCATGTAACGTGCTTGGTTGTGGTTGATCGTCCCTGCCGCTACCTCATGCAGCCAAGTAGCCTCGTAGTGATAGTTATGTTTGTTGATGAGAACGATTTCAGCTTCCTCAGGTGAGAGAGTTTTTGCTAACTTTCTGGTTGCTGTCAGTCCTGCATACCCTGCACCCAAGATGACAATTTTGGGTTTGTTCATAAAAAAACACCATCCCTTGTTTATTTTTCTGTGTTTTAGTAAAAGCGATTTTTTCAAAAAAGCATGATATGTACGAAAAAGAACGCTTGTACTAAGTGAATATATCCTGGTTTAGTATTAATGATAACAAACTTTACACAAATTAGCCATAATTGGAACCGCTTTTATAGGGAAAATTATCTTGTCAGCTCTAGATTCCCCGGAATATCCGTATTTATCCTGTCGGTACGAAATGTGGTTTGATTCTGCCGGCACCGCATAGATTGTTT
>CALKWU010000040.1 GCA_938004015.1 uncultured Oceanobacillus sp.
AGATGGATAAGTTACTGGATATTTTATTATGGGGGACTGTAGTAGGCGGTATCGTTGTTTTTGGTGCTCTCATTGCATTTGGAGGACTGTCGGGCATTAGTCTCAATTAATGGCTTGTTCAAATAATATGGCAATTACATAGTCTTCCAAGAGTAGATTATAATAATCGTAATGTCCTGTCACCCCATTTTCGGGGTGACAGGATTTTTTTTATCATGTTGAATCTCGTGCAATCTGAATTAAGCGAAGTTCGGAAAATTAAGAAGTCCCTTGTCCAAGCAAAACTAAAACTGGTGCTCGGTCTCGTTATAAATAAGCTGCGACTTTGTCCATCGATTCTTCACTGCCACTAATAATCAACCGGTCGCCTCTTTGTAAAATCGTATCTCCATTGGGCGTGATGGAACGGCCGTCTCGATAAATGGATAAAATCAAGTTATCCCCTAAAAATGGCAGTTTGCGGATTGGGATTCCATCAAATTGCACATCGTCCAAGACAAACTCTCGTACGACTTCATCAGTATCGGTCAAAAATCGGACGAGACCGGGGCTGAGCACCACCGCTTGCAAAATCATTTCTCCGGCAAATGTATTGGAATAAACCGTCATCCCCTTGTCGCTGTATTCTTTGTTCCATGTTGGTTCCTCGATGCGGACGATGATGTTTTCATAGGCTATTTCATACGCATAGTCGGCAATTTCCATATTGAATTCATCGTTGCTTGTTGTGACGACAATCTGATCAAATTCTTGGAAAATATTCAATTTGATTAATTGGTCGAGGGACATGTTTTCCACTTCAACGATCGGGAAATCATTTTCTTCTTCCGTCTCCAACTTTTCCTGTTTTTCAGAAAAGATCGTGACGTCATAATTGCTTTTTTGGAAATTCTTGCTCGCCCGCAGCGCACCGCGGTTGGCACCGATAATCGCCAATCGGCTCACTTTTTCATCCACTTCGGGAGACATCTTGGCATATAAAATCGGTGATATGAAACAAGTCAAGATGGCGACGAGCACGATCGCACTGTTCATGCTTTCCGAAATGATGCCCATTTGCAATGAAACCGTAGCAGCTACAATGGCCAGGCTCAATGTGGAAGTGAGCAATATTCCGGAGCCGATGGCATCTCTCCAAGAAAACCAACGCTTGATCAAAAGTGTCGGCACCATCCGGCTCAAAAACAACAACACGAGTACAACCGGGATTAAAATCAAGGTGCTTGGATTTTCGAACAAAGATGCAAAATCAAAGCCGACTCCTACCATGATGAAAAATATCGGGATTAAAAAACCATAACCGAAACTTTCCATTTGATGGACGAATTCCCGGTCTGGTGAAAGCAAAGAAACGACGACGCCGGCAAGGAAGGCGCCGAGGATGTTTTCAACCCCCATCGTTTCCGATAACGCGACAAATAGAAGAATGAGAGCGAAAATTCCCCTTGTGCCGATTTGTGCTGTTCCTCGCTTCAACTTTTCCAATAATTGCAGATTGCTTCTTTTTCGGTAATAATCCAAAACAAAATAAAGAAGGATGACAAAAGCCAGCAACAGGATTATCCACCATACAATTGTCGTTTCCCCATTTTTAAAAGCCAAATAAAATGCGAATAAAATCATTGTGACGAAATCAGAAATCACGGCAATCAGCAAAACCGTCTGTCCCAATTCACTGTCGATCACTTTACGTTCTTTCAAAACAGGCACGACGACTCCTAGGGAAATCGTTGAAAGGATGATCGTCATGAAAAACGGATCATCGATCATGCCTAACGTGACGAGCACCCTGGAAAATCCATAAGCCAACAGCAACATCAAGGCAAAAACAACAACTGAAATATAGAAAGGATTGATTTTTTTTGCCTGGCTTTTTTCTTTTTTTGGTTTGAATGCTTTAAAATCTATTTCTATTCCACTTAGAAACATCAAATATATGAGACCTAAGCTGGATAACAAAGCAAGCCAGGCATTGTCGACATCGATGAGATTCAATCCACTTTTTCCGATGATGATGCCTGCGATGATTTCTGCAACCACAATAGGAATTGCTTTTAATTTGAAACGTTGCAGTATGATTGGAATGAAAAATGCAACGGCCATGACTAGCATTAAGGATATGATTGATGTAGTTCCTTG
>CALKWU010000041.1 GCA_938004015.1 uncultured Oceanobacillus sp.
CTGTCCGACATCATAATTGGTAGATTATGTAGTCGGCAAACCACTTTAGCAACATGAACAAGACGAAGAAACAATATGTTGCTACAACTACGGTCTTCATTGCTTCACTTTCGAACAAGCCATAAACTTGAAGGAAAACAATGCAACCTGCAACAATTTGCTCAAGAACATTCGTGTAAACAATAAAATGATGACTGACAACATCCCTGCAAAAATAATGGAATACATCATGATGTAGAGCACCATCTTTACACCAACGATGGCACCTATGGCGGCAAAAAGTTTCACATCTCCTGCGCCGATTGTTTTGAACAAATACAACAATAGAAATATACCGCCGCCTACAAGCAGTCCGAGAAAGGAAAATATCAACCCATCTACTCCAGCCGTGATCAGATGAAAAACAACACCAACGAGCATACCGGAAACGGTGAGCCAATTTGGCAGCTTTTTATGGCGCACATCTGTGTAAAATGCAATGATCAGCAATATGAATAAGATATAATCCTGAAGGGCAAACATCCCTTGTTCCTCCAATATGGTTGATTAAGTCAAGACCCTGTCCAAACCCGTTCAGCTGCCGTCTTGGATAAGATGATGTTTTTTTCGACAAATGGAAACGAGATCGGAACTTCATAGGTGACGTCAATTTGAAAATACCCCCCTGTCCCACCGACAATGTCCGGGATTTCAACATTTGTGACTTGAAGCTTCGACGAGTCAAAAAAGGCATCACTAGCAGCTTGTTCAAATTTATCTTTTACGATGTCTGTTAAGAGATCGGCTGTAAGTTGTTCAAATAGACTTTCGATTGTACCTGCAAAATCAATGCCGAAAAACAAGAGTGCCTGCTGCCCCCATGATTTCACTTGTTCCAAATCAAGTTCATCCGGCATAAGTGATTGCAACTTATCGCTTCAGCTGTGGAAGTTGCGACTTCAACAGGATATGAGTAAGCAACGATAACTTCCGTTGTCTCAGAGGCAGCTTTATATAAAGCCATATCAGCAATAGCAATGCGGATGATTGTTGCAAGAAAGATAATGAACAACATAAAAAAGGGGAGGATCATGGCAGCTTCCAGCGTGATGCTGCCATTATCTTTTCTGACAAACTTTTTCATAAATGTTTCCCTACCCTCAAAATTGATATCTTTATTACCGTTTTGCTTCACTTGCGGAAACTTCAAACGTGACATTATTGTTGTAGCCTTGGTAACCAAACCAAATGACGTATTCTTCCGCTTCTTCTTCGATGACCATCGCAATATCGCCTGTCACTTCATCTCCTGGTTCTATGCTTTCCATATCAATCCGGCTCTCTGGACTTGTTCCCGCCCCGAAACCTAACAATTCTTGTCTACTTAATCCTGTCCCGTCTTCAATACGAGAGACATCTGACACTTTAGCCAGCACCGGAAATTCCAGACCTTGCTTGGAAATGGCATTTTCTCCAAAATTTGAAATGGTGAAGTTCCCAACCATGAAAATTCGCTCATCATTAAACGAGACACCGCCGTATTCCTCAACAATCGCCACTTCATTCAATGTAACCGAAAAAACGGTTCGATGAGCAATTTCAACGAGATAACCCGTTTCCCCTATTTTCAAGCCGTGTTGATCTTCAAAGTCTTCCATACCCGGTTCGCTGTTGTTGACAAGCTCTTCTGGTACTGGATAATCGCTGCTTACCGCATCATCACTTCCACATGCTGCAAGCAGTGATATCAATAAAAACAAACCTGTGAATGGTATGAAATATCTCATTTGAATTCTCCCTTTAGGTCAATTAATCAAGTCATCGTTCATCAATGTCAGACCTATTATTTTCCGGCTTCTTCAGCAGATATTGTCCATAAGATTTGATTAGTGGAGCCACTGGCCACATTGCCCGGATCCATGCGGAAATAATATTCATCTGCCTCATAAATATGAGCGACAAATTGGGTTTTTCTTTCCTCACCTGGTTGGAGTTCTCCTTCGAACGTATCGATACTTTCGAAAGCCTCCGGGTTGTTATGGTAGTTAGAGCCGTCTATGTTATCAGTAATCCCCATCATTGACATGATGTCCTCTGCGATAATGACTTCATCGCCGATATTTTTGAATGTAAGGTTCAAAACGATGATTTCTTCTAAAACCGACTCCACCCCATCCAATTCACTGCCCACAATTTCAGCAGAATCGACGGTTAGTTCAAACTTCCCGATTGTTGTATCTGCAATCCCTGTGTCACCGATTCTAAGATCCAATTGGTCCTCAACCGAGGACTCGAATCTTCCACCCGTTGACTTGGAATCATCATCCTCTGCAGAATCCTCATTATCTGCTTCAACATCTTCCTCTTCTTCAACAACCTTATTTTCCGTTTCGTCTGTTTCCTCCGTCACATTATCTTCTTCATCCT
>CALKWU010000042.1 GCA_938004015.1 uncultured Oceanobacillus sp.
AGATAAGTCCACTTGTTGACCCAAATTTAATTCCTTTGCTTTATGGTATACGAAATAACCGATGCATGTATCGAACAATGCCATGCTGACCGTTTTAAACACGATTGGTTCGTTTGATTTCAAATGAACCTGTCTTTTTCCGGTCAATATGTCAGACAATAAGATGACATCATCTTCTTCCATCCATTTATTTCGGATCGGGTCGATGATATCGCCACATTCTTTTTTACCATCTTCGGAATCGATGAAATAATACGTTGCACTGCGAAACAGGCTCTCCGGCAGTTCCCGCATGGCAGCATCAAATGACCCCACCGCAACAAATAACTTGTCTTGGTTTTGATACAACTCAGGAACATCCGGAATGACAGGCGTAAAAGAAGTTGTCGCGGTGATGACGATTTCCGACTTGTCAAGCAACGCCTCGACACTTCCCATCTGCTCAATGTGCACATCGCTGTTGGACAATCGCCGAAATTGCTCGATGAATGACTTGATTTTATGTTCCGAACGATTGTATAAATAAATGTTTTTTATATTCGCAGACTCCAGCGCTGCTAGCAATTGGTACAAGCCTTGTTGCCCCGTTCCAATCAATCCGACCGATTTTGCGTCCTGTTTGAATTGTTGGATCGCCACTCCGGATACGGCTCCTGTTTTGATGGCGGTCAACATGGTTCCGCTCATCATCGCCAAAGGCTTGCCTGTTTTGCGATGCATTAAAAGTATCATCGCTTGTGTGACCGGCACGTTTCTGTTTCGATTGGATGGGAAAGAGGTGGCAACTTTTAAACCGATGACATCCTTGACAAAAGATGACATGAGCAAAAAATAATCTTCATCTTCCACTTGATAAAAATTGCGTGCAGGCATCACATAGTCGCCGCGGGCATATTGGATGAACGCATCCTTCATCACTTGGATGGCTTCTTTCATCGCTACCGCCCGTTTCACGTCTTTTTCCGACAAAATGATCAATGAACCTATCTCCCCTTTATCATCTCTTATTCCGTTTGTCCTTGACCACATCATTCACAAAGAACGGTTTCAGCATATTTGATATATAAACCGAAAAACGAAAGGAAAATTGCTACCAATCGATTGATATAAAAAACAATTATTCCTTATCGTACATATCAGATTTGAACGGCGTTTGATAATACGTTTGCAACAATATGTTTCTTTCAAGCAATTTTCTCTCCAACCGTTTGATTCTTTCCACCGATACGTCTGATTTTCTTTTGCCGAATTCGATGACTAATGCTTCTACCAAAGCGATAATCGGCAAGATCGTATAATACTTTCCGCCTGTTTCCAATTTTAAAATCACATCGGCATACTCGGATATAGGGCAAGATAATAAATCGGTGATCAAAATGATTTTAACGCCTTGTTCGTGGGCTAGTTCCGCTGCATCGACCGTTCTTTGCGTATAATGGGCAAAAGAAAAAATGATCAATACTTCATCTTTTTCAAATTGCAATATTTTATCGTAAAGCGCTTCCGTATCATGGCTCAGTTGTTTTGTTTTTGACCAAAATTCCCCGAGCATATGTTCTAAATAAAAAGCCACGTATCTGTAAATCCGTAATCCTAAAATATTGATTGTTGATGCCTTTTCGATCAGATCGAGCGCGAGGGTGAAATTCTCCACCAATTGGGAGTTGACCGATTGTTCAATCAATCGAATGCCTTCATTGAAGACCGATGTCAAAACATTGTAAGATTCATTGTCATTAAAATTGCCATACGATTTTTGCACGGTCTCCCATTTGTTCGAATAATCGACATTCATGCGGTACAGTTCCCGTTTCAAGTCAAAAAAACTATCATAACCTAAATTTTTGATCAACCTCATGACCGTTGTCGTACCTACACCAGCGCGGTCCGCCAATTCCTTCACCGTCAACAAACCGATGTCTTGATAATTTTCCAAAATGTATGATGCCAATTTTTCTTGCTTGGCCGGCAAGGAACTTTTTTTTGCAATCAACTTGTCCAATACATTGTTTTCTCCGTTTTGAATGCTCATCTTTTGACCATCACTCCACTTTCAAACATAATCCATCTAAGTTTTAGACATATTATTGATTCCCCGCCATGAAACATACTCGATTTTGTCACCAAAAAAATCATGCATTGAATCACTTTTGCAGTTCATATGCTGCTTGTTTATGTTTTTGTTTCATGGAGAGGATGACCAATCCGATCAAAATCATAAACACGCCAAACCAGCCAGATGCATTTAAATATTCCCCGACGACAACCACACTTAATATTGCCGCTGTCAACGGTTCGGCAAGCGCAATGGTTGTGGCTGATGATGAAGTGACATTTTTCAATCCAACCGAATATAATACGTATCCGATCGCCGTCGTGACGACGCCTATATATAATATACTAAATATTCCTGTTTTTGTCAGAATGCCATTGCTTTCAAAGAAAAACATGAAAGGCAGCAACATCATCGCACTGATGGTGAAGACAACCGCCACTGTTTTAAGGGCGCCATTTTCTTCAACGATGCGCTTATTGTTTAACGTATAAAGGGCAAACAACAATCCAGCAGCAATGGCGAACATGGCGCCCAATGGACTAAACACGACCAATTCCTTGTTGAAAAACAAAATCGCACAGCCGGCGATGGTTAATACGGTCGCCATCATCCATTTTCTTGACGGAGGTTTTTTCAAGACGAAACTTTCAAACAAGCCGGCAAAAACCGGTGCGCTTCCGATTGAAAGCACGGTTCCGATTGCAACACCTGTAAGTCGGACCGATGAAAAGAAACAATATTGGAATACCGCCAAAAAAGCGGCCGTAAGCAACGTTTTTTTCCATGGCCAATCTGCAAATTTCAACTTACGCATAAGGCCTAAAACCATCAATAATATAATACCACCGATTGCGAGTCTCAACATGGATACAAAAAACGGGTCTACAGTAGTCGGAATGAATGTCTGCGCTGTCCCCGTCGTCCCCCATAATATTGCCGCCGATAAAACGATCAAAAAGGCCCATTTTTCCGACAATATCATCACCCTATCGTAAAACTTTTTAATGGATTAAACCGGGAAATCCACCTTCATGAAACATGTTGCACGATGCATTGACTGAATCAAGAAACAATCGCCCAACTTAACGTGAATGAAGATCGCATTAGCCATTCATGCGGTCTGTCCAGTTAAGTTTCGCAAAAAGAAACACAGATTTACATAGAGCGTCAGTGAAGCATGACAGCTCAAAAAGGACATCATTAAGGTAAAAGGGGATCACTAATGAACAATGCGTGTTATCGCTCCATGTAAATCTGTGCCGAACACGTAGCCATTTGAAGTATTCATTTGAAATGTCATCATCGGCATTCTAGTAATAAAAACTGTTAACTTAAAAATCCATCAATATACTTCGAAAGTTTTACCCGTCTGACAACCTAAAATGCTCTTTCGATAAGCAAGTGCCAATCTTTTTGAAGACAACAGTTCCGAAAGGCTTCCCCAAATGTCTTACTCTTGATTCAATTTATGGATGATTTGGTTGGCCGCTTCATGACCTGTCAAAATGCACGTTTCGGTGTACAAGGTACCTAAATAATCGCCTGCCAAAAACAGTCTGCCAAGCGGTTTCGTCAAGACCGGCTGCAATTTGGCCCGCCCTGGGAAACAATACGGCAAGCCGATCGGGAACTTTTGCACTTTCGCTTCCGTCACGATATCCCTGAAGTTCGGTATGATATCCTCGATATCTTTTAAATAAATATCAATGATTTCATCATCCGATTTGTCTATCAATCTTTTTGCAAGATTCGCCGGAGAAAATGCCATAAAACTGCTGCCTTTCCCTCGCACGTCTTCCATGTTTCGTATAACATTGGACATATTGAAGAAGACGTTGAAAGAGCGTTTCGGTGTCGCGATGGCATAGGCATCATCCCAAAATTGCACTCCCGTTTCGTTCGTCAAAAAAGCTGCGCTTACATATGGACCGTAAATAATTTTTCCGAGCGCTACTTTGACATCCTCGTCCAAATTTTTGGCGATTTGTTTGGTGATCGGCGCTGGCGTGGCCAAAACGGCATATTTCGCTGTCACCTCGTGTTCCTCGCCATGTTGCGTATATTTGACGACGACCGAGTCGGCTTTTTGGATGACTTCATGCACGACCGCATTTTTTTGGGCTTTTTCACCCAACGATTCGGCAATGGCTTGCGTCAACGTTGAAGGACCGCCGACGATATTTCTCGATAAGCCTTCTTCCTTGCTCCAAACCAGGTGGAAATAGCCGATACCGGCACCGGCGGCGATTTCATGCAAGTCGCCCGTCGAACGCAAAATGGTCGGACGGAACAATTCCTCAGTATCTTCCGGCAACTTTCCGATAAAGTCCCTGAACGTGCGATCATTGCGGTAATTATAAATTCTTTGTTGATATTCTTTAAAGTTTTCACCTGGGCGACGTCTGACAACTTTGCTGTATTCCATGACTGCAAGACGAACTTTGATTCCGGCACGCAAGGAAGCCAGTCTCGCTTTCCATGGCATCGGTATGACAAAAGGATAGGTTTCCACTTTACCGCTGACGATGACTTTGCCGTTCATCGCAATGCCCGTTACGGTCCCGGGCACTTTTACAGCTTCAACACCCACTTCTTTTAACAATTCATCCGTTGCGGAATTTTCACCATTGTAGACGTGCGCTCCATAATTGAGCCAATACTTTCCTCGTCGTTCCGAATAGACCCGCCCTCCAAAACGGTCAGACGATTCCAATAGTAGAATATTTTTATTTCTCAATTTCCATGCTGCGGATAATCCTGCGATTCCTCCACCAATAACGACAGCATCCAACATTTTGCTACTCTCCCCTATTCGTCAATTTCGCTTACACGTGTCCATAAAATTCACGATGCACCACGACTGAATATGCATATTCAAGCAACGTTCCCCACGAAAAGATCGGGATGTCGATTTCACGTTGAACCGCTCTGGCAAACGGTTGAAAACCGGTGCATTCGAAAATCAACGCTTTCATCTTTGGATTTTTCGCGACAAAATCTTTACAGATGCGGACCATATTTTCCTCCGCTTTGGAATAGTTGCTGACCGGAACTTCAGGTCGCCGATCTGCCACCCATAACGATTCAAATTCCGGAGATTCATAATCATCAATCGCACCGGCGATGACGATGTTGCTGTCCGGATCGATGCCGACATTTCTCAAATGGTCATCGGTCAACCGTTTTTTGAATGCACATAAAATGCCGACTTGGTTGCCGACACCGACAACTTGCTGGGCAAATGGAACTTGCAATAAACTGGACATAAAGACCGGAATGCTCACTGCGTCAGCCACTGCTTTTTGGAAATAGGCGAAATAGCCACATTCTGCCGCAATGGCCCGGACACCCAATCGTTCCAATTTTTTCGCGGCTTTAATGATGGGCTCTGCATACTGATCGCGGTTTTCACTGAAGACCAGCTTTTTAATGTCCAGTTTTTCAACCACCTCATATTGAATCGGAAAAGGATAGGCACTGGCATTCCTGACATCCCCCGGAAAACCGGGATACACATCATCCAGCAACATGATCCCCAATCCCATCCCATATGCGACATGTTGCTTGCGCGCACGGATCGTTTCAATTCCATAGTCCCTCATGGGAAAACCCTCCAATACGAATGTTTATCAAGGTTATTTACCTAACAATAAATTTGGCAAAAACAATGAAATTTCCGGAATGTATGTTGTAATCAACAAAGTTGGAAGCCAAGCGAAAATGATCAAAGCGGTTGTAGGCCCAAGCATTTGTACAACGGGCGTTTTTCCGGTCCTGCTTCCCAAATAGAGCAATGGTGCAGTCGGCGGAGTCAATAATCCCATGCCCAAATTAACTCCGATGATTGCTGCAAAATGGATCGGATCCACGCCGATGCTTGTCACAAGCGGCAACAAGATTGGCGTCGACAACAACACGGCGCTCACATCGTCCATCAACATACCGACGATGATCAAAAAGACGTTCACCATCAGCAAAATGATGATAGGATTTTCCGATATTGAAAGCAATACTTCCCTTAATAATCCTGGAACATCTTCGGTGATGAAGATGCGGCTTAACAACATGATCGTATAAAGCATAATCATGATGACACCGGTTGTCACTGCCGCTTCCACGAGCCCTTTATATAACGATTTCATGTTCATTTCTTTGTAAATCCACAATCCCACTGGGATCGTATAAAGCACTGAAACGGCCGCCGCTTCGGTCGGCGTCATGATGCCGCCATAGATTCCACCGAGTATGATGATCGGCATCAACAACCCTGGAATCGCCGCCTTGCCTGTACGGGCGAAGCGTTTTCCGAAAGATAATTGATCAAGAGGCGAAGGTTCGACATGTTGAATGTCCCGTCTTCTCATATAAACAATGTTTATGATGCTTAGGAGGATGGCCAAAATGATACCCGGTCCGACTGTGGCCAAAAAACTTCGCAAAATCGATTGGTTTCCGACCCAGGCATATAAAATCATGATGGCGCTTGGCGGAATCAATAAACTTAATACAGAAGCGCTAGCTACAAGCGACGTCGCAAACCCGGCCGAATAGCCGCTTCGCACCAATCGCGGAATCAAAATTGGACCGATGCCGGATAAGGCTGCTGCGGCACTTCCCGAAATGGCGCCGAAAACCCCGCAAGCAACGACGACAACGACACCCAATCCGCCTTTTATTTTTCCGACGAGCGTCTCAACAAAATCTACGATCCTTTTGGCGATTCCACCCGTATCCATCAATCTACCTGCCATAATGAACAGTGGCACGGCCAACAGGACGATGTTGTTCAATTGACTAAATCCATAAGGTATCAAAAAGCTCGGTTCATACCCCAATGTCAAAATCAAAAATATGGTTGTCGTGATGAAAACAAAAGGTACGGGGATGCCAAGCAACAAGCCAATGATCAGGATAACGAGCGCAATTAATAGCCACATATTCTTATCCCTCTACTTTCTTTCCAAAAAAGTATTGTAAATTTAGATAAAAATGCATGAAAAAATAGATGGTCATCAAGATGAAGCCGATCATGACAATTCCATGCGGAATGAACAACGGAATATGCCATCCCGGCGTTTTCTCCAATTTGTTGACGCTCCACATAAAATATTGGATGGCCCAATACGAAAATACACTGCAAGCAATCATCGAGATGAAACTTGTCAACGTTCTGAAAAATTTCAACACTTTTTCATTTTTCACGAATGAATCCAATAAATCGGCGGTGATATGGCTGTTTTCATATGTGCCAAAAGTGGAACCGACAAAATATAACAAGAAAATGGGAATGATCAATAACTCTTCGATGCCAAACAAGTCCATTTTTAAAACATAGCGCAACAAGACAGCCAACGATAAGGACAAAATGATGAGCAAACTGGAAATGAACATGATCCATTTTTGGATGATGATTAAACCTCTATTTACCCTACTCAATGGATTAAACTCCTTTCTTCGTGAAGGAACTTATTGGACGGGAGATGTCCCCGTATGTGGCATACATCATTGACATCCCCCGCAACTTCCCGCTTAATCGAGCGACTCGAGATATTCAAGCAATCCGTCGATAAATTCTTCACCCATCGCTTCTTTCAACTTTGGATACGTTTTTTCACGGACAATGGAAGCCAATTGTTCCACTTCTTCTTCGCTCAAGCGGATCACTTCAATTCCTTCTTCTTCCAATTTTTTCAAGTATAATTCATCGTATCCTTGGGCTGTTTCGATGCTCGTTTTTGTCAATTCGACTGCTGCCGCCTGGATGACCGCCTGATCTTCATCACTCAAGCTGTCCCACAATTCTTTGTTGATGTAGAACGCATCCGCATTGAAGAAGTCGTTTGTCGTATAGAAATATTTGATGATGTCACGATAACCGAAATAGTTCAAGGAAGCTTCTCCCCCGGACCAACCATCGACCGTTCCCGTTTGCAATGCGTTGCTCAAGTCAGCAAAAGGAATCGTCATAATGCGGAAACCTAGATCTTTCATCGGCTCACTGTAAATCGGACCTAAGGCTGTACGTAATAGCAAACCTTTGTCCGCATCCGGATCCGTCAAATTTTTAATTTCTTTCGTTGTCCCAATTCCGCCGAAACCGTTTGCATGAACGCCCAACATGTATACGCCTTGTTCATTGTTGACCTCTTGCATCTTTTCAAGCACGTAAGATCCAGGGCTGAAAATTTGCTCGACTTTTTCATAAGATGTTGCCATATATGGCGCCAACAATAGGTCAAGTCGTGGATCCGTTTCGCTTGGGGTCGTAATCAACGCCATTTCAATCGTACCTTCCATCACTTCTTTGTAAACGGTGATGTAGTCCCCTAACTGACTAGCCGGATAAACTTTTGCCGTAATTCTGCCATCCGTGTTTTTTTCGACATCCTCCGCAAACTTGTAAAGCGCTTGCGTGCTTGGGTGATCTTCCGGTTGATAACCGGCGATTTTTAATTGAATTTGTTCCCCACTCTTTCCTTCGCTTCCTCCATCGGATGATGAAGATGAACCGTCTGAGCTGGAATTGTTCCCTCCACATGCTGCAAGCATCAATACGAAACATAGCAAAACAACACTGAAAAATAGCCTCTTCACAAAAATCATCTCCTTAATCATATTTAAATCATTGCTTAAGCTAACGGTAACCGTTTGTAAACGTCCGGATGATCCGGATTTTCAAATGTATCGAGCGGTCCGTGTTCCAAGAAATGTTGATGGCAATAAGCCAAGCCTTCTTCGCTTAACGTCACGCCCAATCCAGGTTTTTCCGGCACAGGGATGACATTATTTTTATGAACAAGTGGACCTTCTTCAATGACATCATGAGTATAGAAGCGCGTCAGGCACTGGCTCGGATGAATGAGCCATTGTGTAGCCGCGACAACGTGTAAATATGCCGCAGTGCCAATGCCACTGTCGCCGCTGTACATCCATACCCCTTTGCCCATTGCTTGGCAGGCATTAACGAATTCGATCGTCTTCTTGATGCCACCAAGTGCCGCGATGTTGACAACAAAGTTGTCCGGTGCGTTTAACGAGACAGCACGCCTCAAATCCGGAACATGCGTCGAGAAAGGGATGGAAGTATGCTGACGTAAAATGGACATGTCTTCAAAAGACGCTACTGGATCTTCATAGTTTTCAATATTCAATGGTTCCAACTCGCGCATGATCCATCTCGCCGTTGACAACGACCAAGCATAGTTGGCGTCTGCTCGAAGGACAATTTTGTCGCCAAAATGCTCCCGTAAAGCTTTGAACGTATCCACTTCTTCTTTCGGATTTCCGGTGAGGACTTTTCCTTCAAAAATGTAGGAGCCGTGTTCTTCGTGCATCCGTTGACAAAACTCTACAACGGCCTCAGGGCTATTTTCCCCTCCCACTCCGTTGACACTTTGCCGGTAAACGAAGTATTCGGAAAATTTGATTTCTTTACGGAAAGCACCGCCCAACAATTCATAAATTGGTTTTCCATAGTACTTCCCTTGGATATCCCATAAAGCAATTTCCACTCCGCCGTAGGCTTTGACGATGGACGTATCATCCGT
>CALKWU010000043.1 GCA_938004015.1 uncultured Oceanobacillus sp.
ATGCATTTAACTGTTCCGTGAGCGCAGCCTGGGACTGCGTCAAATCGGTCATGCTCTCGATATGATTCAAAATTTGTTCGATCAATTCGTTCATTTTGTTCAAACTGCTTTCAATGTTTTCCGTCGCTTCGGCGCTGTTTACCGCCAGTTTCCTCACTTCATCGGCCACCACCGCAAACCCCTGTCCATGTTCGCTGGCGCGCGCCGCTTCAATGGCTACGTTCAAACCTAACAAATTGGTTTGGTCGGCAATTTCCCGGATGAAATTGGAAATCACTTTCGTTTCATCGGTGCTCGCTTTCATTTCATTTGCCGCCTTCATCGATTGTTCCTGACGCAGTGCCGTCTCTTCTGCTTGTGCCGTGATCGATTCGGTCCCTTTCACCATTTCATCGATTGAATGGGACAGCTGGCGAATGCTTTCGTTCATCGCCTCGATGGCGTTTTCTTTGTTTTTCTCAAACGTCACATCGCGAATCGTGCCTGCAATCCGAAGCGGCTTGCCGTATTCGTCGCGAAGCGCTCCGCCTCCCCCTCTGAACCAGCGGAATTCGCCATTTTTGGCGCGCAAACGGTGATCCATATCATATGGAGTCCTTCCGGTAGGGTCGTTCAAATGTTTTTCGAACGTTCCCCAGACCCATTCGCTTTCATCAGGGTGAACCGCTTTATTCATCGTTTCAGGACTATTTGGAAAATCATGATCGTCCTCGTAACCAAACGACTTTCTCAGCCTATCCGAATAGATGATTTTCGAATCGGGATGGTTGTAATCACCTTCGACGATGGTCATCTCTCAGAAACCGCCTTTAATCGCTTTCATCACCAAGTTCAAGCTAATCTCGGCTTCTTCTTTCTCTTTTTTCAGCTCCACCAACTGTTTTTCAGTCTTTGATTTTCCACCAAAAATGTCTCGTTTTCAACTGTTTTGTTTTTCATAAACCATGCCATTTGAATACCTCCTTTTGTTACTTCATACTTTAGTCTCAATTTTTGCCTGTTTTATATAGATATTTTTTCTTATTTTAATTATATCAATTAACAAATTGAATAAAATATTAAAATACAATTAATTTAGACATTTTATGAACTTTTTGTGTTTTTACATTAAATGTAAATATAAGAATATATATTTTCGATTGTTTAGTAATGTACCATTTTGAATAATCCGGTATAGATTCAGTCATATAGGATTAAATGATTGAAGTTTACAAATTTTTTGAATGAATGTCATCTAAACCACAATATTGACAACTGTCCATATGATGAAGAATTCGATCAAGCATGTCATTTGCTAATTTTGGAGCTTGGAACATCTTCAACAAGATTTAAAATTCGCACTCGTGGTAAAGCTTGTATGAAGCCATATTCGCTGTGTTCACTGTAATAAGAATTTGACTTATTTTATTGAAATCTCATCTCTTCTTGTTTGGGAGAGAATGTAAGAGGTTTCTTTTTCGAAGTAAAAATTGAAAGAAAATCATGCAAGTGATTTCCATCACCAATACGAAAGCGAATAGAATCGAAAATCGTCTAGCCGATGGATCTATCATAGTTAATTCGATACGGAGCAAAGGAAATGATGTCACTCCGCCCATTTCTTCTTTACAAACAAAAAACCTAGAGCCGTATGAAATCGACTCGAGGTTTTACACTTATTCTAAAGAAGTCGCCAATTCGGACATGACTTTATGATAAAATTCTTCATCCGTCGTTTTTATATCGAGCACTGCAGGCTTATTGCTGTGAAACGCCTCGGTTAATGCTCCCTTGATATCATTCGGGTCATCGATAGTATACCCGAGACATCCCATGGCTGCCCCAATTTTTCCGTAATCGATGTCCATAAATTCAGAAGCGACTTTTTTCTCTCCTTGGGCATTTTTTACCCAACCTAAAGAAGAATTGTTAAAAATCACTGTGACGATCGGCAGGTCGTGTTCAACCGCGGTGATCAAACCGTTCATCGTCATGGAAAATCCGCCGTCTCCTGCAATTGCCAACACATTCTTATCCGGGTAAACTAATTTTGCGACTAACGCAGATGGAATCGCATATCCCATGCCTCCTGCCGAACCTGGTAAAATGATGCTTCCGGAAACTTTCGATTTAAAATGGCGTATCGTGTAAACACGGTTCTCACCAGCATCCAGCGTAATCATCGTATTTTCATCAATCGCATCATAAATTTCTTTCAACGCCCGTTGTGGTTTGATTGGTCGAGCGTCGGCGTATGATTCGTCGACAAAAATATATTCCGAATCTTCTTTCAATTGAGCAATTCTTTCGATCCGTATTTCTATTTTGTTACGATCGATTTCGATTTCATGTTCCAATAGTTGAATCATTTCGTAAAGGACTCGTTTTGCGTCGCCGATGATCGCTTGGTCGACAGGTAATGTCCAGCTCGCATGCTTCGATTCAATATCAATTTGGATGATGGTTTGTCGTTGTGGATCGATCAACTGCCTATGATGGTTGCATGTATCGGTTGGCGCAAGTTTTGAACCGACAACCAAAATGACATCTGCTTCCGACAATATTTTGTTTCCTACCGGTGTACCCCAGTTGCCAATAACACCAACGGATTGAGGATGCGTTTCACGCAATGCACTTTTTCCCATCGTTGTCGTTCCGACTGGTGCCCCCAACAACTCTGCAAAGTTTTCCAATTCATCAAAGGCTTTTGACACTTTCACGCCATTTCCAGCGATGATAAACGGATTTTTCGCTTCCTTTAACGTATGTAACGCCTTCATGAGTTCGTCGCGATGGGGCGTTTGCGTTTGATCCAACAAGTAATGTTTTGTATGATAAATGACTGGTGAACCGTCCGGTTTGACCGTTCCATTGATTGCAGAACTATGAAATACGACAGCTGATGGACCTGGATTGCCGTCTAAAGCATGTTTCAAGGCAAGTTGAACACTTTGGACAGCTTGTTCGGGCATGTGGACGACCGTGGAATATTTCGTAGCCGCTTCTACCGCTTTTTTTACATCATAGCTGCCATATTCGCCAGTACCAGTCTGATAAGAACCGTGGTGTGAATAAGGTGCGTTGTCGGTCATATCCGTTAACATGACCATAGGTGAACTGCCTTGAATCGCTTCCACCGCTCCCATGAGGCCATTGCTGACGGCCCATGCACCTTGAGAAGTGAAGATTCCTGGTTTGCCTGTCAAACGGCCATACACCTCAGCCATGATGCTGGCAATTTGTTCATGTCTTGTAAGGATAGGTTTAATCGAAGAATTGGCAAGGGAATCGTATAATTTCATCATGTAGCCGCCGGGAACACCAAAAACATATTCGACATCCGCTTCCTCGAGCACTTGTACGACGGCATCCATGGTACTTTTTTCTGCTTGAATCGACGTACGTTTAGCCATTGCATATTTCCCTTTCTTTATTATGATAGATGTAAGTGCTTACAAAATTATTGACATTTAGAGATGTCCAATGTTTATTTCTTTAGACATCTCCAAATGATTTCAGCATCAAATCGCTTTATTATTCTCCTTGATGTCAGTAATTTTGTTAACGATCTCCTTGCCGATTTCTAATGAAGCTGTTGCCGCTGGTGATGGTGCATTACATACATGGATGCTGTTTTTTCCATTTACAATGTAAAAGTCATCCACTAATGTGCCATCGTTTTTTAATGCTTGCGCCCTCACTCCTGCTGGTGCAGGTGTTAAATCGTCTTCGGTAATTTCAGGGATTAACTGTTGTGCGTTTTTGACGAACAATTTTTTGCTGAAAGACCGGACGATTTCTTCAATGCCTACTTTGTAATACTTCATGCCAAGTTTCCAAAATCCCGGAAACGTGGAAATTTCTAAAAAGTCTTTGAAATCAAATGACGTCTTCGTATATGCTTCACGTTTAAATCCAGGAACAGCATTCGGACCAACATCTACTTCACCGTAAATCGTTCTTGTGAAATGGACGCCCAAAAATGGAAACTTCGGGTTCGGTACCGGATAAATCAAATTTTTCACCAAATGGCGTTTGTTTTCATTAATATAGTAGTATTCACCTCGAAATGGGAAAATTTTCATGTCAATTTGATAGCCTGCCATCCGTGCGATGCGATCACTTTGCAAACCTGCACAATTGATGAGAAATTTGCCTCGGTACGTCTTGTTTCCCGTCTCGACGACGACTTCTCCGCTTCGTTCGTCAATCGCCTTTACCTCTTCATTTGTATGAATTTCACCGTTGTTTTCACGGATCAGTTCAGCAAGTTTGAAAGATACTTGTTTGTAATCCACAATTCCCGCAGATGGTACGTAAATACCTTCTAAACCATTGACATGTGGTTCTTTTTCTAACAATTCTTCTTTCTTTAATAATTGGACATCTAAACCGTTTTGCAGTCCTCTTTCATACAGTTTGTGTAAATTGGGCAATTCATTTTCGTTTGTTGCAACGATCACTTTTCCACATTCTTCATAGTCGATACCATGCATTTCACAAAAGCGCTTCATGCTTTCGTTTCCCGCTTTAGCGAACTTAGCTTTGTAACTGCCAGGTGTATAATAGATGCCCGAATGGATCACTCCGCTATTATTTCCGGTCTGATGACTTGCCAATTCTCTTTCTTTTTCAAGGACGACTATTTTCGCATTTGGAAATTGTTCGATTAATGCCTTTCCTACTGATAAACCTACAATACCTCCACCGATGATGATAAAGTCTGTCATTTAGGATTCTCCTTACAACGTTAAACATCGAAGTTTCATCGAAATTTCAGTATAAAAATAAAATAAGGGGGATCGCTTGGTAATTAAATACCAAGCGAAATGTATTTCTCTTCAAGATACTCGCGAATACCCTGATGACCACCTTCACGGCCATAACCGCTTTCTTTGACCCCACCAAACGGTGCTTGTGCTGTTCCAGGCATGGCATCATTTAATCCTACAATTCCAAATTCAAGTCCTTCGGAAACTCTTACAGCCCTTGAAATATCTCTAGTATAATCGTAAGCCGCTAAACCATAAGGTGTGTTATTTGCCGCTTTTATGACTTCTTCTTCATCTTCGAATACGGTGATAGGAGCAATCGGGCCAAATGTTTCTTCGCTCATGATTTTCATTTCTTCAGTCACGTTGTCCAAAACAGTCGGTTCAAAGAAGTACCCTTGTTCGTCTGCTTTTTCGGCACCACCGCACAAAATGGTTGCTCCTTTGCTGACGGCATCTTCAACATGATCTTTTACTTTTTCAAT
>CALKWU010000044.1 GCA_938004015.1 uncultured Oceanobacillus sp.
CCGCCTTTCGAAGCATTCGTCACCAATTTAGAGTATCTCGCAAGCCACCCTGTCTTGATTTTCGGTTCAAATGGCGGTAACTGTTTACGCCGTTCCTCCAATTCATCATCTGACACAGCAAGATGAATCGTGCGGTTCGGCAAATCGATTTCAATACAATCGCCATTTTCAATCAATGCGATTGGGCCGCCCTCCGCAGCTTCCGGTGAAATATGGCCGACCGCAATGCCGCGAGTCGCACCGCTGAAACGGCCGTCGGTGATTAACGCGACTTTTGTGCCAAGCCCCCGTCCAACAATCGAAGAGGTCGGTGCAAGCATTTCCGGCATCCCCGGTCCGCCTTTTGGCCCTTCATAACGGATGACGACGACGTGCCCTTCTTTCACCGTACCATCATCAATCGCTTCTTGTGCTTCTTCTTGGGAATTGAAGACGATCGCCTCGCCAATGAAAGTTTCAATCGACGGATCGACCGCACCGACTTTGATGACGGAACCTTCGGGCGCAAGGTTTCCGTAAAGCACAGATAATCCGCCGACCGGGCTGTATGGATTGTCTTTAGTCCGGATGACATCAGGATTTGTGATATGGTGATCCTTCACAAGTTCACCCATCGTTTTCCCTGTCACGGTGATGCGCTCCGGGTGAATCGCTCCCGGAATTTTCGTCAATTCATTGATGATCGCTTCTACGCCCCCCGCCTTATTGACATCATCCATGGAGATGTCGGATGCCGGCATGATTTTCGCCAAATATGGTACTTTAGCAGCGATTTTGTTGATATCTTCCAAGTTGTAATCGATGCCCGCCTCATTGGCGATCGCCAACGTATGCAGCACCGTATTCGTCGATCCGCCCATCGCCATATCGAGGGCAAAGGCATCATCGATCGCTTCTTTCGTGATGATGTCCCGTGGTTTCACATCCTCTTTCACCATCCGGATGAGATGTTTTGCCGCTTCACGGACCAAATCTTTCCGCTTGTCACTAGTCGCAACGATCGTCCCATTCCCGGGAACGGTCACACCAAGCATTTCCATCAAGCAGTTCATCGAATTCGCAGTGAACATTCCGGAACAAGATCCACAGGTTGGACATGCGTTCATTTCAATATCCAACAACTCTTCCGCAGACATTTGGCCTGCTTTATGGGCGCCGACCCCTTCGAAAACCGATGTCAATGAAATCTGTCTGCCGCTTGAACTGACACCTGCTTCCATCGGGCCGCCGGATACGAAAATCGAAGGGACATTCGTCCGTACCGCCGCCATGAGCATACCCGGAGTGATTTTATCACAATTCGGGATGTAAAAGACACCATCGAACCAATGGGCGTTGATCACAGTTTCCGCAGAATCGGCGATCAGTTCTCGACTCGGAAGCGAATAACGCATGCCGATATGCCCCATGGCAATACCATCATCCACACCGATTGTATTGAATTCGAACGGGATGCCCCCCGCCTCGATGATCGCTTCTTTAACCACTTCCGCAAACTCACGCAAATGGACATGACCGGGAATGATATCGATATAGGAATTGCATATGCCGATGAACGGTTTATCCAAATCCCGTGGTTTCACTTTTCCGGTCGCATATAACAAACTACGATGAGGAGCACGGTCCACACCGATTTTGATCATATCACTACGCATGCTTAACTCAACTCCCCTAACCTGGAATATTAAACCTATTCTAAATCCTGGTTTATATTCTGTCAAATTAGATAATTTGAGCAATAAAAAATGCCGGAATGAAACCGTTTCCGACTTCACAAATAACCGAACCGCATTCCCCAACATCATTTGGCGCAGATGTCAGGAAATGCGGTTGTTTTTTTATTATCCGGATTACAGCTTCATTCCAGCGGTGGCTTTTTCCGACTCATTATATGTTTCCAATACAGTGGTCAGTTCCATGAGCCCGTTGATTTCATGATCGGGCTTCACTTCTTCTGCCTCTTCGCCATTCCGGTTCACCCAAACGGATTTGATCCCGGTTCTTACAGCACCGAGAATATCGGTTTGCAAGTTGTCACCGACCATGATGACGTCCTCTTTTTCCCGTTTGGCAAGTCCGAGCGTATGTTCAAAAATCGACACGTCCGGTTTTCCTTTGCCGAATTCACCGGAAATGACGATATGACTGAAAAACGGTATCAAAGATGGTGATAACTCCAGTTTCAAATTTTGCAAAGCCGGTGATCCGTTCGTCAACAAGACGAACTCATAGTCGTCTTCCAACGTCTTTAATATTTCAAGCGAATCTTCATAGAGACGGGCGGATTTTTTCCTTTCTTCCGGAAATGTCTCCCCCAGTTCTTCGCCGAATTTTTCATCATCAATCCCCAAATCTTTCAAACCTTGTGTCCATGCATCTTTTCGGTAAACAGGAACCAACTCCCGCAATTCGGGAAACATCCCTCCCTCATCGGGAAAGTCCCCCCAAAGCCCTTCAAACTCATTGATACCGATCATTTTAGTGAATTCGTATGTAGGGTAGGAAGCATAAATTTTCTTTGCATTCTCCCTGACACGATTTTCCAACTGTTTCGGATCGACATCGTATTTCGTTTGTGCATGCTTGCACGTCTCTTCAAAAGCGAGCTCGACACTTTTTTCATCCCAAAGCAGCGTATCGTCCAAGTCAAAGATAACCGTCTTGATCAACCTGATAGTTACTCCCTTCGAATCCTTCAGCTACCATTACTGTAACATAAAATTCCGTTTGTTTACAGTTAAAGATTTTTAACGTTATTAACATTGTTTTTATGGACTATTTCACGCATCATTTTGAAAAAGAAAACATGAATCGTGAAGATATTTTCGATGATTATTGTGAAAATCCCCGTGCAAAAAGAGACGCCGCCTCTGTACAAACATCCCTTGCTAAAATGATGAAAATCGTTTATGATTAATGGAAACTTTTTCAGAGTAAGGAGATAGAGCTATGGAAGGACAGTCATTACAAGTCGAGATGAGCACAGCGAAAAAGGAAAAGCCGAAAGCCGATCGATTGGAATTCGGCAGGACATTCACCGACCACATGTTGGTCATGGACTATTCCGATGAACATGGTTGGCATAACGCTAAAATCCAACCGTACCAACCGATTTCCATTGATCCATCGGCAATCGTGTTGCATTATGGTCAGTCGGTGTTTGAAGGGTTGAAGGCTTTCCGCACCAAAACCGGCGACGTTCAACTGTTCCGCCCGCAGAAAAACTTGGAACGGATGAACCATTCGAACCATCGTCTCGTCATCCCGCCAATCGATGAAGAATTTGTGTTGTATGCGCTCAAAAGATTGGTGGATATCGACCGGGACTGGGTTCCTGATGCGGAAGGGACGTCTTTGTATATCCGGCCGTTCATCATTGCGACCGAACCCTTCCTTGGTGTTGCCCCGTCACAGACTTATAAATTCATTACCATTCTTTCTCCCGTCGGTTCCTACTACAAAGAAGGGATCAATCCGGTGAAAATTGCCGTGGAAAATAAATATGTCCGTGCTGTAAGAGGTGGAACAGGGGAAGCGAAAACCGGCGGCAACTATGCGGCAAGCCTTATCGCCCAAAAAATCGTTGAAAAAGATGGTTATTCCCAAGTACTTTGGCTGGATGGCGTCGAGAAAAAATATATCGAAGAAGTTGGCAGCATGAATGTGTTTTTCAAAATCAACGGGGAAGTCGTCACACCGGAATTGAACGGAAGCATCTTGCCCGGGGTGACACGGGATTCGGTCATCCATTTACTGAAACATTGGGGTGTGCCAATCACCGAACGCCGAATCAGCATGCAAGAAATCGCCGATGCCCATCAAGCAGGCACGTTGGAAGAATCTTTCGGCACAGGGACGGCAGCGGTCATTTCACCGATCGGCGTACTCAATTGGAATGGGAAAGAGTATGTCATCAACGACAGAAAAACAGGTGACCTTTCCAAGAAAATTTACGACACGATAACCGGTATCCAATACGGAAAAATTGCGGATCCTTTCAATTGGATCGAGCCGGTGACAAATAAAGAAACAGTGAATCATTGAACGGAAAAAACGGGATGTCGCTTAACCAGCGGAAAGCCAACTCGTTTTTTCTTTTTCCTTTCTGTTTACGCACGGACTTTCCAATGGTAAAGTAGATACGGTGATGGCAATGGAAAACATGAAACGTGCGGAAATGAAAGAACAAATCATTCAATATATTTATATTGTTATTGGTGCGACGATTGTCGGGTTATCTTACAATATGTTTTTGCTTCCCGCGAAACTTGCGGCAGGCGGAATTTCCGGTGTGAGTACGTTACTTTATGAGTTGTATGCGTTCAAACCGGCGATGACGCAATTCGCCATCAATATTCCGATTTTCCTCATCGGTTGGATCACGATGGGACGGGATTTCAGTTGGAAAACATTACTCGGGACGTTTTGGGTGCCTTTTTCCATATATTTATCGGAAAATATCCCGGTGACGGTGACGGATCCTTTACTCAGTGCGATTTACGGGGGGATCCTTCTCGGTGTCGGTCTCGGTGTCGTTTATAAAGGGAACGGCTCAACCGGCGGGACTGCGGCAATCGCTCAAATCATGAAACGGTTCACGAATTTATCGAGCGGTTATGCGCAATTGATTGTCGATGGAGTTGTCGTCATCACGTCGATTTTCGTCTTCAGTTTGGAATTGACGTTGTTTGCTCTCTTGACGATTTACATTTCCAGTAAGGCGATTGATTTTGTCCAACTCCGCACTTCACAAACGAAATTGATCCTCATCATCAGCGAAGAAGCGGAAAAAATCCAAGGTATCATCCGGGATGAGCTTGACCGGGGACTTACAAAAATCCGCACGATCGGCGGCTATTCCAATGAGGAAAAAACGATGATCCTTTGCGTGACGGAGCAGCATGAAGCGGTGGAATTGAAAAAAATCCTCCAGAAAGAAACACCTAACGCATTCGTCATTTTCATCAATGCGTCGGAAATTCTCGGACGAGGCTTTTCCATCGATAAATATTATGGACAGAAATTGTGAAGTGATGACCGGTGCTTTTGCTCGGCACCAGTCGCAGCGTGGCGCATGACAATGCACCACGCTTTTTTATTTGCTGGAGTTTTGTCCCAGCTTATTTTTTAACGACATTTTCTATGAAATTTTCATAAGCAAATCCTCTCACCGTATCCTCGGAATAATGCTTCAACAACTCATTGATGAGATTCCCATATTCGCCGGAATGGTTCAGATCATCGACAAAATAACTGATGCCGTCAAAATCTGACCCGAAGCCGATTTGTTTTTCCCCACCGAGAGCACAAATATGGTCGATATGTTTGAGCAAATCGTCAATCGTTGCGGTTTTGCTGTTTTCTTTGATGAACGGCGGGTTGAAGACGACGTGCATGAAGCCTCCTTTTTCAATCAAAGCTTTAATCGCCTCATCCGGCAAATTCCGGGGATGATTGCAAATCGTTCTAGCATTGGAATGGCTGGCAAAAGGATGGTCGGCCGTTTCCAACACATCCCAGAACGCTTGGTCGGACAAATGGGAAACATCAGTCAAAATATGATGGTCATTGTTGAGTTGCACAACCTCTTTCCCTAATTCCGTAAGCCCTCCGCCCCGCGGCTCACCGATTCCATCAGCACAAAGATTCGCATTGTTCCATGTCAGTCCGATGGAAAGTACGCCGAGGCGAAATAAGGTTTTCAGTTTCATCAAATCATTCCCAAAACAGTCCGCCCCTTCGAGTGTAAGTACCGCACCGATTTCACCCGGCTTTAAATCTTCTATGTCGGAAAACTGTTTAATCTGTTTCATTTCCGGGTTTTTCCCGAGGATTTCTGAATGGAACAAATCGACCTGTTCGAGGGCATGTTGCCATTTTTCATCAGACGGGACATCAGGCAAAATGAAAACAGCAAAAAATTGCACCTTCACTCCACCAGCCTGAAGACGTTCCAAGTTTGTGTCGAGCTCTGGTGAGCTGCGGAAATCAAGGGGTTTTGTAAATTCAATCCCCCTTTTTGCCAACTGCATTTTGTATAACGCATCACAATGGGTATCAATGATTTTCATCGTTTACCTCCTCACCTTTTAGGAAAAGAATAACATTAATCACCGAATGGCTACAAGAGTCGTCGTGAACTTTTTCTGAAAATGATACAAAGATCGGTTGTTGTTTGCTAGAATAAGTGAAAGGAGTGTGGTCGTTTTGCAAGGACATTCAGGGACAGACCCTGTTTGACCCATTGGGACGAGAAGGAACAAACCCGATCAGGAGGGGAGAAAGGTTGAGAATTCGCGAAATTCAAGAAAAGGATAATGCAAGAATTGAAGCAATCATAAAGCGCTCGTTGGAAGCACACCAGTTGAACATTCCCGGCACCGCTTATTTCGACCCGTATCTCGGGGAGCTTTCCCATTACTATGAGACTCAGCCAAATGCCGCCTATTGGGTCGTCGTGAATGAAAAAGACGAAGCCCAAGGCGGTGTCGGAATCGGTCCGTTCGGTGACCATAAAGGCGTCGGAGAACTGCAGAAGTTGTACTTGGCACCGGAAGTCCAAGGGAAAGGTTTCGGCAAAAAGCTGATGGAAATCGCCTTGGAGTTTGCGGAGAAACATTATGATTACTGTTATTTGGAAACCTTTGAGTCTCTTGAAACAGCCAATCATTTATATGAAACATTCGGCTTTGAAAAAATGGACGAGCCATTAACCGGCTCGGAACATAACGCCTGTGATGCGTGGTACATCAAAAAACTCAAATGATGGAGCGGGTCAAACAAGGCCGTCCTTTGTCCCATTGGGACGTTTGGGGACAGACCCTGTTTGACCCACTTTTCATTTCACAATCGAATACATTTTCACGTCACAATGCTTGCCTTTGATTACTCTCGCTTTTCGCAGTGTTCCTTCGTACTCCATTCCCGCTTTTTCCATGACACGGTAAGAACCTTTATTTTCCGGCAAACACACGGCCTGGATCCGGACAAGATCCATTTCTTCAAATCCGAAATCAATGACGCGTTTCGCCGCTTCCGACATCAATCCCCGGCCCCAATAATCACGATGCAAAACATAGCCGATTTCCCCGATCCGTAAAGCAGGTTGCCAGTCGACAAAATCAATCGTCCCAATCATTTTGCCGTTTTCTTTATATTCAATTGCCCATGGAGCGAGCTTCCCATTTTCGTATTGGTTCAGTATGAAATCGAGGAAAGCTTGAGTATCATCAATCGATCGATGCCGCTCCCAAGTGACATATTTACTCACCTCGGGATCGCTCCCGTACTCATACATGGAAGCCAAATCATCTTTAGTCACTTTCCGTAAAATGAGCCGTTCTGTTTCCAATGTCGGCAAATCTTTAAAAATATCTTGTATTTCCATTACGCATCCCCCTCTTACTGTGAGGGCTATTATATCAAAATGGGACAAAAAGGGACAGTCCCTATCCGACCCATTTGGGACGAACAGGGACAGACCCTGATTGACCCACCTTCCAAATTGGGCCAAACGGG
>CALKWU010000045.1 GCA_938004015.1 uncultured Oceanobacillus sp.
ATGTGTACAACTTCGATATCCCGCAAGATCCGGAAAGTTATGTGCACCGTATCGGCCGTACCGGTCGTGCAGGAAGGACAGGAGAAGCGATTTCTTTTATGACGCCACGGGAAATGGCCCACTTGCATCTGATCGAACGGACGACGAAAAGTAAAATGAAACGTCAAGCCCCGCCGACCAACCAGGAGGCGAAGCGTGGTCAACAGCAAATGACGTTGGAAAAAATCGAAAAAGCGATTGAGGAAAGGGATTTAAGTTCTTATAAAGAGGCGGCCGAAGACCTATTGGACAACCATGATTCCATCACCGTCATCGCAGCGGCGGTGAGCTTGCTGACGAAAGAGCGGAAGGATACACCTGTCCGCATTTCCTCCATCGCTCCCGTCAGTGTGAAAAGGTCGGGCGGTGGAAAAGGTGGAAAGCGTGCGAAAAACAAACGTTTTTACGGCGGACGCAACCGGAAAGGCAACTATTCAAAACGGAGAAAACAAAGCTGACGAAAATTGGCTGTACCCGGAATGGGTCAATCAGGGACTACCCCCTGAAAATTACTATCTAAAAAAGTCAATACTAATTCAGGGGGCATTAACCTATTTTTTAAAATGGAAAAATGCCCCTTTCTTTAATCATTGCCGCTATAAGCATTCATTTTCACCCGTCGAGGTGAAATTGTCATGGTTGTCTGTCCCCGATTGACCTATTTTTCGGTGGGAAAAGCTGTCGCTCAGTCGGTCGATTTTATCCTCTTCCATATCGTTCACATGCATATGTCTTCCACCCAAGTTGCTGAGAATGGATACTTCGAAAGTGGCTAACTTGGCTTTCCTCTGAAGTGGATTTTGTTTTTTACGGTAAGCTTGAATCCGTTTGTGGTACAGTCTGACGGTCATCCGGCTGATGAAACGATAACGGATGGTGAGCCGATTTCCATCAATATGGAATCCCGCATCTTTGTAACACAGCCACCCTCTAACTAACGCTAAAACCAACAATGTAGAAGGGATCCAGACAAATGTCGGAAAGATGAAGAACACCAAGATACCGGCCAACAGAAACCAAAAACTAGAGCGGAACAAATAAAACGGAATGGCTATTCTTTTTGCTTTCGTCCAATCCCCATCTTCTTCCCATGCGAACTCTTCGATGAATATTAGCAAAAATTCTTGTATTTCTCGCTTGTGCAAGATAGGGAATAAAATGATGGAATTATCCGTGGTGTCATTCAAATCGCCACCAGCCACTTCCGCAATGATCGTTGCATAGCCGAACGGTTGGCGAAGGATGTTTTCTTCGATGACAATGGCTTGAATCCGTTGAATGGGTATCGTCATTTGTTTTCTCTCCAAAATCCCTCGTGCAATCAATAATTCATCATCTTGCCGTTTGATCGTAAAGTTTCCGTAGCGGATGATGTTCCAAAGGACGCTTGCTGCCCAAACGATGATCAAGACAGCTGCACCAATCAAAGCGATGAATGCGAAACTGGTCGAAGTGATCCACTGGAATGTGTATTCGTAAATTTCTTCTGAAATGAATTCCTCCATCTCTAGTACAGCCGCAAAAAGCAGGACGAGAATCATGCCTGCGCCTCCTGAGGTGACTCCGGCCAAAATCAATCGTTCCATGGAGATTTTTTGGACCGGATACGTCGGTGCCGGTACGTCTGTTGTGATTTCTGTTCCATGTGGTTGTTTTTTCAATATATTCCTGATTTGCTCCCCTTCATCGAGGGTGACGGCAGTCAAGGAGGCTTCCGCTTCAAATCCGCTGCTCGCTGTTTCGATTTTCACCCGTGCCAGTTTAAAAAGACGATGTAAAACTGTTTCGGTCAAATCAATGGCTTGAATCCTGTTTTTGGAAATCGATCGTTTCGTCCGTTTGAAAATGCCGTATTCCAATTGCAATGCTTCTTCAGTCACATAATAGGAGAAACGGTGCCAGGCGAGAAAACCGTATAGGAAGTCGAGCAGCAATACCCCGATTAAAATCAGAAAAAAATAAAGGAAATCCAAAGCGAGGAACATTGGGATGACGAAATACCAATTATTTTTTATCGGTTTCAACATATTGAATATGATCGTGACAGGGTGGAGCCTTTTCTTTTCATACATCATCTTCATCCACCCTCGCCAATTCAGAAATCCGATCCCTTAAATCCGAGGCGTCTTCTTCTGAAAGTGCAGGAATCGTATGGACAGTCGCCGCTGTGGAAATCGACACACTTGCGACACCGTAATGCTTCATGATCGGCCCTTGTTTCGTGTCGACATGTTGCACACGGATCATCGGCACTAATGTCCGTTCCATAATGAAAATGCCGCGTTGGATATAAATCTCTTGTTCAAAAATTTCATAACGCCATCTTCTGTACCGTAATTTTGGGATGGGAAAAAGGAACAGGTAAGTCGCAATCAAATTCAAAATGGCCGGTACAAGTACATAGACGATTGGCCAGTCATGGATAAAAGCGATGCTCGCTACGACGCTGATGATGATCCAAATGATGCCGAGCAGAATCCCTGCATTGATTTTCCAAACTTTCAATGCACGTTTATCGATTGAATGTATCGGCGGTTGTCTCATTTTTAATCCCCCTTCGAATAACTATACGGACGAGATGCAATATAAGTTTCCAAAATTAATAGGGCCAAACAGGGACAGTCCCCGTTTGGCCCATTAAAATCGGTTGATTAATCCGATGATGGCAAGAATTCCGACGACAATCCAAATCCAATTTTTCCGGATGCTTTCCGGAATTCTCCTTTTTTTGTTCCAGCGGTTCGGATCAAAGGCGACCTCTCCACTTTCGCCGGGACGTTCCCTGCGATAAGCCATCCAAGGGGAGAATGGTTGAATATTGCGGAGGACCACTGGTGCCAATACAAAACCTCCGGCAAATCCGGCTAAGTGTGCGACGATATTGATATTTCTCCCGACTAAGGACATGAGGACACCAAAAATGAGAATCGTCGTCACGATTTGCGAACTCCCGTAATCAATCAAATGTTTCCGGAAAACGACCATAAAAATATAAACTCCCAACAAGCCGTAAATAGCTCCGGATGCACCCAGGTGCAGATAATTCAACGGCTCCAATAAATAGGTTGCAATATTGCCGATGATGCCTGCCCCGAGGTAGGCAAACAGGAACTTAACTTTGCCGATCATCCGCTCTAATGCCGGTCCGAAGATGACGAGAGAGAAAGAGTTGAACAATACATGGGTCAAGTCCACATGTAAAAAAATCGGCGTGACCAGCCGCCAGTATTCTCCAAAGGCAATCGCAAAGTTAGAACCGATTCCGAAACCGTAGATGATATCAGCAAACGGC
>CALKWU010000046.1 GCA_938004015.1 uncultured Oceanobacillus sp.
AATAATAGTGTCAACCAAGATGATCCTAGCAACATTACCGGATATTTTTACTCAAATGATAAATTTGAAATGTTTGGTGTTGGATCGAACATAAGAATTGAAGGTGGCATTTCTGCTCGACGAGTCGTATTAAATGCAATTCGTGGAAGAGCAAAAAATTATCGTTTTGATGGATCTCAAAGAATAATTAGTAATCGATATTTTGAAGGAGTCGAGGAACAAGCTAAAAGAGATTCACGACTTCAAGTGATTTATAACCCAGGAGTTGTTGGTACATACTCTGAGTTGCAATTAGAAGTTCCGGTAGTCAGAAACGTTGATAAACCTGAAATCATTAGTCGTGAATGAACATTTATCAGTGCTATCCCTTTTTACCTAGCATACATTAATACAAAAAAGGGAGGCACTGTTATTTATGAAAAATTTACCCATCCTACGCTTATTACTCGCCGGTCTCATGATTTATTTCGCTTTGCCCGAAATCCAAACTGCCGCATCGAACCTGGAAATGGTTTTCTGGGGGATGTGGCTCGTTTTCTTTCTGCTCGTCGTCGGGGCGAATTTAGCGATCCTTTTACAAATGATTGATTCGCCGCCAATGGAACAGACGCAACAAAAAAAGAAGTTACGTGCTAATTATTGAGTTATTGCGCCTTAATCTGTATAATTAAATTTGAAGACTTGATATAGTACAGATGAGGCGGTGCTTACAATGGCAACGAAACATGAAATGATTTTACAGCATATTATCTCTTTGGATGTAGGCGAGAAAATTTCTGTCCGCCAAATTGCGAAAGAATTGAACGTGAGTGATGGAACGGCTTACCGTGCCATCAAGGAAGCGGAAAACCAAGGTCTTGTCAATACGATAGAACGGGTCGGAACTATTCGAATCGAACAGAAGAAAAAGGAAAATTTCGAGAAACTCACCTTTGCCGAAGTTGTGAATATCATTGATGGACAAGTTCTCGGCGGCCGAGACGGCTTGCATAAGACATTGAGCAAATTTTTAATCGGTGCGATGCAACTGGACGACATGATGCGTTATACGGAAGCCGGATCGCTCCTTATCGTCGGTAACCGGGTGGAAGCGCATTATCGGGCACTGAAAGCTGGTGCGGCGGTGCTCATCACCGGTGGATTCGATACAGACGAACGGAACAAGCGGCTTGCCGACGAAAAGGACTTGCCGATTATTTCGACAAGCTATGACACGTTTACTGTCGCATCGATGATTAACCGGGCGATTTATGACCAGTTGATCAAAAAGGAAATCATTTACATCGGTGACATTGCGACGCCAATTGAAGAAACTTACTATCTCAAAGAAACCGATCAAGTGAAAGATTGGTATGTATTGAACCGGGAGTCGACCCATAGCCGTTTTCCGGTTCTCGATAACAACCGTCGCTTAGTCGGTATGGTGTCACCGAGGGATATCGTCGGACAGGACGAATCCCAAGAAATCGCCAAAGTGATGAGCAAAAAACCGTTGACGGTCCAGTCGACGACCTCTTTGGCATCCGCATCCCATACGATGGTTTGGGAAGGGATCGAACTACTCCCGGTTGTCGATGATTCAGAGAAACTCGTTGGTGTCGTTTCCCGTCAAGACGTATTGAAAGCGTTGCAACAAGTGCAAAGACAGCCGCAAGTGGGGGAGACGATCAGCGACATCATCAACAGCAATATCGAGCCTGCGAAAGATGAGGAAGGCACGTTCGTCGCCAAAATCGTCCCGCAAATGACGAATCATCTAGGCACACTTGGCCACGGAGTATTCACCGCATTGATCATTGAAGCGAGCAGCCGAATGTTGCTGGATAAACGCAAAGCGGAATTGTCGATTGAGAACATCACTGTCTATTTCACGAAACCGGTGCAAATTGAAAGTGAATTGCGCATCAAACCGAGGATCTTGGAAGTGGGGCGTTTATACGTAAAGATTGACGTGGAAGTGTTTGATGATAAGGATTTGATTGGAAAAGGGCTGCTCATGGCACAGCTCATCAACCGCTGATGAGCTGTTTCCATAAAAAAATCCGAACAGCTGCAATTTTTTAGGAAAAATTCCTGGACGGATGATTTTTCCGAAACGTTAAAGCAGCATGTTCGGATTTTTATTCAAAAAGGGATATTCTCGGGTTATTCGCTTGCATTCAGCCTGCGCCATTCGTTGCGGTAATGTTTTTGTTCATTGTATCCGCGAATAATGTGCAAACCTCCAAGAATAACGAAAATGACGCCGATGACAATGGAAAGCACGGTTTCATAAAAGAAATATTGATTGATTCCAAAAAGCAAAATGAATGCACCTAGACAGATCCGGGATCTTCCATTGAAATATTTTTGCGTCAGTACGTCTTTGCTTTTTACAATAGCAACCTTATAATAAACATATAGCACCAATGATACGACGATGCCGATTGGAAAAATAATCATCTGATCGCTCCTACACGTTGTATTTGCATGTACACGACTCTATTTTAACTTTTTTCGGTGATTATTGCCAGCCGCATAACAAAGCGGGCAAATTTGTCTTTTATTCGTCATATTTATAATCAGATTGGGGTTATCGTATGGTTAAACAGAAAATCATTGCAGAAATCAAGAAATACGACACGATCATCATCCACCGTCATACCCGGCCGGATCCGGATGCGCTAGGATCTCAAGGTGGGCTGAAAGAAATCATCCGATCGTCTTTTCCGGAAAAAACGGTCTATGCAGTCGGTGAGGATGATCCCGAATTTACATATCTCAACCAAATGGATGAAATTGATGACGATGTGTATCGGGATGCGCTCGTAATCGTTTGTGATACGGCAAACACACCACGGATCGATGATGAAAGATACAAACTCGGGAAAAAACTCATCAAAATCGACCACCATCCAAATGTCGATTCCTATGGAGACATCGAATGGGTCGATACGGATGCAAGTTCCACGAGCGAAATGATTTACGAACTGTTCGAAGCGGGGAAACAGGAAAGGCTGAAAATGAACGAAGCCGCTGCCCGGTTATTGTATGCCGGCATCGTCGGTGATACGGGAAGATTCCTTTTCCCGAACACGACGAAGAAAACGTTCCAATATGCAGCGGAACTGGCTTCTTACGACTTCGACCGAGCGCTTCTTTACAAGGACATGTACAGTATCGACATGAAAATTTTACGCTTGAAAGGATATATTTTGCAACATTTCCAAATGCGGGATTCCGGCTTATGCGCCGTGAAACTGACGAAAGAATTGCTCGAACAATACGATGTGTCTGCTGATGAATCCGGCCAGCTCATCAACATTTTCGGCGATTTGAAAGGGATCTCTGCATGGGTGTTTTTTGTCGAAGAGGATGATTCCATCCGGGTGCGGCTCCGTTCGAAAGGGCCGGTCATCAATGAAGTGGCGGCCAAATACAACGGTGGAGGACACCCGCTCGCCTCTGGAGCGACCGTATACAGTTGGGAAGAAGCAGAACAGGTCGTGGAAGATTTGGACAAAGTTTGTAAGGCGTATAAAGAGTAAATACAAAGTCCGGACGATTTTTGTTTCAACGAATAAGTACTGAAACAAAATCGTCCGGACTTTTTGAAAATCGACTGCTTTTTCATCCCTTCACTTCCGTCTTTTCATGTTGCGGATAAAACCAGCATCCGGAAGGTGTTTCATCAATGATGACTTCCAAGTTCTCCCTGGCGATATCCCGTTTCAAAATCCGGATCACTTCGTCTGACTCGGCAAATGCGGTTTCCCCATTCCGCAACTGTTCCATCTTCCGTTTCACTAAGGTTTTCGGTTCAATGATCATTTTAAAACCCCCTTGTTAAATCAGATTAAGCGCTTACATATATTACTTCCATTTTACACAAAAATCTCCCCGTATAAAGGGAATGCGGGAAAAGTTCAAGAAATGTTCAATTTAAGATGCTTGCCGTCACGACAAGTTTCATTTTCGGGGCAATCGTCAGTCGGGTGATGGTAAAATGATACGTCACATTATCCAGTGTGAACGCTTTATTTTCAATAGAAGAAATGAGTAACTCATCACTCGAAGAAATGATTTCGATTTCCGTGCCGATCAAGTGGCTGATTTCTTCTTTAATTAACGTCTTCAATTGGGAGACCATCAAACTGTCGTCTTTCATCAATTCGGGATTGGAAATGATGATGTCGATTTCGTCGACTGTCGGTTCCCCGCTCCGTTCCTCTTGGCTTTCCAACAACACGTCATTTTGTTCCCGTAAATCGATGATCTCTTCCTGGAGCTGGAAATTCCTGGCGAGCAAATCTTCATACATCTCTCCATACATATAAAGCAAAACGAGATAGCCGATGAGGGAGCCGACGAAAATGCCGACGAAAAAATATTGCCAACTTTTATTGCGGTGGTAAGGCGGAAAATGCATATTATGCCAATCCTTTCCGGGTGATCCACTCGATGATCGTCATGCCTACTTTCACCCCACCCATAGCAGAGATGATGAGGAGAACTTGTTTGAAAAGATCGAAGGTGGATCCGCCGAAAATGCTCCGTTCCACATTGGCGATTGCGTCAAACGTTCCTCCAATCGCTGCGACGATCGCCCAAATTTTCAACCGATCGGCAATTCGCGTCATCGATGACACCGGTGCATCTCCAGTCAGAAATTCACCGATGCTTCCGATGATGGAACCTCCGAGGATGACTCCAAAGGCGATAAAAAAACAATGGATGAAAGCTGCGAAAAACCGTTCCTCCATCATGTACGCCACTTCCTTTCAGCCTGTCCTTACATCTTATGTACTGCATCTCCCCATTATGAAACGGCAGGAAAGCGGGAACCGTATGCATGTTCTTTTTTCTGATATAATATAGCCATAGAAAAGAAGGTGGGTTCGTATGTCTTATATCCATTTACAAGTGAGAAGCGGTTATAGCCTGATGAACAGCACGATCACCATCGAGCGTCTTGTGGAAAAGGCGAAATCATCAAATTTCCCTGCCATTGCGTTGACGGACGAAGGGGTGCTCTATGGTGCGATTCCTTTTTATCAGGCGTGCAGAAAGGCCGGAATCAAGCCGATCATCGGACTGATCCTTCCGGTTGCCAACGGAAATGAAACGAGTGAAGTAACGTTACTGGCGAAAAACAATACCGGCTATCATCATTTGATCCGTTTGAGCACGATGCTTCAAGTGGAGGAAAGGGAAAGCATCCCTCTGGAACAAGTCGAGGAATACGCTGATGGATTGATCGCCATCCTCCCGGCAGAAGATCCGGTGTTTTCCGCTAAACTGAAAGAAAACGATTTTCAAGAAGCGAAAGGCTACCTCGAACGTTTTCAACACACTTTTGCCTCGGAAGATTTTTACGTCGGTGTCGAACGGCAAGGCCGGACGGCGACTTTGTTGGAGCATTTTGCCTCTATTCATCCGGTAAGCGTGACGGCGATCACGGACGTCCGGTATTTGGAAGAAAATGATGTATACAGCTATGCTTGTTTATTGGCGATGAAACATGGAAAAGAATGGGATATGGAAAGGACCGATAAATCTTTATGGGGTAAACATTTACGGCACGAGGAAGAAGTGGAACTTGCCCTCGGCGGCTTGTTTCCGGAAGCGGTTCGGACAACGGAAAAAATCGCTGCTCGGTGCCATGTCGACATTGATTTTTCAACACGGCTTTTACCGAGTTTCCCCCTTGATGATGAGGTCGATGCCCATACGTATTTGGAAAACTTATGCGAGCGGAATTTGCTGGAAAAATATCCGGAACCGTCTGCGGAAATGAAAGAAAGGCTTGCCTATGAGCTTTCCGTCATCAAAACGATGGGTTTCAGTGATTATTTCCTCATCATCGCCGATATCATCGCTTATGCAAAAAGCAAAGGGATCGCCGTCGGGCCGGGAAGGGGTTCTTCGGCCGGTTCTCTCGTCGCCTACGTGTTGGGTATCACCGATGTGGATCCATTGGAATTCGATTTGTTGTTCGAGCGGTTTTTGAATCCGGAACGTCAAACGATGCCGGATATCGATATCGATTTTTCCGACGAACGCCGTGATGAAGTGATCGAATATGTCCGGGAAAAGTATGGAAAAGAGCATGTCGCACAAATCATCACATTCGGGACGTTCGCTGCCCGCTCATTGATTCGGGAATTGATCAAAACATTGAACGTCAATCCGGAAGATGCCCGCTATATTTTACGGGAGTTTCCGACCCAATCGTCGAAACCGCTCGCAGAAACGATGAAAAGCTTGCCGGAACTCTCGGAGTATGTAAAACAATCGAATAAATTGAAGCTGTTGTTTTCCATCGCGGTCCGCCTCGAAGGTTTGCCAAGGCATATTTCCACCCATGCCGCCGGAATTGTCATCAGCAATGAACCTCTGGTGGAACATGTCCCGCTCACGACAGGGACGGGGGATACGTATTTGACCCAATATGCGATGAATGAATTGGAGGCAATCGGACTTTTGAAAATGGACTTTCTCGGCTTACGGAACTTGTCGTTATTGGAAAAAGTTCTGCATACCATCAATTACGGCAAAAACGATCCGCTCCGCTTGGAAGAAATACCGGAACACGATGAAAAAACCTATGAGTTGTTGCGGGAAGGCAGAACGAACGGCATTTTCCAACTGGAGTCGGAAGGGATGAAGCGAGTGCTCAAAGAGCTGAAACCAACCTCCTTTGAAGATATCGTGGCGGTGAACGCGTTGTATCGTCCAGGACCGATGGATTTCATCCCAACTTATATCCGCAGAAAGCATCAGCTGGAACCGGTCACATATCCTCATGACGATTTGAAGCCGATTTTGGAAAAAACATATGGCGTGCTCGTCTATCAAGAGCAAATCATGCAGATCGCGCATCGCATCGCCGGCTTCAGTTTAGGGGAAGCGGATATTTTACGCCGCGCCGTAAGCAAAAAAGATGAAGGAATCATGGAAGAGCAGCGGGAAGCTTTCCTGCAAGGTTGTATCGAAAACGGCTACAGTCGGGAAATCGCTGTGGAAATTTTCAGCTGGATCGTCAAGTTTTCCAATTACGGTTTTCCGCGGAGCCATGCCGTCGCTTACAGTAAAATTTCTTATCAATTGAGTTACTTGAAGGCGAATTACCCGGCGGAATTTTTTGCCGAAGTGTTGAGTTCCGTCCGCAATCAGCAAGACAAGTTGCAGTTGTATTTGAAAGAATTGCATGAAATCGGCATTGAACTCCTCCCGCCATCCATCAACCGCAGCATCTGGAAATTCACCGTCGAAAAGAGCGCCATCCGCATGGGACTCAGCTCCATTAAAGGCATCGGAAGGGATGCGATCTTTGCAATCATCGAAGCACGTAAAACCGGTCCATTCAAACATCTTTTCGATTTTTGCCTGCGTGTGTCTGATGTGAAACGGTCGGCAGTGGAAAATTTGATTTTGGCCGGTGCTTTTGATGAATTGTATCCGAATCGGGCAAGTTTACTCGCCTCCCTTGACCAGGCAATGGAGCAAGGGGAGTTGTTCCGGGAATTCCAAGACCAGCCGAATTTGTTTGAAGACACATTGAATCTTGTGGAAAATTACGTCGAAATCGAGGATTTTCCATTGACGAAAAGGCTGCAGGATGAAAAAGAGCTCGTCGGCATGTATCTGTCCAGCCATCCGCTGGAAAATTACCGTAAAAATCTTCGGGCTTGCGGCTTCCTGTCCATTGTCGAGATGGAAAAAGCTACTCCGAGACGCAACATGCAGACAGCTGTCATCGTTCAGGAAATCAAACAAATCCGTACGAAACGGGGGGAACAGATGGCGTTCCTTACAATTGCCGATGAGGAAAATACGATGGAAGCTGTGCTTTTTCCCGACACGTACCGGAATGTGAAACGCTGGCTTGAGGAAGAACAACTCGTCGTCCTGAAAGGAAAGACGGAAGAGCGGAATGGAAACATGCAATTCATTATCGATGATGCGGCGTCTTTTTCCGAAAATTTATTGGATCATCGGCCGGAACAGGTTTTGTTCATCAAATCCGTGGAAGAGACGAACCCGCAAGCGTTGAAAGTGATTCAAAGGATGGCGACCCGTTATCCGGGGGATGTGCCGATCATATTGTACAATGAAGTGACGCAACAAACGTACCGCTTGAAAGAAGATTATTTTCTCCATCCTGCCGGTGCTTGTCTACACCAGTTGCGGCAATTTTTCGGAAGGGAACATGTCGTTTTGCAAAGGACGGGAAAATAAACCGCGCTTTACAGATGTTTCCCATTTGATATAATATAGTAGTTGTTAGTGGTCAGACCACCTGTAAAGCAGCGACCGTCGAGAAAATGGGATTGTGAAAAAAGGGGAGAGTCAAATTAATGGTAAGTCTCAGAGATGAAGCATTACATTTGCACAAATCGAATCAAGGGAAATTGTCCATCCAGTCGAAGGTTTCCGTCAACAATGCGAAAGACTTGAGCTTGGCATATTCGCCTGGGGTTGCGGAACCTTGTAAGGAAATTCATGATCGTCCATCACAAGTGTATGAATATACGATGAAGGGGAATATGGTGGCGGTTGTCAGTGACGGTTCAGCTGTTTTAGGGTTGGGGAATATCGGCCCGGAAGCCGCACTTCCGGTGATGGAAGGAAAAGCGGTTCTTTTCAAAAGTTTTGCCGGTGTCGATGCGTTTCCGATTTGTTTGAATACACAAGATGTCGATGAAATTGTCAACACGGTGAAATTGTTGGAACCGACATTCGGTGGTGTCAACTTGGAAGATATCGCCGCACCGAATTGTTTCGTCATCGAAGAAAGACTGAAAGATGAAACGAATATCCCGATTTTCCATGACGACCAACATGGAACTGCGATTGTCACCGTTGCAGGGTTGATCAATGCTTTGAAATTGGTAGGAAAAAATTTCAAGGAAATCAAGGTCGTTTTGAGTGGTGCGGGCGCCGCAGGAATTGCGATTGCCCGTTTGTTGGACAGCTTCGGAGTGAGGAACATGATCATGTGCGACTCCCGAGGAGCCATTTATGAAGGCAGACCTTACGGGATGAATGAAAGTAAAGAATTGGTCGCACAGTTTACGAATTTGGATAAAGAAGAAGGTCCGCTCGAAGCGATGTTGGAAAACGCCGACGTCTTCATCGGTGTTTCCGTAGCCGGTGCGCTGACGGAAAACATGATCAAAAAAATGAACAAAGACCCGATTATTTTTGCGATGGCGAATCCGGAACCGGAAATCATGCCGGAACTGGCGAAAAAAGCCGGAGCACGGGTCATCGGTACGGGAAGATCCGATTATCCGAACCAAGTGAACAACGTCCTCGCTTTTCCAGGGATATTCCGTGGCGCGTTGGATGTACGGGCGACGAGAATCAATGAAAAAATGAAAATCGCTGCTGCGCATGCGATCGCTTCCCTCATATCCGATGAAGAATTGACAGAGGATTACGTCATCCCGGCTCCATTTGATTCCCGGGTTGCACCGATCGTCGCCAAAAGCGTCGCCAAAGCGGCAATGGAATCCGGAGTCGCACGAATTCAAGTGGACCCGGAAGAAATCGCAGAAAAAACGAGGGAACTGACGAAGAAAAAAGAATAGTTTTCGAGAAGGGATAGATGAATGTGGCCAAGCCGACAAAACCGAAAGTATACCAAGATGTATTGGAAGAGTTGCGGAGATATATCCGTGAACATCATCTATACCCTGGGGATAAATTGCCTTCAGAAAGGGAACTGGCCGAAAAACTGCAAGCGGGAAGATCGTCCATCCGGGAAGCGTTACGGGCTTTGGAATTGCTCGGATTAATTGAAACGCGGCATGGTGAAGGGACGTTTTTGCGGACGTACCGTTCTTTACAATCTGTGGAATTATTATCATCTTTTATATTATTGCAAGATCGGACGAAGGAAGAGCTTTTCGAAGCGAAGCGCATCATTGAAAAAGAGTCGATTAAATTGGCCATGCCGCAATTGGATGATAGCGCACAATTCGAATTGGCAGCAATCGTTGCAGGCAAAGACAAACCGGAAGCGAAACATATGAAGTTTTTCACGTTTTTATTGGAAAAATCGGACAACCAGCTATTGTTGAAAATTTGGACATTGATGGAAGAATTTTCCCGCACGATAAACAAGGCCTGTGAAGAGCCATCCTTTTATGAAGCGATTTTGGAAATCATTTCAACAGACGATTATGATTCGGTCGACGACTTATACAAGCAGCAAGATCATCTGTCGGAAGCTTGAATGATGAATTGCATACCTTTCATTTGAACAGCAATCCCATAGTGATAGGACGATTGGGGAAAAGTTGGAGCTGTACGCTGGAAAGAAGGAGGAATGATCTTGCTAAAAGATATATTTGGCAAGCGTAAACGTTATGCTACAATACCGAGTGAACAAGGGAAAAACGACGTTCCGGAAGGCCTGATGCAAAAATGCCAAGGCTGCAATAAAATTTTTTACCGGAAAGAATTGAAAAAAACATTGAATGTTTGTTCAAATTGTGGATACCATCACCCGCTTTCCGCTTGGGAACGAATCGACAGTTTGTTTGATGCAGATACATTTGAAGAATGGGATGCCGGAATCACGTCTACCAACCCGCTGAATTTTCCCGACTATATGGAAAAATTGGAAAAGGACAAGGAAAAAACCGGTTTGAACGAAGGGGTCGTCACTGGAAAAGGTTTGATCGATGGCATGGAAACGGCTTTTGCAGTTATGGATTCTTCGTTCCGGATGGGCAGCATGGGGTCTGCCGTCGGAGAGAAAATCGCCCGTGCCATTGAACGAGCGAAAGATGAATCCCTGCCGTTCATTATTTTTTCCGCATCCGGTGGGGCCCGCATGCAAGAAGGTGTCCTCAGCTTGATGCAAATGGCGAAAACGTCCATTGCCATCAAGCGATTCAGTGATGCGGGCGGATTTATGATTTCCGTCATGACCCACCCGACAACAGGAGGCGTATCGGCAAGTTTCGCATCCATCGGTGATTATAACTTCGCCGAACCGGGTGCGCTCATAGGATTTGCAGGAAGAAGGATCATTGAACAGACGATCCGGGAAAAATTGCCGACGGATTTCCAAACAGCGGAATTCCAGCTGAAACATGGACAATTGGACAAAGTGATCCACCGGCACGAGATGCGGGAGACTTTGGCGACGATGTTGAAGTTGCATCAGAAGGGCGGGAAGTGAAGATGAAACAGGTGTTGGATTTTGAAAAACCGATCGTCAATTTGAAGGAAAAAATTTCGGAATTGAAAAAAATCACGGAAGACAGCGACATCGATTTGACCGAAGAAATCACAACATTGGAAGAGAAACTGAAAGTGTTGGAAGATGATATATATGGCAATTTGAAACCGTGGCAACGGGTGCAAATGGCACGCCACGGTGAACGGCCGACGACTTTGGATTATGTGGAGCGGCTTTTCACTGAATTCATCGAGTTCCACGGTGACCGATTGTTCGGTGATGATGCGGCGATTGTGACGGGAATCGCTTTTTATAAAGACGAGCCGGTGACGATTATCGGCCATCAACGGGGAAAAGATACGAAGGAGAACATCCGCCGCAATTTCGGCATGCCCCACCCGGAAGGATACCGTAAAGCATTGCGCCATATGAAACAAGCGGAAAAATTCAAACGACCGATCATTTGTTTCATTGATACGAAAGGCGCATATCCGGGTAAAGCTGCCGAGGAACGGGGGCAAAGTGAGGCGATCGCCCGGAACTTATTGGAAATGGCTGGTTTGAAAGTTCCGATCGTCTGTATCGTCATCGGAGAAGGCGGAAGCGGTGGAGCGCTTGCGCTTGGCGTCGGCGACCATATCCATATGTTGGAAAACTCGACGTATTCCGTCATTTCACCGGAGGGCGCCGCTGCCCTATTATGGAAAGATGCGAGTCTTGCGCAGCAGGCCGCCGAAACGATGGGAATCACTTCCTATGATTTGAAAAAGATGGATGTCATCGATGAAATCATTCCGGAACCACGCGGTGGAGCCCATCGCAATGTGGATGAACAAGCGAAGTTCATCGATAGTGTCCTTTCCAAATCTCTCCGCACATTGGCACAATACAGCGAAGAGGAATTGTTGGAAAAAAGATGGGAAAAATATAAAAAGATCGGCGAGTACGTCACGATTTGAAGTAACGCAGTATCCGTCTTTCGTTTCGGGTACTGCGTTTTTTTCCTTCGTTTTAGGGTAAAACAAAGGATAGGACTTAAATCGGTACAATTGTAAACAATTAATGAAAATTGATTAAATCTCCGTTTTTTTACGGTGATTTAATTGCTATTCTTGCGTTTTTTATTTATCTTTAAATAGAGATAGTTTATTGATACAGACAAATTAAAATGTATAGTACAGATTTCCTTGAACGTTTTGTATCGAAAAAAATATAGTCGAGGTGATTACTTTTGAAACGAATCGGAGTATTGACAAGCGGTGGAGATGCGCCGGGGATGAACGCTGCCATCCGTGCAATCGTCCGGAAAGGCATTTACCACGGCATCGAGCTATTTGGCATCAAATATGGTTATCTAGGTTTGATGGAAGGCAATATTCATAAAATGGAAATCGGTTCTGTTGGTGATATCATCCAACGTGGGGGAACGATGCTTTTTTCCGCGAGAAGCGATGAGTTCAAAACGGAAGAAGGCCAACAAAAAGGAATCGAACAACTGAAAAAACATGGGATTGAAGGCCTGGTCGTCATCGGTGGTGATGGGACTTTCAAAGGAGCCGAGGCGCTCACGAAAAAAGGGATCCCATGTATCGGCGTTCCAGCCACAATTGATAATGATATCAACGGAACAGATTTCACCATCGGGTTTGATACAGCTTTGAATACAGTTATCGAAGCGATTGACAAAATCCGTGACACAGCGACTTCGCATGAACGCACATACATTATCGAAGTGATGGGCCGGGATGCGGGAGATATCGCTTTATGGTCCGGTCTTGCAGGTGGTGCGGAAAGCATCATCATTCCTGAGAAGGAAGAGAACTTCGATCATATCGTAGAGCGGTTGAAACGCGGCCAAGAACGCGGGAAAAAACATAGCATCATCATTTTGGCGGAAGGTGTCGGCAGCGGTTTCGATTTTGGCGAGCGGATCGAAGAAGCGACCCAATTGGAGACCCGTGTCACTGTGCTCGGTCATCTCCAGCGTGGTGGCTCTCCGACTGCATCCGATCGGGTATTGGCGAGCCGTTTAGGAGCTCGGGCAATCGAATTGTTGATGGACGGAAAAGCTGGAAGGATGGTCGGTATCAAGAATAACCGTCTTGTCGACTATGCTTTCGGTGAAGTACATGATGATGATACGTTCACTTATGAAGAAATGTATGATTTGTCCAAACAACTATCCATATAGTTTTCATTTAAGGAGGAATTGATTTGAGAAACACTAAAATCGTATGTACTATTGGACCAGCCTCAGAATCGGTGGAAACGCTAGAAAAGTTGATGGGGGCTGGAATGAACGTCGCCCGGTTGAATTTCTCCCATGGGGATTACGAAGAGCATGGTGCCCGCATTAAAAACATCCGCTTAGCTGCTCTGAAACGGAATAAAAATGTGGCCATTCTTCTTGACACGAAAGGTCCCGAAATACGTACTGGGAACTTCAAAGACGGACGTGCGGACATTGAAAAAGGACAAACCGTCTATATTTCCATGGATGAAGTGGAAGGGACGGCGGAGCGCTTTTCCGTTTCTTATTCCGGGCTGATCGATGATGTGGAAGTCGGATCGAAAATACTGATCGATGATGGCTTGATTGAATTGGAAGTCGTCAACATCGATAAAGACAAGAACGAAATTGAAACGAAGGCGCTCAATTCCGGTGAAGTGAAGAACAAAAAAGGCGTTAACGTGCCGAATGTGTCGTTGAATCTTCCAGGAATCACTGAAAAAGATCGGCAGGACATCATTTTCGGTATCGAAAACAATGTCGATTTCATCGCTCCTTCATTTATCCGCCGTGCTTCGGATGTATTGGAAATCCGGGACGTTTTGGAAAAACATAATGGAGAAGGCATTCATATCATTCCGAAAATCGAAAACCAGGAAGGAATCGACAATATCGATGAAATTTTGGAAGTGAGTGACGGTTTGATGGTCGCTCGCGGGGATTTGGGCGTGGAAATTCCAGCTGAAGATGTCCCGCTCGTCCAGAAACAATTGATCCATAAATGCAACAATGCCGGTAAACCGGTCATCACGGCAACGCAAATGCTCGATTCCATGCAACGGAACCCGCGTCCGACCCGGGCGGAAGCTTCCGACGTGGCGAATGCGATATTTGATGGAACGGATGCTGTCATGCTTTCCGGTGAAACGGCGGCGGGATTATATCCGGTGGAATCGGTGCAAACGATGAACAATATCGCTTTGAAGGCAGAATCGGCTTTACAACATAAACGGATTTTGGATGAACGTTCCAAACATGTGAACATGACGATTACCGAAGCGATCAGCCAGTCGGTCACCCATACGGCGATCAATTTGGACGTGAAAGCGATCATCGCACCGACGGAAAGTGGTTATACAGCACGAATGATTTCCAAATACCGTCCGAAACAAACGATTGTAGCGGTCACCTTCAACGATCGGGTGAACCGTCAACTCGCCCTCGTTTGGGGAGTCCATCCGGTGCAAGGAAAGAAAACAAGCTCAACGGATGAAATGTTGGATGTGGCGATTAAACGAGGTCTTGCTTCTGGTGTATGCAAACACGGCGATCGGGTGCTCATCACAGCCGGGGTTCCTGTCGGCGAAAGCGGCACGACGAATCTGTTGAAAGTCCATATCATTGGAGACGTCATCGCCAAAGGGCAAGGAGTCGGACGTCAAAGTGCATACGGAAAAGCGGTCGTCGCTACAACCGGAGAAGAAGCGATTGCAAAAGTTTCGGAAGGAGACATTCTTGTCACTCATAGCACAGACAGAGATATGATGCCGGCTATTGAAAAAGCAGCAGGAATCGTTACAGTGGAAGGCGGCATCACCTCCCATGCGGCTGTCGTCGGTCTGAGTCTTGGAATTCCGGTCATCGTCGCTGTGGAAAACGCCTTGGAAGTGATCGAAGACGGTGAAGACATCACGATCGACGGTACAAAAGGCGACATCTACAAAGGACATGCCAGCGTGTTGTAATTGCGGGAAACGAAGCGGGACAAACCATCCACCGTTTGTCCCGGCTTTTCCATCTACATTTATGATGTTTTTCCGTTGATGACATGGTAGAGCCATCGGAAAACTCCGGCTTCATGGAATCCTTTGATGAGGACAATCGCAAAAGGTGCGATGAACAGGCCGAGGACACCCCAAATTTTGAAACCGATATATGCAGTGCTGAGCCATATGAGGGGATGAATCGCCATATGGACGGAAAAAACTTTCGGTTCCAACAGTTGTCTCGCCATGACGACAATTGCGTAAACGATTGCCAAACCGATGGTGAGAGGATATGCTCCGGATAAAAACGAAAAGATGATCCACGGAATAAAGATCAATCCTGTTCCGAGGAAAGGAATCAAATCGACAAGGATTGTGAACAGGGCAATCGTCAATGCATGTTCGACCCGGATGAGGAAAAGTCCGGTAAGAATCAAGAGAAAAGAGATGAACACTAAAATCAATTGGGCTCTGACATATCCTAATGTCGTTCTTTTCACATGGAACATGATGTCGAAAAGTTTTTCCGTCACTTTTTCAGGAATATGTTTCCGAGTGGCTGTTGTCACCCGTGGAAAATCGGCTGATAATAGGAAACCGGCAAACAAAATGAAAAATATGGCGGCGAAGGATTCCGGAATAAAAGAAAGACTGCTTGGAATCGCAAATAAAATGTGTTGGAAAAATTCGCCGACGGCACTCGCTGCATGTTGGAAAACATTGCCGATGGATTCTTGCAGGAACCAATCGTCTTCTGTTGCAAATTGGTTGAAAATCGTCAAAACCCGGTTGACGACAGGAACGACGGTTGATTGTAAAAAGTTTTCGATAATTGCTCCGAATTGTTGCAGTTTGCCAGGAAGCACTTCTGCCAAAAAGACAATTCCATCATAGATTTCCGTAATGATGAGAATGAGGAAACCGATGACGACCGTCATAAAGCTTAGTAAAACAATAAAACTGGCAAATGGCCGCGGAAATTTCAAATAATGTTCCAATTTGCGGACACCGGGTTCCATCCAGTTTGCCAACAAAATGGCGGTTCCAATCGGGATGAGTATGGACAATGTATGTCGGATGATGAAAAAGAGGCAGCCACTGACGATTAAAATGATGCAAACTTTCCATATTTTTGTTAAAATTGGCTTGTCCATAAAAAATCCTCCGAGTCTATTATTCTTCCTATACTTATGAGTATTTTCGGAAAATAGACATAAAAATTAGGATTCCAACGCTATTTTCCAGTATTTAAACGCTTTCAATTCATTTTAGGCGTCTTTTCCATTATAATGATTGTTGGGGAGGACAATATGATTGGACAGATAAACATAAAATTCCAACAATCAAACAGTCAAAGAAATATGATCATATTGTCAAAAGAGTGAACAAAACTACAGAGAAAAGGAGAGGGTCATTATGACGACATCAACAAAGGGGTTGGAAGGAGTAGTAGCTGCCGAGTCCTCGATCAGCTCGATTATCGATGATCAACTTACTTATGTCGGGATTCCGATTGATGACTTAACTGAGAATGCTAGTTTTGAAGAAGTCGTTTATTTGCTTTGGCATCAAAAACTTCCGAATAAGACAGAATTGGAAGACCTTCGGAAAGCGCTTGCAGAGCATATGAAAGTTCCTGATGCATTGATCGACCATTTCAAATCGTATGATCTCAAGTCTGTCCATCCGATGGCTGCGCTACGTACAGCCGTTTCATATATGTCCTTGTTCGATGAAGAAGCAGACCAATCAGACAGAGAAACGAATTTGAAGCGTGCCATCCGTATCCAAGGATTGATGGCTGCGATTGTGACGGCATTTTCCCGAATGCGTAACGGAAAAGAACCAGTGCAACCGAAACCGGACTATACGTATGCAGAAAACTTCATCTACATGTTGAACGGCAGAGAGCCGAATGAAATCGAAGTGGAAGCGATCGATAAGGCGCTCGTCCTACATGCCGACCATGAATTGAACGCTTCAACATTCACTGCTCGTGTTTGTGTAGCGACATTATCCGATATGTATTCCGGAATCACTGCCGCAATCGGCGCATTGAAAGGGCCGCTTCACGGTGGAGCGAATGAACAAGTGATGAAAATGCTCACGGAAATCGGTGAAGTGGAAAACGCGATTCCTTACGTAGAAGAAAAACTTGCAAACAAAGAGAAAATCATGGGTATGGGACACCGGGTATACCGGAAAGGCGACCCGCGTGCGAAACATTTGAAGAAGATGTCCGAACAATTGACGAAGCTTGTAGGAGAAGAGAAATGGTACGAAATGAGCGTGAAAATTGAAGAGTACATCAAGAAAGAAAAAGGATTGCCTGCGAACGTCGACTTTTACAGTGCATCCGTATACCACTGCTTAGGTATCGACCATGACTTGTTCACACCGATTTTCGCTATGAGCCGGACGTCCGGATGGATTGCCCATATTCTCGAACAATATGAAAACAACCGCTTGATTCGTCCGCGTGCCGAGTATGTCGGGCCGAAACACGTAAAATTTGTTCCGCTTGAAAATCGTGAGTAATTAAGTTATAGATAGATAGTGGGAGTAGGAATAGCTGGATCCTTATCCAGCTATTCTTAATGAAAATACATAGGAGGTTGTGTTGAATGACACAGGGAGAAAAGGTGACAGTAGAAAACGGGAAGTTGAACGTGCCTGACCGGCCGATCATCCCATTCATCGAAGGGGACGGCACTGGTCCGGATATTTGGGCTGCAGCAAGTCGTGTAATCGATGCAGCTGTGGAGAAAGCTTACAATGGTAAAAAGAAAATCGAATGGCTCGAAGTCTACGCAGGAGAAAAAGCTTACAATAAATTCGGCGAATGGCTCCCGCAAGATACGTTGGATAAAATCGATGAATACAAAATCGCAATCAAAGGACCTTTAACGACACCAATCGGCGGAGGATTCCGTTCCTTGAACGTTGCTTTACGTCAAGAATTGGACTTGTACACTTGCTTACGTCCGGTACGCCATTACAAAGGGGTCCCTTCTCCGGTGAAACGTCCTCAAGACGTCGATATGGCTGTTTTCCGCGAAAACACGGAAGACATTTATGCTGGAATCGAATGGGAAAAAGGTTCCGATGAAGTGAAAAAAGTAATCGAATTCTTGCAAAACGAAATGGGCGTCAAAAACATCCGTTTCCCAGAAACGTCCGGAATCGGAATTAAACCTGTTTCTGAAGAAGGAACAAAACGCCTCGTCCGCGCTGCCATCCAATATGCCATCAAAGAGGGACGGAAGAGTGTTACGCTTGTACATAAAGGTAACATTATGAAGTTCACGGAAGGTGCATTCAAGCAGTGGGGTTACGAAGTAGCGGAAGAAGAATTCGGCGATAAAGTGTTCACTTGGGCGGAATATGACCGCATTGCCGAAAAAGAAGGCAAGGAAGCGGCCAACAAAGCACAAGACGAAGCAGTTGCAGCCGGTAAAATCATCATCAAAGATGCGATTGCGGATATTTTCTTGCAACAAATCCTCACTCGCCCGAAAGAGTTCGACGTCATTGCGACAATGAACTTGAACGGGGATTACATCTCTGATGCTTTAGCTGCACAAGTAGGTGGAATCGGTATCGCTCCAGGAGCGAACATCAACTATGAAACTGGTCATGCGATCTTTGAAGCGACCCATGGTACTGCTCCGAAGTACGCTGGCTTGGATAAAGTGAATCCATCTTCTGTCATCTTGTCCGCTGTACTCATGCTTGAGCACTTAGGCTGGAACGAAGCGGCAGACTTGGTGACTGCATCGATGGATATGACGATCGAATCCAAAGTCGTCACGTATGACTTCGCACGCCTCATGGATGATGCGAAAGAAGTCAAATGCTCCGAATTCGCAGACGAGCTGATTAAAAACCTATAATTGCACAACTAAAATTGGGACAAAACGAAAGAGAACCGAACAACTCAAATGGAGCTTAACCCCCGCTCCTAAAAATTACTTCGCTTTCCGGGGCGGCTGGTGAGCCTCCTCAGACGCTAGGCGTCTTGCGGGATCTTACCTAGGCCTTAGCTCCCCCAGGAGTCTCCGTAATTTTTAGGAGCTGGTGTGGTGAGTTGTTCGGATTTTTTTATTCTGAAACGTTTTGTCCCATTTTTGTACGATAAATTATACTTTTGTCAATTCAGTCGACATTCGATGATTTGATAACATGTACAAGCATTCAACCGATTTCTGATTTTCTAACGCTTTCTCTTTGTTCACTTCAAAATGACCTATTAAAACGAGTGTAGGGGTACTAATTTATTGTTAAATGTGTAAAGATTTCTTAATAATGAGTCTTTTATTGTCCGTTCTTTGCTTGGAAGTGTTAAAATGGAGATGATTGGGCAGATTATTAGTTGTAAGAGGAGACGGGGTACAAATGAGTCAAAAAATTCTTATTGTTGATGATGAAAAGCCGATCGTCACTTTATTGAAATATAATTTGGAAAAAGCGGGCTTTTCTACGGATGAAGTTTATGATGGCGTCGAAGCTGTCCGGAAGGCGGAAATGAACGATTATGATTTGATCGTTTTGGACTTGATGCTGCCTGAAATGGACGGTATTGAAGTGTGCAAACATTTACGCAGCAATAAAATCGATACACCAATCCTCATGCTCACCGCAAAAGATGAGGAATTCGATAAAGTGCTCGGTTTGGAACTCGGCGCAGACGACTATTTGACGAAACCGTTCAGCCCGAAAGAAGTCATCGCCAGAATCAAAGCGATTTTAAGACGGACGGCAAAAGCGGAACAACAAAGTTTCAGTTCGATCGTCGTCGGGGACTTGACCATTTATCCTGAAAGGTATGAAGCGGAAAAAGGTGATGAAACGATTTCGTTCACCCGTAAGGAATTCGAACTTCTTTATTATCTCGCCAAAAATAAAGGGAAAGTCATATCACGCGACCAATTGCTGAGCGGTGTCTGGGATTATGATTTTGTGGGGGATACCCGTATCGTCGATGTCCATATCAGCCATATCAGGGATAAAATTGAACCAGACACGAAAAATCCAATATACATTAAAACCGTTCGCGGTCTTGGATATAAAATGGAGGATCCGGCAAGATGAGCGGATCCTCTTTTAAAATATGGCTTTCCTACACGGCAAGTCTATTGCTCATTTTAGTGGTTGCTGGTTTGATCATCATGGCTTTTACGACAAACGTCTTCTTCTCGGTCATCGTTTTGACGGTAGTGTTCTTTTTCATCGGTATGCTTTTTTTCCGTATCGTCAAAGATTATATCCAACCGATCGAAAAAGCTACGGAAACAGTTGAGGAAATTTCAAAAGGAAACTATCAAGCACGTTTTTATCATACAGATAATCCATTGATTGGCGGTTTAAGTGAACATATCAACAATCTTGCCAGGGCGTTGACGGAATTTTCCCTGCAAGAACAAATCCAAGCGGAGCAACTGTCGACTCTCATCGATAATACGGAAAGCGGACTCGTCTTGCTTGATGAAAAAGGGTACATCCATTTGGTGAACCGGAAATTCATTGATCTTTTCGGAAAAACGGAAAAAGATTATATCGGCTCATTGTACTACCGGGCGATGGAAAATGAAACCGTCGAAAAAACAGTGCAACAAGTATTTTTGTATGAAACGAAAGTGAAAGATTCGTTTAAACATGTCAGCGGCATCGATAACATGTACATCGAAATCACCGGAGCTCCGATCCTCGATGAACGGGATCATCTAAAAGGAGCGGTGCTTGTCCTTCATGACATTACAGAACTGAAAAAACTCGAAGGAATGCGGAAGGACTTTGTCGCCAACGTCTCCCATGAACTGCGGACACCGATCACATCGATCAAAGGGTTTTCGGAAACGCTCCTCGATGGAGACATGCACGATACGGAGACGGTGAAACAATTTTTGCAAATCATCTACAACGAAAGCGATCGGATCCAGCATTTGATCGAGGATTTGCTTGCCCTCTCCAAATTGGAAGGAGACAACTACCGCCTCGTTTTGCATAAGTTGAATGCATCGGAATTGGTCGAATCGTTGGCGCCCGCCCTCCAATATAAAGCGGAACAAAAACAAATCATGTTCACGACGAATGTGGAAGATATAGAAATCAAGGCAGATGAAGATCGGATCAGTCAAGTGATCATCAACTTGGTCGACAATGCAATCAATTACACCCCGGAAAAAGGTTCTGTTTCCTTGAATGTTTATAAAGAGGATGCGAAAGTGAAGATTGAAGTGTCCGACACGGGAATCGGCATCCCGGAAAAAGAACTGCCCCGTATATTTGAACGGTTTTACCGCATCGATAAAGCCCGTTCACGTGAATCGGGCGGGACAGGTCTCGGACTTGCCATCGTGAAACATATCGTCGAAGTCCACGACGGAGAAATTTTAATTGACAGTAAAGTCGATGAAGGTACGACGATCACAGTTTGTCTGCCAACTTGATAGCATTGAAATTCGGCATAAGCTCCAGCGGCTTATGCTTTTATTTTTTCTTTTCCTATACCAATGGTAAAATAAACGTAATGAGAAAGAAAATGGAGGTAGTCGGATGTCAAACAAATTAGTTCTCATTGATGGAAACAGCATCATCTATCGTGCGTTTTTCGCTTTACCTTTATTGAATAACGATAAAGGTGTGTATACGAATGCCGTGTACGGGTTCACGACGATGCTTTTACGGATTTTGGAAGAAGAAAAACCAACTCATATGTTAGTTGCTTTTGATGCGGGAAAAACGACATTCCGCCATAAAACATATAAAGAATATAAAGGTGGCCGGCAAAAAACACCACCTGAATTATCGGAACAGTTTCCGGTATTGAAGGAACTGTTGGATGCTTTCCAAATTGCCCATTACGAGTTGGAATTGTACGAAGCGGATGATATCATCGGAACCTTGTCAACAATCGGCGAAAAAGATGACTGGGAAGTGACGGTCATCTCCGGAGACAAGGACTTGTTGCAGCTCGTTTCCGATCATGTGACGGTCCATGTTACAAGAAAAGGCATCAGCGAAATCGACAAATATACACCGGAATCTCTCGAAGAAAAAATGGGAATCAGACCGGAACAAGTCATTGACATGAAAGCATTGATGGGTGACAGTTCCGACAATATTCCGGGAGTTCCGGGGGTCGGTGAAAAAACTGCATTGAAACTGTTGAAGCAGTATCCGACTTTGGAAGAAGTATATGAACACATTGATGAAATCGGTGGGAAAAAATTAAAAGAAAACCTCATCAATCATAAAGAGGAAGCTTTCATGAGCAAAGAGCTCGTGACGATCGATCGGAAGTCCCCGGTCGAAATCAAGGTCGATGACTTAGAGTATAAAGGTTATGAGACAAGCAAAGTCACGGAAATCTTCAAAGATCTCGGGTTTGTTTCTTTGTTGAATCGGATTTCCGGAACGGATTCCGATGACGGGGAAACTCGTGAAATGGAAACGGTCGAGTTTACGAATGTTTCCGAAATCACCGAGGATATGTTTGCAGATGAAAATGCCCTTGTCGTCGAAATCATTGAAGAGAATTACCACCAGGCACCGATCATCGGCATCGGGGTTGTCAACGATACCGGGAATTATTTTTTCAATACAGACATCGCGCTCGAATCGGATGTATTCAAAACTTGGGCAAAAGATCCGGATAAGAAAAAGAGCGTGTTCGATGCGAAAGAAACGGTTGTCGCCCTCATGCGTCACGGAATCAAGTTAGAGGGAGTCACCTTTGATATGCTGCTTGCTTCCTATTTGTTGAATCCGGCGGAAAACAACCACGACATCCCGGCGATTTCCAATCGGTTCGATTTTGATGCCGTGCTGTTCGATGAAGAAGTATACGGAAAAGGCGCAAAGATGAAAGTGCCTGAAGAAGATGTGCTAGCCGATCATATCGTCCGTAAAACCGTTGCGCTTAACAAGTTGGAAGAACGGATGATTGAGCAACTGAAGGAAAACGAACAATACGAGCTGCTCGTTGATTTGGAAATGCCGCTTGCTTTGATTTTGGCGAAAATGGAATACCAAGGAGTCCGGGTCGATACGGATCAATTGAAGGAAATGGAAACTGATCTGAAAGAAAGACTCGATACATTAGTTTCTGAAATCCATGAACTGGCCGGACAAGAATTCAACATCAACTCACCGAAACAGCTCGGCCCGATTCTCTTTGAAAAATTAGGCTTACCGGTGATCAAGAAAACGAAAACCGGCTATTCCACCGCTGCCGACGTATTGGAACAGTTGAGGGATGCTCATGAGATCATTCCGAAAATCTTGTTGTACCGTCAACTCGGCAAGTTGCAATCGACTTACATTGAAGGCCTGTTGAAAGTCGTCGATGAGGAAACGAGTAAAATCCATACCCGTTTCAACCAAGCATTGACGCAAACCGGACGCTTGAGCTCGGTGGATCCGAACTTGCAAAACATTCCGATCCGCTTGGAAGAAGGGAAAAAAATCAGAAAAGCCTTTGTCCCATCCGAAAAAGACTGGATCATTTTTGCGGCGGACTATTCGCAAATCGAACTGAGGGTATTGGCTCATTTTTCCAATGATGAGAAGTTGATCGACGCTTTCCAGAAGGACATGGATATTCATACGCGGACGGCGATGGACGTGTTCCATGTGGATAAAGATGAAGTGACGTCGGATATGCGGAGACAAGCGAAAGCCGTTAACTTTGGCATCATTTATGGCATCAGCGATTACGGCTTATCGCAAAACTTGGGGATCACGCGGAAAGAAGCGAAGCGATTCATCGAACGTTATTTGGAAAGTTTCCCAGGTGTACAAGAGTATATGGACAACATCGTACAGACGGCGAAGTTGCAAGGCTATGTGACGACGATCATGAATAGAAGAAGGTATTTGCCTGACATCACGAGCCGCAATTTCAATCGGAGAAGTTTTGCCGAACGGACCGCATTGAACACGCCGATTCAAGGAAGTGCGGCAGATATCATCAAACAAGCGATGATCGATCTCGATCGGAAGTTGAAAGAGGAGAAACTTGAGGCACGGATGCTGTTGCAAGTGCATGACGAGCTGATTTTGGAAGCGCCGAAAAATGAATTGGAGCGGTTGATTGAAATTGTACCAGCTGTCATGGAAGATACGATTGAGCTGGCGGTCCCATTGAAGGTTGATTATGCTTACGGGGAAAGCTGGTTTGACGCAGAGTAGAGAGAAGTAAGGAGACGGGGAAATCATGCCAGAATTGCCAGAGGTTGAAACGATCAAACGGACACTCGAACGACTCGTTGAAAATAAAACGATTGCGGATGTCGACGTTTATTGGGGAAAAATCATTAAACATCCGGATGATGTGGAGCAGTTCAAGTCGCTTCTAATCGGACAAACGATACGCAGGTTATCCCGTAGAGGAAAATTATTATTGTTCCATTTGGATGATTACCGTTTAGTTTCCCATTTACGAATGGAAGGGAAATATAGAGTCGTTCCGAAAACGACGGAAAAGGACAAGCATACGCACGTCATTTTCACTTTTGAAGACGGTGATGCGTTACATTACCGGGACGTGCGTAAATTCGGTACGATGCATCTTTTTCCGAACGGGGAGGAAATGAAGCGGGACCCTTTGAAAAGACTTGGACCCGAACCATTTGATGAATCTTTCCATTTCGATTATTTCAAAGAAAAATTACAAAAGACGGAACGGGTGATCAAAGCAGTTTTGCTTGATCAAACCGTCGTTGCTGGGCTTGGAAATATTTATGTCGACGAAGCGTTGTTCAAAGCACGAGTTCATCCGGAAAGACGGGCGAACACATTGACGGATGATGAAATCGAACGGATCCGGAAAACTGCCGTCGAAACGCTTCGGGAAGCTGTTGAACTGGGAGGGACGACGATCCGCTCCTATGTCAATTCCCAAGGGGATATGGGGATGTTCCAACAAAAATTGTCTGTTTATGGCCAGGAACATGAACCTTGCGTGGATTGCGGGGAGGAAATCATCAAATTGAAAGTGGCAGGCAGAGGGACGCATATTTGTCCTTCATGCCAGCCTTTGTAAGGAGGCGTTTTTTTGGGTATCGTCATAGGATTGACAGGAAGTATCGCAACGGGCAAAAGCACCGTTGCTTCAATGTTTATGGACCTTGGAATTCCCGTCATCGATGCGGATCGAATCGCCAGGGAAGTGGTTGAACCGGGCGAAGAAGCATACAAGAAAGTCGTGGAAGCCTTCGGAGAGGAAATTCTCCTTGAAGATCGGTCGCTCAATCGCCCAAAACTCGGAAGAATCGTTTTTTCCGATGAAGAGAAACGGAATCAATTGAACAGTATCGTCCATCCCGCCATCCGAAAAAGAATGCTTGAAAAAAGGGATGCTTATTTGAAAAAGGGAGAGCGTTGTGTCGTGTTAGATATCCCGCTTTTGTTCGAAAGCAAACTGGAACATTTCGTCGATAAAATCATTGTCGTCTTTGTTGATGAAAATGTCCAACTAAAGCGGCTCCTTGATCGGAATCAACTGACGAAGGAAGAAGCGTTACAACGGATCCGATCGCAGATGCCGGTGAAAGACAAACTTGAATTGGCGGATGCGGCCATCGATAACAATGGAACGATAGAACATTCTTTCAAGCAGTTGAAGGAAATTTTGCAAAAATGGGATGTCCTGGAAGAAGATGGAGCATCATAACGTTTCCAAATCGTAAAAGATTGCATACGATAAGTAAGGATAGTCAAATTTCATAAAATTAGAACATCATAATTCCGGTTAAAATGACACGCTTTTTCCTCCAAATGTGTTATACTATTTAAGGGAATACATAATAAAGTATAACTTTATTGGGAGGATGGGGAGTTCATGGATAAAATTCGTATCGCAATCAATGGTTTTGGTCGGATCGGGAGAATGGTGTTCCGCCAAGCGATCGTCGACGAACAATTTGAAGTGGTGGCGGTGAATGCGAGTTATCCATCAGAAACGCTGGCACATTTGACGAAGTATGACAGTGTTCATGGGATTTTTGACGGGGAAGTCGAGGCATTGGAAGAGGGGCTGCTCGTAAACGGCAAAGAAGTGAAACTCGTCAATTCGCGTGAGCCGGATAAATTACCATGGAAAGAATTGGATATCGATGTCGTCATTGAAGCGACAGGACAATTCCGTACGAAAGAAACGGCTGGTTTGCACCTGGAAGCCGGGGCGAAAAAAGTCGTCATCACTGCACCAGGGAAAGGTGTAGATAAAACAATTGTCATTGGTGTCAATGAAGATGAGTATGATGGGGAAAAGCATGATGTCGTTTCCAATGCTTCCTGTACGACGAACTGTTTAGCGCCGGTAGTGAAAATATTGGACGATAATTTCAACATCTTAAACGGTTTGATGACAACCGTCCATGCTTTTACGAACGATCAGAAAAACTTGGATAATCCACATAAAGATTTGCGACGTGCGAGGGGATGCACTCAATCGATCATTCCGACTTCCACAGGTGCAGCGAAAGCTCTTGGGGAAGTATTGCCGCATTTGAATGGGAAATTGCATGGAATGGCACTACGGGTTCCGACACCGGACGTTTCACTTGTCGACTTGGTCGTCGATGTGGAAGAAAGCGTCACAGTCGATGACGTGAATCAAGCATTCATCGATGCAGGAGCAAAGGATTATCAAGGTCTCGTCAAATTCAGCGATGAGCCGTTAGTTTCCATTGATTTCACGACAACGGAATATTCAGCGGTCATCGACGGATTATCGACAATGGTCATGGAAGACAAAAAAATCAAAGTACTGGCATGGTATGACAACGAATGGGGATATTCCGCACGCGTCCTTGATTTGACGAAACTCGTCGGAGAATCATTGACGAACAAAAAAGCGGCATCCATTTCATAAAATAGTTTGGAAATAAAACTCCGAATAAAATATTTGATTGCACCAATCCCGTTCTGGACTTCCGGGATTGGAGCGACCACTGTGGGAAACGACCTTAGGCTGTTTCCCACAGTATTTTTTTGAGATCTGGGATCTGCTGTATAAGTCATAAAAGTGCCGGTGTTGTTCAAGGACGTAGTATTTCAGCTAAGATCCAATGTATATTTCCGGAACGTGTGTTCAAAACTCATTTAATTGTTCGATTCAGCACGACAAAAATGTCCGTTTCAACAGTAAATATGACAGATTTCCTGGATGAAATAGAAGAATTCATCAAAACATGTTAAAATATAGGATATCAATTCTATGGAAGTGCGTGAGAAAGGAAATGGAATCTGTCAACCATTCCATTTTTCAATTTATGCAAGTTGAAAAGGGGGGAACTCATTTGCGATGTCCAAACTGTCAACATAAAAATTCGAAAGTCATCGATTCGCGTCCGATTGAAGAAGGAAAAGCGATTCGTCGCCGCCGGGAATGTGAACAGTGCTCCCAACGTTTCACTACATTTGAGCGGATGGAAGAAACCCCATTGTTAGTCGTGAAAAAAGATGGGATGAGACAAGAATTTTCTCGGGAAAAATTGAAACGGGGCATCATTCGTGCTTGTGAAAAACGTCCGGTACCCATTGAAAAAATTGATGAAATCGTGTTGGGAGTGGAAAAAGAATTACGGAATATCGGATCGCCTGAAGTCGCTTCAAAGGTGATTGGTGAAATGGTGATGGAAAGACTGTCGCATGTCGATGAAGTCGCTTATGTCCGCTTTGCCTCTGTCTATCGCCAATTTAAAGATGTATCGGTCTTTTTAGATGAACTGAAGGAACTGATCAATCGCGACAAGCGGGAAAAAGAAGAGTAGAAGGGTGAAAAATAGAGTGAAATGGATTGGACAGCTATTGCCTGTGGACGGATATGTCGTCACGATGCAAGACATGCTTCCGGAGAATTACATGCAGTCTTTGACGCATCTTTACCAGCCGTTGATCGGCCCGAAAGCGTTGATGCTTTACCAAACATTGGTGAATGAAGCGGCATTGCAAGTCGATGCTGAACCGCAAACCCATCATGCGCTCATGAACTATATGATGCTCCCTTTGGATGAAATTTACCAAGCTCGGTTGAAACTGGAAGCGATGGGGCTCGTCCGGACGTTTAAAAAGGAAATGGAGCAATCGACTGTCTATACATACGATCTCCAAGCACCGTACAACCCGAGAAGTTTTTTTGCGGATGCGATGTTTTCTTCACTCCTTTACCATTATATTGGCGAAGACAAATATAATCGTTTGAAAAAAATGTTTGAAAGTGACGACGTTTCTGACAAAGGGGAAGATATCACCGCCAAATTCCAAGATGTGTTCCAGACGATTCCGACCCGGCAAGCGCCGCAAGTGGAAATGCCGGAACAAGATTTTACAGATGATGGCGGGGAAGCCGACTTTCCGTGGTTGGAGCAAATGCTCCAGCAACGGATGATTCCTCCAAAGCGTGTCCTTACTAAAGAAAACCGGACTTTGATTTCCCAAATGCTTGCTTTGTATGATTTGGAAAGCTACGAAATCGATAAAGCTTTACTTTGGTCGTTGAACGAAGGAAACGAACTCGATAAAGATGAATTCAAACGGGCTTGTCATGATATTTTCCGAGCAAAAAACAACAACAAACCGATCCGGCTCATTCCAAAGATGAAAATCGAGCAAACGCAGACGAAATCAGACGAACCGAAGACGAAGGAAGAAGAATTGATCCAATTGTTGGAAACCATTTCGCCGAAACAATTGTTGGAAGACTTGTCCAGTGGAAATGAAGCGTCGGAACAGGATTTGAAAATGATCAATGATGTAATGACTTCCCAAGGATTGCCGGTACCGGTCATGAATGTCCTCATCCATTATGTGCTGTTGCAGACGAATATGAAATTGCAACGGCCGTATGTGGAAAAAATAGCGAGCCACTGGTCACGGGCGAAATTGAAGACAGCGAGGGAAGCGATGGAATTCGCCAAGAAAGAACGGGCGAACTTTGAAAAGCGGAAAAACAAACAAAAAAGATATCCGCGACAGTCTGCCTTTGCCAAAGATATCGTGCCAGATTGGTACAAAAAAGGAAAGCATAAAGAAAAGCCGAATGAAACCGGACAACAGGCGACGAGCGAAGAGCAATCGAAAGTCGCCAAATTCCTGAAACGGTATACGGAAGAAAATTAAAGACTCGTATAAAGGATGATTGTAGTGAAACCGATCCAATCAAGCTTGAAAGCATGGATGAAACAAAATGAAAATTTCCGGGAAAATTACAACAAAATAAAAAATGAATTGCTGGAAGATCCAGAAATCAAAGAGTTCCTTGCGATTCATCCGGAATTGACCGATGGGGAAATCGATAAAAGTTTGATCAAATTATATGAGTATAAGTCTCAATCGAAGCAGTGCGAGCATTGTACATCTTTTCATGAATGCAAAAACATGTTGCAAGGATACTCGCCGATATTGCAAGTGTTGAACGGAGAAATCCACATCAGTTATGAAAAGTGCCATAGCCGGGTCATGCATGAAAAAGAACAGGAAAAAAACAAATTGATCCGCAGCTTGTACATGCCGAAAGAAATTTTGGAAGCGAGACTCGCCGATATTGACAATGATCCATCACGGACGAAAGCCTTATTGAAAATATTCGAATTCCTTGAAAAGGCGAAAACCGAGTTGCCACGAAAAGGACTGTACCTCTATGGAATTTTTGGAGTCGGTAAAACTTTCCTTTTAGGGGCTTTAGCCAATGAACTGAAAAAATACAATATTTCCACGACGATCATTTATATGCCGGAATTCGTCCGGGAAATGAAATCCTCCTTGAAAGACGATTCCGTCAATGAGAAAATGGATGTCTTCAAAACGACCGACATCCTCATGCTTGATGATATTGGGGCGGAAATGCAGTCGGCGTGGTTCCGTGATGAAGTGCTGAGTTCGATCTTACAATATCGTATGATGGAAGGATTGCCAGTCTTTTTCACATCCAACTATGATTTGGAACAACTGGAACAACATTTGGCGACCACTCGTACCGGTGTGGAAACATTGAAGGCAGGCCGGATCATTGAACGGATTCAACAAGTGAGCGAAGTCGTCCGTGTCGATGGTTATAACCGCAGAAAATGATGAGGTTGATTTCTAGTATGCATGTACTGGAAAGAAACCTCTTTTTTTATTTGTGCATTTATCATTTTTTACATCCACCCTCCATATAATGTAACAGTTTGTTTGATAGATGAGGGTGATGCTACGAATGAAAATTTTCTTTGAATCGGATAAGGAGGTAATCTGTTTTTGTGAAAATTTATTTCAAGAGAACAAGCAGCTGGAGATAAACTGGCAAGTGGATGAAAAATGGGGAAATCAGTTGACGGTAAATGCTGAACCTTTGAACGAACTCGTTTACCAATCGATTGCGATTTCTTTGGTGAATGTTTACATTACATTCCGCTTGAAAAGAACGATGAAGGAAATCATCCGCAATACTTATTATTTTTCCGAGTGGCATGAAGTGGAAAAGATTTACGAACTATCCGAATGGATTGTGACCGGGGAAGACGAAGACAGTCGTTTGTTGCGGAACAACAAACATCCGATCCAACTGTTGCGGGCGATTTTTCTGATGCATATCCGCAATACACAGACTGTACATTATGATTCGATCGTGAAATTCGGGATGAAAGCGTTTGAACAAGATTTGATCGATTATGTTGGACTTGCTATCGATGAATTCAAACGGGAAGAAGAACATCAGTCGTTCATCAATTCCTTGAGGGAATATATTGTGAAACAAGAACCGAACTCACCGCTTGTCCATGTGGTGGATGGTCCGACATTCGGTTATTACGGTCCACACGGCAGGAGATATTCCAAATTGGAATTGCGTTCCCTCATGAGAAAAGCTCCATTATATTTATTCGGTTTTCCTGAGGAAGAGTGGAATCTTGCACCGCTCGTCGCTATGATGCCGGAACAAATCCATTTATATGTGGAAGACCCATCTACTCCTAAAATTCAGATGATCATTAATGTATTTCAAGAAAAGGTGTCATTGAAATCCGTGGAGGAATTTCCATTTCCGTTTTCCTCTTTGCAAAAGTGACGTAGGGGATGAAGCAAGGCTTGCTTTTATCAGGAACCGACGTTATAATACTAATATCTTGAAAAATCGAAAAAGCGATGACGAGGACATGATTATTTGAGTTCCTGTATAGAAAAGAGAGGAAAGCCGTGGCTGAAAGCTTTCCCTATACAGTCAAATAATTACCACCTCCCGAGCTCTGCCATGGAAATTCCAGTATATGGCGGCGTACGATCTGCGTTAAAGATTCGAGCGATTTTTTAAAAATCGAAATGAGGGTGGAACCACGGAATACGACCGTCCCTTTGCCATGTGCAGAGGAACGGTTTTTTATTTTTACAAGGGAATTCCTAAAAAACATGAAATACAGGAGTTGATGAACGATGCAGGAGTCAATCACAATTACTTTTCCGGATGGGAATGAAAAAGAATTCCCGAAAGGAACGACAGGGGAAGAAATTGCAGCTTCCATTTCTCCCGGTTTGAAAAAGCAAGCACTGGCCATCAAGTTGGATGGAGAATTCCGGGATCTCCGCCGCCCGATTGAAAAGGATGGGGAAATCCAAATCCTCACGTATAAAGATAAAGAAGGAATTGACATTTTACGTCATTCCACGGCCCATTTATTGGCCCAGGCGGTGAAACGGTTGTATGGCGATGTCCGGTTCGGCGTCGGCCCAGTGATCGAAGAAGGATTTTACTATGATATCGATATGGAGCATACGTTGACACCGGAAGATTTACCGAAAATCGAAAAAGAAATGAAACGGATCGTCGATGAAAACTTGGAAATTAAACGGGTTGAAGTATCCCGGGAAGAGGCAAGGAAGCGTTTTGAGGAAATCGGGGATCATTTGAAGCTGGAATTGCTTGAAGATATTCCGGAAGACGAACAAGTGACGATTTATGAACAAGGGGAATTTTTTGATTTATGCCGTGGTGTCCATGTCCCTTCGACAAGTAAAATCAAAACGTTCAAGTTGTTGAGCATTTCTGGCGCTTATTGGAGAGGGGACAGCGACAATCAACAATTACAACGGATTTACGGAACTGCATTTGAAAAGAAATCCGAACTTGAGGAACACTTGAAAATATTGGAAGATAGAAAAGAGCGGGATCACCGCAAACTTGGAAAAGAATTGGATTTGTTCACGGTTTCCCAAACGGTCGGCCAAGGGTTGCCTTTATGGTTGCCAAAGGGAGCGACAATCCGCCGCATCATCGAACGGTACATCGTCGACTTGGAAGAAAAACTCGGTTACCATCATGTGTACACCCCGGTACTCGGCAGCAAAGAATTATATGAAACAAGCGGCCATTGGGACCATTACCATGACGACATGTTTCCGCCGATGGAGATGGATAACGAAACCCTCGTATTGAGACCGATGAACTGTCCACACCACATGATGGTGTATAAAAACCAGTTATGGAGTTATCGCCAGTTGCCGGTGCGTATTGCTGAATTGGGTTTGATGCATCGGTATGAAATGAGCGGTGCATTGGCTGGATTGCAGCGGGTTCGGGGGATGACATTGAATGATGCCCATATTTTCGTCAGACCGGATCAACTGAAAGATGAATTCAAACGTGTAGTCGAATTGATCCAATATGTGTATGAGGATTTCGGCATTGAAGATTACAGTTTTCGTCTGTCTTACCGCGATCCGAACGATAAAGAAAAGTATATCGACGATGATGAAATGTGGGAAATGACGCAAAGTCAACTGAAAGAAACGATGGAAGAGTTAGGTGTGGAATATGTAGAAGCAGAAGGGGAAGCGGCGTTCTACGGACCGAAATTGGACATTCAAGTGAAAACCGCTTTAGGAAAAGAAGAAACATTATCCACCGTTCAAATCGATGTCTTGCTTCCGGAGCGTTTTGATTTGACTTACATCGGGGAAGACGGGAAAGAACATCGTCCGGTCGTCATCCACCGTGGAGTCGTTTCTACGATGGAACGCTTCGTTGCATTCCTTATCGAGGAGTATAAAGGTGCATTCCCAACTTGGCTCGCTCCGGTCCAAGTGAAAGTGATCCCGGTTTCACCTCAAGCTCATTTTGAATATGCCGAGAAAGTGGCAGATGAATTGATGCGGGAAGGAATCCGCGTTGAAGTGGATGAGCGGGATGAAAAAATCGGTTATAAGATCCGTCAAGCGCAGACGGAAAAAGTTCCGTTCTCCCTCGTACTTGGAGATAAAGAAACGGAAGAAGGCACAGTGACTTACAGACGTTACGGTGAAAAAGCAACAACCACCGTTTCCAGTGAAGAATTCAAACAACTGCTCCAAAAAGAAATCGCCAAAAAATCTCGAAAGTGAATCACGGAAAACAGGCAGCAAATTTTGTGAGCTGCCTGTTTTTTGAATCTTTTTTGTCAATACCCCATTTTTCTAGCATCATCATTAAACTTTTAGTATCATTAGGGAAGTGAATGAAGATTTGGGGGACAAAATTATGACTGGATCTTTCAGCATTATCCTTGATTACATCGTAGAAAACCATGGAATCGAAAATATTTTTTGGATTATGTATGTGATCAACTTGATTCTATCGGCAATTGCCTATAAATTAGGGTTTGCAAGAAAATTATCCTTTTGGAAAAATGTCTTCGTCTATTCGATGTTGTTGGTCGGTAACTATATCACAACGATTTTCAGCATCATGAAAATGCCGATGACAGAAACATTAGTCATCATCGTCATTGTTTTATCGATTTACAGGACGAGAATGTACTTGCAACGGAAATCAAAAAACGCCTCCTAAAAGGAAAGGCGTTTTTTATATTCGTGATATAGCAATTAGGCTTCTTATAATAGAGCGATGATTAAAAGCGCTATGAGTATGACAATGACAATCATGCCTGTGGCTTTCCAGTTTAACCCACCGACCAAGTCTGGTAAACCTCCGCCGTGGATGCTGCTGGAAGGATGTTTTAATTCCTCTTGTCTCAATCGTTCCCGTCTTTCTTCAGGAGGCAGTCGTTCTTCGGCCATCGGTACCACCTTGTTTTTAGAGTATTGACATAATCATAACATAAGCCTTTGTCTTTTGGAATTATTAAAGATTTTTCATATGTTGAAGGGAATAGTTTCAACATACTGGCTTCTTCCGGAAAAGAACACGTCAAATTTGGCGAATGCGCCATTTCACATATGGCTTACCGACATGCCGAAGACTACTTTCCTCAATTTCAGTGTTTTATATATATTCATCGTGTTCTTTTTTTTCGCGATATAGTTTAAATTTACCAGTTTTGTGACGCGCTTTTGTTTTGATGGTGATCCGTTCATGGCAATCATCACATAGATACAGGTAGGATTGGCGGTTACGAAGTCGTTTTGCTTTGAGAGAATCATCAGGTAGTTCATCGATTCGGCCGCATAATGTACATTTGACTTTCATCTTTTCACCTCATGTAGTGATGATGAAATTAGTATACCATAATAGGAAATAGCTAGGAATTTTTATGGACTTTAAATGGTGCGAATTTGTTCGATTGAAGAATCTACCTGTTTGGAAGCATTCCGAATAGTATCAATTTTGATTGGAATGGTCTTCTTCAAGCTGATCCATTTCCCTCTGTTCATCGTTTGGAAGCATTTCTTCATTGTCATCCTGTTCTTGTGGCCTGTCGTCCATTACCGGAAATTCCGGCATGTACCTTGCGACAATCGCTGCCAACTCCTCGACGACTCCCCTGATTGGATATCCTTGTTGGATTTGATTTCCCATGCTGCGTAATCTTGCCATCAAATCTCCATCCGCGACGACGACTGCTGATTTCCCCCAAGGGTCATGGTATAACGCCTCAGATACGGTATATTTGATGGAACCGACCCGTGAACGATCGATATCTTCATTGACATCAATTGCAACGACGGCATAAGGCCCCGCCACTAAAGCGGAGGCTTCATTCACTTCAGGCACATTGCTGGCAATGGATGCCAAATGGCTGGCGATTTCCTGATTCGTCAGTTGTTGCGTTTCGTTTCCGGTCGGATTCTCCACATGTTGAAAACG